>NZ_JBEAES010000033.1:0-63589 GCF_050477165.1 Brevibacillus sp. FIR094 | reverse complement strand
TTAACGTTGCCTAGACTTTTTTAAAAGTGTCCTTTACAAAGGGGACAGTTTAGAGTGGGCAGGTTTTTTTAGGTGCAGATTATACAGGGGTTGCCTTCTTTTTGCGCATTGTTTTGGTTGTAGAAGTAGTCGTTTTCTTTGTTTGACCGGCTGCGGTTTCCTTTTTCGATGCTTGCTCTTTTTCGGACGAGGAGGCAGCGGTGGTACGTTTTCGAGCAGGCTTTGACGGAGTAGGTTCAGGCTCGATTTTGATGGGCACTGCGGCTTGACCAGATGTAGACTCCAAGCTTTCTTTTAGGGCCTGCATGAGATCAATTACATTGGTTCTTGCCACGGTTGGTGCAGTAGCGATTTCCTGACCTTCCAGTTTTTTCTCAATCAACTTTTGTAGGTCAGATCGATATTCATCCGTATATTTTTCCGGATCAAAAGGGATCGTCATATTGCTAATGAGCTCAGTTGCCATCTTCAGTTCGTTTTCGGCCAACGGAACAGTGGCTTCTGGCAAGGCAGGCACTTGACTGACTGGGCGTACTTCATCCGGATAGAAGATCGTCTCCAGCATGATGCAATGTTCATACAGTCGGATAACGGCTAGGCTTTGCCGATTGCGCATCGTCACCTGTGCAACACCGATCTTGCCTGTCTGTTCCATGGCGGAGCGCAGCAGGGCGTATGCTTTTTCACCTGTGTCCTGTGGGGAGAGGAAATAGCTTTTATGAAAATAAACGGGATCAATCTCCGACAAGTCTACGAAGTCAATAATTTCAATGGCTCTGCGTGTTTCTGGCGTAATGGCTTCCAAATCCTCATCGTCAATCATGACAAAATGTCCTTTTTCATATTCGAAGCCACGGATGATTTCGCTCGTATCGACCTCGCGCTGACAGTGCGGGCACATTTTCGTGTACTTGATCGGGGTATTGCACTCTTTATGCAGTTGGCGAAAGCGAATATCGCGCTCTTCGGTTGCAGTAAACATGCGAACAGGTATATTGACGAGGCCGAAGCTGATCGAGCCCTTCCACACCGTATGCATGCGGATACCTCCTTCACAGCTATTTTCGTATAGTATCTGTAACCGCATAGAAGAAGTGCCGAGGGAAATGAAGGTGGAAAAGTAAAAAGCCAGCCGATTTGATGCGGCTGACTTCTTGTATAGCTACTGCCCATGTTTGACGATGTCCGATTGATCTGCACGCGATTGCATGTCTCGCGCCAGCTCGACATCTTTGCCAGTACGGTCCGCAATGGACTGGGCTTTGGACGCTTTCAGCTTTTGTGCAGACGGTCGTTTTTCTGCCATAACGACTCACTCCTTTCAGGCAATCTACATGTAGGGGGGTGTTGCAGGTACATGTAGTATGCGCTGCACACAAAAAAATACCCCATCGCCAAATGACGAGGGGCAGCCGTTCAACTCCTCCCGATGAAGGGAGCGATGGCACGAAATGCTCCTATCAGACACGCCGTGCGCCAAAGTGAACAGCCTTTCAATTATGGGAGAGGAGAAACCGGAGGAAGAGCTTATGGGGAAACGTAAGTCTTCTCCGCGGTTGTCAGCGACACCGTTGCGTCGCTATCCATCATCTTTTCCAATCGAATTGGGTTGTATACCTTCCTTGTACATAAATTTTTCCAGTTGCTAATTTTACGGGTGTATGCAGTTGTGATAGTATGATATCATTCTCAGTCTTAGAAAATCGCGTCTAACGATACGCTTTCAAAAGACGACTTTTTGAACAACCGATTACAACATACATAGGAAAGCAGACAGGTGAAATGAGTATGCGAGTCATCTCTGGAGAACACAGAGGAAGACGGTTGGCAGCAGTTCCGGGCAAAGGAACCAGACCGACAACCGATAAAGTCAAAGAATCGATTTTTAATATGATTGGTCCGTATTTCGATGGCGGGTGGGCCTTGGACCTATACGCAGGAACGGGTGGTCTCGGTATCGAGGCATTGAGTAGGGGAGCGGATCGAGCTGTTTTTGTGGAGCGAGATCCCAAAGCATTTGCCGTGGTAAAACAAAATGTCAGCACTTGCAGGCTGGACGATTATGCAGAACTATATCGGATGGATGCGGACCGCGCCATTCGTACACTGAGTACGCGCAATCAAAAATTTGATCTCGTCTTTTTGGACCCGCCATACGCCCAGCAGAAAATTGTCGAAGAAATTGAGATGTTGCAGGAGCTGGGAATGTTGGCGGACGGAGCGTGGATCGTGGCTGAGCATGATATCACAGACTCCTTTCCGGATGCGATTGGTCATTGTGTGAAGGACCGAGCGGCTAAGTATGGGGATACGGCCGTTACCGTGTATTATTACGATTTGGAGCCACAAGCCTAACTTTCATATTAAGGTGCAAAAGAGCACTAAGGGAGGATAACCCGCTATGGCAATCGCCGTATGTTCAGGAAGCTTCGACCCTGTTACTTATGGGCATCTCGACATTATTGCGCGGGGTGCCAACGTTTTTGATAAGGTCATTATTGCCGTCTTAATCAATTCAAAAAAAAACTCATTGTTCAGTGTAGAAGAGCGCGTCGATTTGCTTCGTCAGGCAACGGCTGACATGAAAAATGTAGAAGTGGACTCTTTTGACGGCTTGTTAATTGACTATATGAATAAAAAGGGCGCACAGGTGATTATTCGCGGCCTTCGTGCTGTTTCTGATTTTGAATATGAGATGCAAGTCGCCTCGATTAATAAAAAGCTCGATGAAAATATCGAAACGTTTTTCATGATGACGAACAATCAATATTCGTACTTGAGCTCAAGTATTGTGAAGGAAGTTGCGAAATACAAAGCGAGTGTCGCCGATTTGGTGCCGCCGATCGTAGAAGAGGCGCTGAAACGAAAAATGACCGAGTAGATTATCGCGTCTTGCTGCGGTTTATACGCGAAAGAGTCAGGCTGGTACACAGCAGAATCGCACCGACGACAATGGCGATTCCTCCTGATAGTAGCAAGGTCTCCCACCAACTCGTCGCCGGAATCTCGGTTTTCACATGAATAAATACAGGGACGGCTTTCTCCATGAACCAGGAGCTGACTGTGGCAAGAGGACCCCAAAAGACAAAGGTCAAAATCGCAGCTAGCAAAGCGTGCAGCGCTCTGGCAATCAAGTAAGGGGCGACACGAATGTCCGTTTCACTCAAGATACTCGCGACCTGCGCGTGAACACTCAAACCGCCCCAGGACAATATAGCGCTGGCAATGGCCGCTTTCCAGACCAGAGAAACATCATCTGGCACAATGCTCGCTGCCTGTGCGCCGAGGGTTACTTCGAACAAACCAGCCACGATTGCTTGGGAAAAGGCTGGTGGGAAACCAAAGGGACCGAGAATGATGGAGAGAAGCGTACTGATGATTTGTGTCAAATGAATCGTGGAGAATAGTTGAATTAAGACTGAAAAAACAATGACGAAGCCACCGATCATGAGCAACGTATTCAAAGCGGATTGCACCGCTTCTCCCATTAATTTTCCGAACGGACGCCCATCACGGATTCGTGCCCGATGCATCGCTTGTAAGGCACGTAAAGGAAGCGGTAGTGAATTTCTCTCTAATGGGGCTGAAGTAATGGCAAAAGGCGCATGAAAACGATAAATCACGCCCATGAGTATAGCCGACAAATAATGAGTCAGAGCTAGAATGATGCCCATTTGCTCACTGTGGAAAAAGCCGATTGCCACTGCTCCCATGACGAATAAGGGGTCTCCCGTCGTTGTAAAAGAGACGAGACGTTCACCCTCAGCCTTCGTCACATTGCCTTGCAGACGAAGGCGTGTAGTTAGTTTTGCAGCTACCGGATAGCCGGACGAGAAGCCCATAGCCAGTACGAACCCGCCAGTACCCGGAACGTTAAACAGTGGGCGCATTAATGGCTCCAGTAACACGCCAACGAAATGAACGACACCCAGACCCATCAACACCTCAGACAACACAATAAAGGGAAGTGTAGAGGGGAAAACTACCTCCCACCATATTTTTAGACCGCGTACGGCAGCTTCAAAAGATATCTGCGAGTTAGCAATCAACGAAATAACAATGAAAACTGTCGAGAGGGCGAGCAACAAAGTAAGTACGGGTGAGTGGCGTGACATGGATTCCTCCTGAATCGAAGAAAAGTAGTAGTACATGTCTACGTGGCAGACGGGAGAACTATGCGTAAGCTTGGTCGACGAATATCTCCCAAGTGTGAAAGGAACAGCGATTTTCCACATAGGCTGGTTACGGGGAGGGGATTTTTCCATGCAGACAAAACGTAAACCAATCGTGGGTGTAGCCCTGGGTTCTGGGGGCGCTCGCGGTTTTGCACATATTGGTGTATTGAATGCATTAGAAGCACATGGCATCCAGATTGATATGCTGGCTGGCTCCAGTATGGGCAGTCTGATTGGGGCTGTCTATGCCAACGGAATTGAACCGCACATGATGGGAAAGCTTGCCCTTAATTTAAAGCGCAAGCATTGGCTCGATTTGACCGTACCCAGCATGGGCTTTGTGACAGGGGAAAAGATCAAGCAATTGATTCGCCTGCTAACGCACGGAAAGCGCTTGGAAGAACTGAACAAGCCGCTTGCCATTGTGGCGACGGATATTGAATCAGGAGAGCGAGTTGTATTTCGCGAAGGCCCAATTGACCAAGCAGTAAGGGCAAGCATATCCATTCCAGGTATCTTCGTACCTGAAAAAGTAGGGGGGCGGCTTTTAGTCGACGGAGGAGTCATTGATCGTGTGCCCGTAACGGTGCTGCGTGACATGGGAGCCGATATCGTGATTGCGGTAGATGTCGCCCAATTCGATACACGAATGGAGGTCAAAAGTATTTTTGATGTAATCGCCCAGACGATTGATGTGATGGAAAGGGAAATTCTGCGACATCGAATCATTGCGGCAGACATCGTAATCAGGCCGGATGTTGGACACTATAGCAGTATCGCGTACACGGGTGTCGAAGAAATTATCGAGTTAGGTGAACGTGCGGGTACTGACCATATCGAACGCATTCAGGAACTAATTGCAAATTGGGAGGCACAAGAATGAGTGAGGAACAGCTTTATGCCAATAGACGCAGATCTACAGGAACCAGAGGCTTTAGCTGGATACTTGCCTTGGTTTTTGTCTTGTTGGGTATTTCTTTTTTTGTACCGACGAATTATTACGTTAGTCGTCCGGGTTCAGCGATTGAGTTGGGGCCGATGATTCAAGTGGAAGGCGGCAAGAAAGACGAGACCGGTTCCTTCATGCTTACGACGGTCAGAATGGGCGAAGCGAACTTGCCGTGGTATTTGTATTCAAAAATGGCGCAGGATGTTGAGTTGATGCCCAAGGAGCTGGTTGTCAGCAAGGGCGAGAACAGCGAAGATTTTATCCGTAGAGAACAAGCGATCATGGACAATTCACAAAAAATTGCGGAGGCAGTCGCATTCCGTCTTGCCGGTTTCGAAGTGAAAATCGAGAAGCAGGGTGTGTGGGTGATGGGTACTCTGGAAGGGTTCCCTGCCTATAAAGCATTGCAAATTGGTGATGTCATTACGTATGTTGACGGGGTTCGTACGTCTGAGGCAAAAGATTTGCTGACAGCTCTCTCTACAAAAAAAGCCGGCGATCAAGTCGAAATTACGTACACTAGAGATGGACAAGAGGGCAAAACGATGTTAACCTTGGAACCACTACCTGAATCCAAGTCAGTTGGAATTGGTGTACGCCCTGACAACAAACAGGAAATCATCATTCCGAAAGAAGTAACCATTGCCTCTCAAGGGATTGGTGGTCCTTCTGCGGGATTAATGATGACACTGGAGATTTATGACCAGTTAAATACGGCGACGGATTTGACAAAAGGCTATAAAATTGCAGGAACAGGCACGATTTCGTTAGACGGTAAAGTAGGCAGGATCGGTGGCATTAATCAAAAGGTAATCGCAGCGGACAAAGCGGGCGCAGAGATCTTCTTTGCTCCGCAGGATACGCCAGATACGAACTCCAATTATGAGGAGGCGTTAGCGACTGCCAAGCGGATTGGAACCTCAATGAAAGTGGTTCCAGTCAAGACGGTAGAAGAAGCGATTACGTACTTGAATGGACAAAAACCGAAATCTACTTGAGCAAACTAGCTGTCAAGCAAAAATGGTTGACAAAGCTTTGGGCAGGGTCTATAATCATCTTTGTTGTGCATGAGGTGAAAATGCTATGAACATTAAGTTAGCAGAGTTAGAGCACCGAAAAGGAGAGCCGTTGCCATTCCAGGTAACCCTGGATGCAGATGAGCTGAAGAAGCGCCATCATGAGGTTCGCGGGATTACTCCTGTGAATGCGAGTGGTGAAGCCGTACAGCTGGGCAATCTCTATTACGTAAAAGGAAGCATGAAGGCAGATGTGAATTTTGTCTGCGCGAGATGCTTGAATCCTTTTGTCGATCAGGCAACAGTAGATTTCTCTGAGACATTTGCGCTTGCGGATGATCCGATCCTGCAAGATGACGAGGACAGCGATATCCTTCCACTGGAAGGCGATGAAATCGAGCTGGACTCGCTGCTGCAAGAGGATTTCTTACTGGCAATGCCGACCTTCCCGCTTTGCGAGGAGGATTGCAAAGGTCTGTGCCCTACTTGCGGTGTGAACCGTAATGAAGTGGCATGCAGCTGCAAGAATGAGCGTGTTGACCCGCGTTTGGCTGGGTTGGCTGACTTTTTCAAAGACAGCAAATAAGTATCCTTACTGTATTCAAGATGATTCGCCGACCATTTGTGGCAGCGTCTCATTTTTGAAGGATGGCATAAGCTTTTTGCCTATACTGTCCACCCAATAGAGCTTCTTAGCATTTGTCAGTTGAAGGAGGTGTAAGGAAGATGGCAGTACCTCAACGGAGAACTTCCAAAACCCGTAAAAGAATGCGTCGTACGCACTTCAAATTAGAGATTCCAGGCATGATCAAATGCGATAATTGCAGCGAATACAAGCTTGCACATCGTGTTTGCCCAAGCTGCGGTCACTACAAAGGCGTGAAAGTAGCGAAGTAATATTCGCTGCTAAGAAAGCAAGGTGAGAAATCGCCTTGCTTTTTTTGTTTCCTTCTATTACTTATGATTACTTACAAACACTTATTGTTGCTTGCGTAAAATACTTAAATGACTTATAATGAAAGCGAGATAAGGATGGGGTTGAGGCTTCGTGTTTCAAGAGGAGAGGCTCGCTGCAATTCTTGCGTATTTGCAGGAGCACCAGCGAATCAGTGTGCAAGAGGTAGTTGAGCAGTTTGGAGTTTCCCGTGACACAGCGAGGCGTGATATCGTCAAGCTGGAGGAGCAGGGTCAAATCCTGCGAACTAGGGGAGGAGCAGTATTGCCCAGCCTCAACAAAAAGAACTACTCCCATCAGGAACGAATGCAGCTTGATTTGACAGGAAAGCGCAGTATTGCAGCAGCGGCGGCCCGTCTGATCAAAGATGGCGATTATTTGCTGCTCGATGCGTCCACGACCGTTCAGCTCACGGTGGAAACCTTGCAGACTCGGGACCATGTTATCATTACGAATTCATTAGCGACTGCCTCCAGTATGTCCCGAAAAGAAGGCGTTCTTGTCAAGCTTTTGGGCGGAGATGTAAATGCAGAGGATCAATGTGTCCTCGGTACACGCGTGATTCAAAACCTCGCTGATTTTCACGTCGACAAAGTACTGGTTGGTGCATGCGGTCTTACAAAGGAAGGGCTCATGTCTACGCAGGAAGATCACGGCTTTCTGATCAAAGAAATGATCAAGCGCGCCGATCAAGTGATCATACTCACCGACCATACCAAGTTTGGAAAAAGCATGCTGTATCGCGTTGCAGGTTTTGACCAGATCGATATTATCGTGACCGATAAGCTGCCTGAAAAGGAAATGGTTGAAGCTTTGCACGCCAACGATGTAGAGGTGATTGTAGCTTCCACATGAAGCTATTGATCCATAAAAAAGAGGATAAGTTCTATTTGGCTGGCGTGAATGGGAGACCAGCGTGACAGCAAATGGATTTATCGAAAGAGAGTCCTTCAAATGGGAAGGGCTCTTTCTTTTTTTTCTTGCATTTGTATACAGCCCCTGCTATTCTAGTAATCCTGACTTTTCCAAAAGGAGGGTTCTATGGTCTATTGGCGGATTATTCGCAAGAGCTATCGTCGAAATCTTCAGTATCGTTTATCGCATGTCATCAACAATGTTGCAAGCTCGATTTTTGGGCTTGTTTTTATTGCCATTTGGGCGGGCGTCCTTTCTGGAAAACAAGTATATGGCCCCTATGATGTCAAAACGATGGGGTATTACATCGCGATTTGCCAAAGCGTTCTCTGGATGACAACCTTTATGTCACCGGGTCTGAATGTCCAAATAGCGGTGAGAAGCGGGGCTGTCAGCCTGGATATGATCAAGCCTGTTCATTATCTTTGGTACATGCTCAGTCAGGAGTTTGGACGACTTTTGTACAACGCTTGTTACCGAAGTGTTCCGATTGGCTTGCTGCTAGGATTAGCGGTAGGCTTCTTTTTTCCCTCCGATCCGTTCACCTACTTCTGGTTTATCCTTTCGCTACTGCTAGGAACTTACCTAGGTATGTTGCTCTTTTATCTCGCGGGTATTTCTTCTTTCTGGACGACAGAAATTCGCTGGGTACACCTAGTTCTTTTGTCATTGATCTTTGGGTTAGGTGGGCAAATGATTCCGATAGACTTGATGCCTGGCATGATTGGGAAGGTAGCACCTTATTTGCCTTTTTCCGCGATGATTTATTATCCAGTCATGACCTTGTTAGAGCTTGCACCTCCTTATAGCGTGCTTGTTCAAGCTGGCTGGGCGCTCGTTTTAACGACAGTTGCTTTATTGGTGACGAACATGGCAAGAAGAAAGCTAGAAATACAAGGAGGATAACCATATGTTTGCCCTCTATCGCAAACTGATTGCGGCCAGCATTCGCTCACAAATGCAATACAAGATAAATTTTGTCACGAGCGCTGCCACGACCGGAATGATTATGGTGCTTGATTTTATTATTCTCTCTGCGATTTTGTACCGATTTCACGATGTGGTTGGGTGGAATATTTACGAGGTTGGGATGCTTTACGGAATTTCCTCGGCATCTGTCTCCTTGTATCGACTGTTTGCACCGGAAATCAACGACTTTGAGAAGTACATTGTACAAGGGGAGCTCGATCAATTGCTCATCCGACCTGTTTCACCTTTGCTTCTGCTATTGACACGCAATCTTGATTTGTCGAGAGTGGGCGGGGTGGTGCAAGGGGTGTCAGTTTTGGTCATCTCATTGTCGGGTCTTGCGGCGGAAGGGAAATCGATCATGGGGTTGGTGCTATTTTCACCGATTGCCATTTTGTCTGGCGGAGTCATCTATTTCTCTATTGGACTTGCTACGGCTGGGGTCGCTTTTTGGACGCATCAGATGAAAGACATGCTGACCTTTACCATTTATGCGCCAGCCAATGCTTCCAATTATCCGATCGGGCTATATCCAAACTGGCTCAAATGGTTGTTTTTCTCAGCGATCCCGATCGCGTATATGAATTATTTGCCAATGTTGACGCTGTTGGGCAAAGGGGGCGAATGGTTTTATCCGATACTCACCCCCGTAGCTGCAGCGATTGCTTTTTATTTCGCTCGTATGCTGTGGAATGTCGGGATTCGACACTACCATAGTACAGGGAGCTAAGGGGGGGTAACAATGATTGAAGCAAAGCACATCGAAAAATCATTTTTCCTGACAAAAGCGAAAGAGGGGCGCTTTGCTTCTTTACGAACACTCTTTTCTCGTGAACAAAGGGAAGTCAAAGCCGTCCACGATATCTCTTTTTCGATTGACAGAGGCGAGTTCGTTGGATATATCGGGCCGAATGGCGCAGGAAAATCGACGACAATCAAAATGCTCGCAGGAATTCTTCATCCCAGTCAGGGAGAAATACGAATAGGCGGATATAGTCCACAGCGGGAACGAATTCAAGTAGCGTCACAAATCGGTGTGGTGTTCGGGCAGCGAACGCAGCTGTGGTGGGATCTGCCAGTCAGAGATTCCTTCGAAATTTTGCAAGCGATGTACAAAATTAACGACAAGGCATATCGACGATCAATGGAGGCGTATCAGGAACTGCTGGATCTGCATGAGTTCCTAGATACGCCAGTGCGAAAGCTGTCATTGGGTCAGAGGATGAGAGCTGATTTAGCGGCGGCACTGCTGCATGATCCGCCTGTCCTGTTTTTAGATGAACCTACGATTGGGTTGGATGTGGTCGCGAAGACTCGCATCAGAGCGTTTTTGAAAGAAGTGAATCAGACCCAGAAGAAGACGATTCTATTGACGACGCATGATATGGACGATATTGAGCAACTCTGCAATCGGATCATCGTGATCAATCATGGCAAAAAGATGATAGATACGAGCTTGGTCGATTTGCGACGTCAGATAGGGCTGCCAAGCCTCATTCGAATCGAATTTCGACAACCGCCCGAAAAGCTTTACGATCTAGAGGGAATCGAGCGGATGGAGCTATCAGAGAATGTACTTTCGATTTACTTCGACAAAGGAAAAATTTCTTCCCCGCGAATCCTTGCCGAAGTGGCGGGCTGGGGTGAGCCTCTGGATATCCAGATGAAAGAACCGGGGATTGAGGAGATCATTCGACTCATTTATCGTTAGGGACGGCTACCTAATTTCGCGAACGACACTTGTAATTCCACATCTTCTCCCTTATACTGTGTTTTGGTACCAGGTATTAAAAACAGATCGCAATCATACATAGTACAATTGAATCCTGCTTTAGGGGGTGTTCGGCATCGCCCGCTTGCCAAAAAAAGATCGCCAGTCCCGCTTGGTACAGTATCTGGCGGATAATCCATTTGCGACGGACGAAGATCTGGCTGAGTTATTTCATGTCAGTATTCAAACCATACGTTTAGACCGACTGGAATTAGGAATACCGGAGCTGCGTGAACGTATCAAGACAGTCGCAGAGAAAAGTCTTGATCCTGTAAAATCATTGGGCATCGATGAAATCATCGGTGAAATGGTTGATCTACAGCTCGATTCACAGGCCATTTCCATATTGGAAATCAAAGAAGAGCACGTTTTTTCGAAAACACAAATTGCCAGAGGGCATTATATATTTGCTCAGGCCAACTCATTGGCTGTAGCAGTCATTAACGCAGACGTAGCGTTGACAGCTACGGCGAGAATCCGCTTTGTGCGTCCTGTACGAATAGGGGAAAAGCTGGTGGCCAAAGCAGTGGTAAGAAACAGAAACGGCGACGAATGCAAGGTGCGTGTAGAGACGAAGGTCCAAGGTGAATTGGTCTTTACCGCAACCTTCCGTGTAGTTGAAATGTCGAGCTACCATAACAGCATGGATGAGGAGTAAGGAGGAGTCACGGTTGCGAATTGCAGTGGATGCGATGGGCGGCGATCACGCACCGAAGAGTACCGTATTAGGGGCGCTTGCTGCCATCAAGGAAAACCCGACCATTACAGTTGTATTGGTGGGAGATGAACAGGCTATTCGGAACCACTTGCCGCAGGATATTCCGGCAAACATCGAGATCGTTCCTGCAGCGGAAGTGATTTTGCCAGATGATGAACCGGTTCGAGCTGTTCGGCGTAAGAAAAATTCTTCGCTGGTCGTAGCTGTTGAGATGGCGCGCGAGAAAAAAGTCGACGCGATGATCTCTGCTGGGAATACGGGCGCGTTAATGACAGCAGGCTTGCTGTACGCAGGTCGTATGGATGGAATCGAGCGCCCTGCGCTTTGTGCCTATATCCCGAATACAAAAGGCCGAGTAACACTGACGCTGGACGTCGGAGCCAATATGGATGCCAAGCCGCATCAGCTTGTACAATACGCGGTGATGGGGAGCTTGTATGCTGAAAAAGTGTTGGGCTTCGAGCGTCCGACAGTAGGTTTGCTGAATGTCGGAACGGAAGAAGGAAAAGGGAACGAATTGACGAAAGCTGTTTTTCCTCTCCTTCAAGAAGCTGACTTGAACTTTGTAGGAAATGTGGAAGCGCGCGATGTTATGCAAGGAGCCTGTGATGTGCTCGTTTGCGACGGCTTTGTAGGAAATGTTTTGTTAAAGGCCGTAGAGGGTGCTGCCTCCACAATCTTTTCGCAGTTGAAGCAGGAGTTTACTTCCAGCCTGATTAATAAGCTAGGAGCGGCCATTCTGAAACCCGGATTGGTTCGCTTTAAAAAGAAAATGGATTATGCGGAATACGGTGGTGCACCCTTGCTGGGATTGAAATCCCCTGTGATCAAGGCCCACGGTTCCTCAAATGAGCGTGCGATGAAAAACGCGATCGTCAGTGCTACGCGGTTTATTCAGCAGGACGTGAACGAGGTTATCCAGCAGTCATTACAGAAAAATACTTTGGGAGAAAGCGAGTGAGGCAGATGAGTGCAAAGCGTTCAGTAGGGATTTTGTCTACAGGGTCGTATACCCCGGAGCGGGTGTTGACGAACTTTGATCTGGAGAAAATGGTGGAAACCTCTGATGAGTGGATTGTTTCCCGAACTGGCATCAGAGAACGCCGCATTAGCTCACCGGAGCAAGCTTCCTCCGACTTGGCT
Organism: Brevibacillus sp. FIR094; assembly: GCF_050477165.1. Classification (NCBI taxonomy): domain Bacteria; kingdom Bacillati; phylum Bacillota; class Bacilli; order Caryophanales; family Paenibacillaceae; genus Brevibacillus; species Brevibacillus sp. FIR094. The sequence continues at coordinate 50,978 of NZ_JBEAES010000033.1, read as the reverse complement.
TACGAGGCTGCCAAAGAAGCGCTCGAAAAAGCAAACATCAGTGCAGAACAGCTGGATATGATCATTGTCGCTACCGTAACGCCTGATATGTCGTTCCCTTCTACTGCTTGCTTGCTGCAAGAAAAGCTGGGTGCTACACGTGCTGCTGCTATGGATCTTTCCGCGGCTTGCACAGGCTTTTTGTATGGAATTACGACAGCGACTCAGTACATCGAAACCGGTTTGTATAAAAAAGTGCTGGTCGTAGGCGTTGAGACGTTGTCCAAAATTACAAATTACAAAGATCGAAATACATGTGTGTTGTTCGGAGACGGCGCAGGTGCAGCTGTTATCGGTGAAGTTACTGAGGGCTACGGCTTCCAGTCCTTTGAGCTCGGCGCAGATGGATCAGGCGGATCTCTCTTGTGCATACCAGCAGGTGGTTCCAGAACACCTGCATCTACTGAGTCTGTTGAACAAGGACTGCATTATCTCTACATGGCAGGCGGAGAAGTTTTCAAATTCGCCGTTCGCGTCATGAATTCTGCAACAGAGGCTGTTTTGTCCAAAGCGGGCGTATCGAAGGATGAGATCGACCTGTTGGTGCCACATCAGGCAAACAAACGCATCATCGATTCTGCAGTACAGCGTTTCGGTCTGTCTGAGGACAAAGTTGCGATCAACCTGGATCGCTATGGAAACATGTCCTCTGCTTCCATTCCAGTAGCGTTGGATGAAGCAGTCAAGGCTGGTCGCGTAAAAGAAGGCGATAACCTGGTTCTGGTTGGGTTTGGTGGCGGCTTGACTTGGGGAGCGACGCTCTTGAAGTGGTGCACGACTCCTGCAGAAGGGAGCAAGTAGGAATGGGAAAAGTAGCCTTTGTTTTTCCAGGGCAAGGTTCACAATTTGTAGGAATGGGGCAAGTGCTCTCTGAACAATCGGAAGCGGCCCGTCACATATTTGAGCAGGCTGATGAAGCGCTCGGCTTTTCCTTGTCAGGACTGTGTTTTGCAGGACCAGAAGAGGAATTGAAGCTGACAGCAAACGCACAGCCAGCTATTTTGACAGCAAGCATCGCTGTTATGGCAGCATTAAACGAAAAGTTGCCTGACTATAAGCCTGCGTTCGTAGCCGGTCACAGCTTGGGTGAGTATTCTGCTTTGGTTGCAGCTGGGGCCTTGTCCTTTGCAGATGCAGTCAAAACAGTGCGAGCTCGCGGTGAGTTCATGGAAGAGGCAGTGCCAGCTGGACAAGGTGCAATGGCAGCTGTCTTGAACATGGATCGCGCGGCACTGCATGCGGTTTGCGAAGAGGTAACAACCTCAGGACATCCTGTTCAATTAGCGAACATGAACTGCCCAGGGCAAATTGTCATCTCTGGTTCTGCTGAAGGTGTGAAGCTGGCCGGTGAAAAAGCGAAGGAAGCAGGCGCAAAGCGTGTCCTTCCGTTGAATGTAAGCGGTCCGTTCCACTCGAGCTTGATGCAGCCCGCAGCAGATAAACTGCAAGTAGTATTGGCCGGCGTTACGGTACAAGAGGCGACTGTGCCTGTTGTGGCAAACGTAACGGCTCGACCAGTGTCCGAGGCTACCATTATGGTAGATCAATTGGTTCAACAAGTTTCCGCCCCAGTTTTGTGGGAGGATTCTGTACAATGGATGGTCGAAGCAGGTGTGACAACTTTTGTAGAGTTCGGTCCAGGAAAAGTTTTAGCCGGATTGATCAAGAAAATCGCACCAGCGGATACGACGATTATCTCTGTACAAGATATGGATTCACTTACTGAGCTATTGAACGGAGGGGTACTATGCTAACAGGAAAAAATGCACTGGTCACAGGGGCTTCCCGTGGCATTGGGCGTGCGATTGCATTAAAGCTGGCAGAAGCTGGTGCTAATGTGGTTGTCAATTACGCAGGTAGTGAAGCGGCAGCGAGCGAGACTGTTGCGCTTATTAAAGAAATGGGCCGCGATGCCATCATGATTCGCGCGAACGTTTCTTCTACAGAAGATGTCAACGACATGTTCAAAGCTGCTCTGGAGCATTTTGGTGCGATCGATATTCTCGTGAACAATGCGGGAATTACTCGTGACAACCTGATCATGCGCATGAAAGAAGACGAGTGGGACGATGTCATTGCGACGAATCTGAAGGGTGTATTCAACTGCGTAAAAGCAGCGACCCGCCCGATGATGAAGCAGCGTTCAGGTAAAATCATCAACATCACTTCTGTAGTAGGTGTTTTGGGGAACGCAGGACAAGCTAACTACGTAGCGGCAAAAGCAGGAGTTATTGGCTTGACGAAGACGGCTGCTCGCGAGCTGGCTAGCCGTAACATCACGGTGAATGCTGTTGCACCAGGATTTATTGATACAGAAATGACTGCTGTATTGCCTGAGGATGTCAAAGCAGGACTCACAAGCCAAATTCCGCTTGCCCGCTTGGGACAAACAGATGATATCGCAGCTGTGGTGCTGTTCCTGGCATCCGATGCAGCCAACTACATGACAGGTCAGACTCTCCACGTAGACGGCGGAATGTACATGTAGATAGAAAACCTCAATCGAGCGTTTTCTGAAAACTGGTTTTTTGAAAGCTCATCCACTATAATACGGGAGAGGGGGTGAAGCAAGATGGCAGATACTTTGGAGCGTGTGAAGAAAATTATCGTCGATCGTCTGGGTGTAGATGAGTCCAAAATTACTTTGGAAGCTTCTTTCAAAGAAGACCTGGGCGCTGACTCCCTGGATGTGGTTGAACTCGTAATGGAACTCGAAGATGAGTTTGATTTAGAGATTTCCGACGAAGATGCTGAAAAGATCACTTCTGTTGGTGAGGTTGTTAAATACATAGAATCTCACAAGTAGTTGATCTGTTGGAAGTCCCGTACCATACGGGACTTCTCCTTCAATAGTCACCTGTACATAATCCAAACAAATACTCGTTTTGCATGCAGTGAATGTAAGAAGCTGACTGCTGACTTTCATATAGAGGTGATTGCAATGAAACGCAGAGTGGTGATTACTGGTGTTGGTGTCGTTTCTCCAGTAGGGAATGACGCGCAAACCTTCTGGAACAGCTTGCTGGAAGGAAAATCAGGCATTGACCGTGTGGCTGCCTTTGACGCTTCTGATTATCCAACACAAATTGCAGGCGAAGTGAAAAACTTCGACCCTGAGCAGTATATGGACAAGAAAGAAATCCGACGTACAGACCGATTCGTTCAGTTTGGATTAGCTGCTGCCAAAATGGCTGTAGAAGATGCAAAACTGGAGATCACGCCAGAAAATGCGGAACGAGTGGGTGTATACATCGGGTCCGGAATCGGTGGTCTGACTACATGGGAAGAACAGCATTCCGTATTGTTGGAAAAAGGACCGCGTCGCGTGAGTCCGTTCTTCATTCCGATGCTGATTGCAAACATGGCGTCTGGTGCGGTATCCATTCAATACGGTGCAAAAGGACCAACTTCCAGCGCGATTACCGCTTGTGCGACAGGTACAAATGCGATCGGTGATGCACTGCGTCTGATCCAGTTCGATCACGCAGATGTCATGATCGCAGGTGGAGCAGAAGCAACGGTGCGTCCAATGGCATTTGCAGGCTTTTGCTCAGCGAAAGCGATGTCCACCAGAAACGATGAGCCGCAAAAAGCAAGCCGTCCGTTTGACCAAGATCGCGATGGCTTCGTAATGGGCGAAGGTGCTGGTGTTGTGATCCTGGAAGAGCTCGAGCATGCGAAAAAACGTGGAGCAACGATCATCGCGGAAGTCATTGGCTACGGGATGAGCGCAGATGCTCATCATATTACTTCTCCATCTCCTGGTGGCGAAGGGGCAGCGCGTTGCATGGCAAGCGCACTGAAAGACGCTGGCGTTGACCCAATGGAAGTTCAGTATATTAATGCACATGGAACTTCTACTGGCCAAGGAGATATCGCAGAAACACAAGCGATCAAAAGTGTGTTTGGCGAGCACGCATACAAACTGGCTGTCAGCTCGACCAAATCGATGACAGGCCATCTGTTGGGTGCCACTGGTGGTGTCGAGGCAATCGCGACGGCATATGCGCTGCGTGATCAAGTACTGCCTCCAACAATGAACTTGGAAAACCCGGATCCAGAATGTGATCTGGACTATGTTCCGAACCATGCGCGTAAGGCGACCGTTAATGTGGCTGTTTCCAATACATTTGGATTCGGCGGTCACAACGCGACGGTAGTCCTGAAGCGATACGAAGCATAAATGAGCCCTACTGAGAGAAAAAGTAGGCAGTCTCCTGGAATGGTGGTGAGGGTGATGAATTTTGCACAGCTGCAAGAAACGATAGGCTTTCGCTTTCGCGATGAAAGTGTTTTGCGGCAGGCATTCACCCATTCTTCCTACGTGAACGAGCAACGCGGCAAACGAATATCAGACAATGAGCGGCTAGAGTTTTTGGGGGATGCTGTGTTGGAGTTGACCGTCTCCCAGTTTTTATATAAAACTTTTCCGAAGATGAGCGAAGGGGAAATGACGAAACTGCGTGCAGCTATTGTCTGTGAACCTTCTCTCGTCAAGTTTGCTGAACTGTTGAATTTTGGCGATCTCGTATTGCTGGGAAAAGGGGAAGAGCTGACAGGTGGACGTCAGCGACCAGCCTTGCTAGCGGACGTTTTTGAGGCGTTCGTAGGTGCGCTTTACTTGGATCAGGGGTTGGACGCAGTCTTTTCCTTTATGGAAAAATACGTGTACCCACGCATCGACAAGGGAGAGTTTGCCCAGGTAACAGACTTCAAGAGCCAGTTGCAGGAATTTGTTCAACAAGACAATCTGGGAGACATCCATTACCGAATTGTAGAAGAAAAAGGACCAGCTCATAATCGAGAATTCGTATCTGAGGTGCTTTTGAACAATCGTTCGCTTGGCATCGGCTCTGGCCGCTCCAAAAAAGAAGCGGAACAGCAAGCTGCTGCACGAGCATTGGTCAAGCTGGGGGATAAATAATTACTCGTCAGCGAGAAGGGCTGCATCATCTGCTACAAGATGGTGCAGCTTTTTTCTTTCGGGTGGGAAACATAGGGAAAATACTGCGAGATGACCGCCATCTATGATACACTTACCTTCAGATGACCATGTAGGCTCGTAGTAGGTAGCTCCTGTTCGATGCAGGGGCTTCTTTTCGGGTACCATCCGATCCTTGCATGTTTTCAATCTGTCAGTTTGGCAGGCAGTCTGGATGGTTTCTTAAGGAGGACCGTACGTATGTATTTGAAACGCCTGGAGCTGGCTGGATTCAAATCCTTTGCCGATCGCACGGAATTGGAATTTGTACCAGGAGTAACAGCCGTAGTGGGACCGAATGGAAGTGGGAAAAGTAACGTTTCTGATTCGATCCGCTGGGTGCTGGGGGAACAGAGCGCGAAGTCGTTGCGTGGAGCGAAAATGGAAGACATTATTTTCGCGGGTAGCGACAAGCGCAAGCCAGTGAATTTCGCAGAAGTGACACTCACCTTGGACAATACAGATCGTTCGCTCGATGTGGAATATTCGGAGGTATCCGTTACCCGCAGAGTGTATCGTTCTGGTGACAGTGAGTACTACATAAACAACAGATCCTGCCGTCTAAAAGACATCATGGAGCTGTTCATGGATACCGGGCTGGGTAAAGAAGCGTATTCCATTATCGGTCAAGGAAAAATTGAGGAAATTCTCAGTACCAAGTCCGAGGATCGCCGTGGAATATTTGAAGAAGCAGCCGGAATCGTCAAATACAAAACACGCAAGCGCGAGGCTGAGAAAAAGCTCGATGACACCGAGCAAAATCTGGTGCGTATTCACGATATCGTCAGTGAAATTACGGAGCAGATCGGACCTTTACAGGAGCAGGCAGAAACAGCCAAGACATACAAGGAGCTTCATCGCCAGTTGGTTGAGCACGAAGTAGCTCTTTACGTGCAGCAAATTGAAGCAGCTCATACGAAGTGGGAAGCAGCCACTGGACGCGTAGAGGAACTCAAGCACCTGTTAATCGGACAAACGACCGAAGCATCTAAGCAAGAAGCAGAATTGGAGCAAGCACGTTTTCATGTCACCCAAATCGACCAATCTATCGAAGAGCTGCAACAAGTACTTTTGACAGTCAGTGAAGAGACCGAGAAAGTCGAAGGGCAACGTGAGGTATTGCGGGAGCGTATGCGCAATCTCAATGCCAATCGTCAGCAGACGATGGAGCAGATGCACCGAATTACCGAGAAGCAGCACAGTCTTGAGGCAGAACTGGCTGAAGAACAAGAGCGGGCCAAGGAAGCCGATCGCCGAATGACCGAAGCCCACGCTTCGCTGCAAGAAGCAGAAGGTCAATTTTTTTCTATGGTGCAATCACTGACAGATGATGTCGAGCGCTTGAAGAGCGATTACTTCGAAAAGCTCAACGAAATGGCGAATCTGCGCAACGAAAATCGCCATCAGGAGCAGCTTCTCAAGACAAGCGAGGCCAGAGTCGAACGCCAATTGTCTGGAAAAAAACAGCTCGATGAAGAAGAAGAGCAGCGACTAGCTCAGTTGAGTCAGCTCCATAATCAGCTGGAGAAGATCGTTTCTACCATTCAAGAAACCGGTATCAGATACAAAGAGCTGGTTGAGGGCATGCGCGAAGGACAAGCCCGCCTTGAGACAGCACGTCGAGAGTTGCGCCACTGGGAACAAAAGCGGGAAGCAGCGAAGTCGCGTTTTGACCTGTTAAAAGAAATGCAGTCGGAGTTCGCAGGGTTTCAGCAAGGGGTAAAAGAAATTTTGAAAGCACGCGAACGGGGCTTCAAAGGAATTCATGGAGCGGTCGCTGAGCTCGTTGTCGTGCCACAGCAATACGAGACGGCGATGGAAGTCGCATTGGGTGGCGCACTGCAAAACGTCGTCGTGGACAACGAAGCATCGGGTCGTGCAGCCATTACTCACTTGAAACAGCACAATGCAGGTAGGGCGACATTTCTACCGCTAGATGTCATCCGTCCTCGCACCTTGCAGGCAAGCGATAAGCGCCAGCTAGAGGCAGAGAGCGGAGTCGTGGGAATCGCGAGTGAGCTCGTGAGCTTTGAGGAAGCGTACCGACCTATCCTCGAAAGTTTATTGGGCAACGTCATTATTACAGAAAAGCTGGAGCAAGCAAACCGTGTGGCCCGTACGCTTGGCTACCGCTATCGCGTCGTGACGCTGGAAGGCGATATCGTGAATGCAGGCGGTTCCATGACAGGGGGGGCCTTGAAAAAGAACAGCACGAACCTGCTTGGACGCAACCGTCAATCCGAAGAGCTGGAAGCGCAGCTAGTAGAAATCGACCAGGCAATTTCTGGGCATACTACCCTTATGGAGCAGCTAACGAAGGAACTGGCGCAAATGCAGCAGGAGCAAGAAGCTCTGCGTACAGAAGGCGAGAGTCTGAGACTGAAAGAACAAGAAGTAAAAGGACTCTTGCAGCAAAAAGAATCGGAAGGCAGATCCTTGGGCGAGCGAGCAAAGCTTGTTGAACAAGATATTGAAGGCTATCGCCGCGAGATGGAAGAAGCCAAACGGAAGCAAGAGCAGTTGCAAGCCTCTTTGGCTGCCATGGAGCAAGAGGAAAAAGAGCTAGGTGCGCAGATCGCAGAAGCAGAAGCGAAACGCCAAGAGCAGCTCGAATCCAAAGAAGAAATGAATCAAAAAATAACAAGTCTCAAAGTACTGAATGCGCAGGTCAAGCAAGAGTATCAATCGCGCATGGAGCAAACAGAACGATTGCTGGAGCAAAAAAGCCAATTGCAGCGCGAATGGGAAGAACAAAACGCGAACTTGGCATCACTTGATGAGCTGGAGCGAACGAACGAATCGTCCGGCCTTGAGCTGGATCAGCGCATTAGCGAATTGCGTCAGGATAAAGATCGTGTAGCTGGCTTGATTCAAGAGCGGCGAAGTGAGAGGGCGACTCTCTTTTACAAGCAGGAGCAAGTGGAACAGCAGGTAAAGGAAATCCGCCGCGAGGTTAAATCGCTCGAGGAAAAGCTTCATCAGGAAGAAGTAAAAGTCAACCGCAACGAGGTAGAGCTCGATCATCTGCTGAATAAACTCTCCGAAGAATACGAAATGAGCTACGACCTGGCAAAGCAAAAATACCCGGCACGTGGCGAGATTCAGGAAGAGACACAAGTGGTCAATCGTCTCAAAAAGCAGATTGGGGCACTTGGCACTGTGAATCTTGGTGCGATTGAGGAATATGAGCGCTTGTCCGAGCGTCAGCAGTTCTTAAGCTCGCAGGAAGCTGATTTGAATGAAGCAAAAGACATGCTCTATCAAGTGATCCAAGAAATGGACGCAGAGATGTCGCGCCGCTTCAAAGAAACATTTGATGCAATCTCGGAGCAATTCCGCGACGTGTTTGTCCAACTGTTTGGAGGAGGACGCGCAGATCTTGTACTCTCCAACCCAGATAATCTGCTTGAGACGGGCATCGATATCGTGGCGCAGCCACCTGGCAAAAAACTGCAAAATCTTGCGCTCTTATCCGGAGGCGAACGCGCTTTGACTGCGATGGCCTTGCTATTTGCCATCCTGCGTGTGAAGCCAGTGCCATTTTGTGTATTGGATGAGGTAGAAGCCGCTTTGGATGAGGCAAACGTTAACCGTTTCGCCGAGTACATGCACCATTTCAGCAACCAGACGCAGTTTATTTGCGTCACACACAGAAAAGGTACAATGGAGAGTGCAGACGTGCTATACGGTATCACGATGCAAGAGGGCGGCGTGTCCAAACTCGTCTCCGTGAAGCTGGAGGACAGTGACAAGTATATCGAATCAGCCTCTTAAACGGATTTGCCATTCAATTGATACTACCCGCAAAGGAAGATGAACATGAGTTTTTTCAAGCGCCTTCGTGATACTATTGTCCAAAAATCCGAAGAGGTCACCCAGAAGTTTACGGATGGTTTGGCTAAAACGAGAGACCTGTTAGTAGAAAAAGTAGAGGATCTGGTACGTCGCTACAAAAAGATCGACGATGACTTTTTCGATGAATTAGAGGAAATTTTGATTACGTCCGATGTGGGCGTCAATACCGTAATGGAGCTCATTGACGACCTGCGGACAGAAGTGCGCAAGCAAAAAATCGAGAATGCGATCGACCTGCAGCCCATTCTCTCAGAAAAACTGGTTGCCCTTTTGAAAAATGATGATGCTGCGGATACATCTCTGAACGTAGAGGACGGTCGTCTGAACGTCATTTTGTTCGTTGGGGTAAACGGAGTAGGGAAAACGACCACGATCGGTAAAATGGCGCATATGTTCAAGCAGCAAAATAAAAAAGTGCTGCTGGCAGCAGGTGACACGTTCCGTGCAGCCGCGATTGAACAGCTGGAGGTTTGGGGAGAGCGTGTAGGAGTTGACGTAATCAAACAACAGCAAGGCTCTGATCCGGCTGCTGTGATCTACGATGCGATTCAGGCAGCGAAATCCCGACAAGTCGATGTGCTGTTGTGCGATACCGCAGGCCGCTTGCAAAACAAAGTCAATCTAATGGAAGAGCTGGCGAAGGTTCACCGCGTATTGCAGCGCGAATTGCCAGGAGCTCCGCACGAGGTCTTGCTCGTTTTGGACGCTACGACTGGGCAAAATGCGCTTTCGCAGGCGAAAACGTTTGGACAGTCTGCTGGTGTAACAGGTTTAGTCCTGACCAAGCTGGATGGTACAGCAAAGGGCGGTATCGTCATTGCGATTCGCAACGAGCTGAACATTCCGGTGAAATACGTTGGCTTGGGTGAAAGAATGGATGACTTGCAGCAGTTTGATCCTGAGCAATTTGTTCATGCGCTTTTTGCTGGATTGATCCAAAAAGATGAAACGGAAGAGCAAGAAAACGCGTAAAAACATAGTGTTTCGAAGACAAAAAAATGATGTCAATAAAAAACCTTGACACTAGGTGTGGAATTAGGTACTATAATCTACGTGCTGTAAAGAAAAAGTCTTTACAGTTTGAAACGAGTACCTCATAGCAAAGGATTGGTTACATGTTAGAAAAGACCAATCAAGTCAATCTCTTGTTTGACTTTTACGCGCCGCTACTCAAGGGCAAGCAGCGAGAATATCTTGAGCTGTACTATCTGGACGATTTATCGCTCGGAGAAATTGCCGAGATGCATGAGGTCAGCCGCCAAGCTGTTTATGATCATATTAAGCGGGCAGAGAAGCAACTGTTCGAATACGATCATAAGCTTCGCCTAGCTGAGCGTCATGAAAAGCACATGGACGTGTTGAATCGCATGAACGAACTTGTAAATGAGCTTTCGGAGAGCGAGACAAGAGACGAGCTGAACACTTTGCTCCACCAACTGTCAGAGATGGATTAGGAGGGCTCGCATGGCGTTTGAGAGCTTAGCCAATCGGCTGCAAAACGCGTTTGACAAACTGCGCGGCAGAGGGAAAATAGACGAGACCATCGTGAATGAAGCGATGCGTGAAGTTCGTCTGGCCCTGCTGGAAGCAGACGTTAACTTTAAAGTAGTAAAAGAATTCGTTGCTCGTGTCAAAGAGCGCGCAGTTGGTCAGGAAGTCATGAAAAGCCTGACGCCTGGTCAAATGGTGATCAAAATCGTGAATGAAGAGCTAGTCGCTCTGATGGGTGGCAATGTCGCTCAGCTCACGATGGCGCACCGCCCGCCAACTGTCATCATGATGGCAGGTCTGCAAGGGGCAGGTAAAACGACCACAACCGGTAAGCTGGCCAAGTACTTGCAAAAACAAAACCGCAAGCCGCTTCTGGTAGCGGGAGACATTTACCGTCCTGCTGCGATCAAGCAGCTTCAGGTTTTAGGGGAGCAACTCAATGTTCCCGTCTTCACTCTCGGTGATCAAGTCAGTCCTGTCGATATCGCTCGCCAAGCGATTGAACACGCGAAGACGAATCATCTCGACGTAGTCCTCATCGATACAGCAGGTCGCCTGCATATTGACGAAGCGCTGATGGACGAGTTGAAACAGATTCGCGAGGTAACCAAGCCCGATGAGATTTTGCTCGTCGTGGACGCGATGACAGGTCAAGATGCCGTCAACGTAGCAGAGAGCTTTAACAGTCAGCTTGAACTGACTGGTGTGGTTCTCACGAAGCTCGACGGTGATACCCGAGGCGGTGCGGCACTGTCCGTCAAAGCTGTCACTGGCAAGCCGATCAAATTCGCGGCGATGGGTGAAAAGCTGGATGCGCTCGAACCGTTCCATCCGGATCGTATGGCTTCCCGTATTTTGGGTATGGGGGACGTACTCAGCCTGATTGAAAAAGCACAGGCATCCGTGGATGAAGACAAAGCACGCGATATGGAACGCCAAATGCGTCAAGGTGAGTTTACCTTCGACATGTTCTTGGATTCCATGCAGCAGCTTCGCAACCTGGGTCCTTTTGAAGACATTCTCGGCATGCTGCCAGGAATGAACAAGATGAAGGGCAAAATGAACGTGGATGAGAAGCAGATTGCCCGAGTTGAAGCGATCGCCAAATCCATGACCAAACAAGAGCGCGCTAATCCTGATTTATTGAATGCCAGCCGTCGCAAGCGCATCGCAAGCGGAAGCGGAACGAGCATTCAAGAAGTCAATCGTTTCCTCAAGCAATTCGAGGAAATGAAAAAGATGATGAAGCAATTCTCAGGCGCTGCTGACAAGATGGTCAAGAAGTCGAAGAAAAAAGGCTTCGGATTACCTTTCATGGGAAAAGGCGGAGGCAACAACCAAGGCGGGATGAACTTCCCTTTTAACTTCAAGCCACCGTTCAAGTAAGCAGGCATGATCTCTTCGCGACACTGACTTGTCAGCTGGCCGCGATGGTTCAGATATAGTAGCACCAACGCAGATGATCTTCTAGCGTTGATTAATACAGGAGGTGACACAACATGGCAGTAAAAATCCGTCTGAAGCGTATGGGTTCCAAGAAAGCTCCTTTCTACCGTGTAGTAGTAGCTGACTCCCGTTCCCCACGCGATGGCCGTTTCATTGAAGAAATCGGTTACTACAATCCGGTTGCTCAACCGGCAGTGGTGAAAATTGATACCGACAAAGCGGTACAATGGATCCTGAATGGTGCAGCTCCAACTGACACCGTTCGTAACCTTCTCTCCAAAGAAGGCGTACTCGCAAAAGTACACGAAACCAAATACGGCAAATAAGTCGGTCATCTGGAGGTTTGATGATGAAAGCGCTGGTCGAAACGATCGCTAAAGCTCTCGTCGATCATCCGAATGAGGTTCGTGTTAACGCAGTGGACAAAGAGCGAACTCTCGTCTTTGAATTGTCGGTACACCCTGATGATATGGGGAAGATTATTGGCAAGCAAGGTCGAATCGCGAAAGCCCTGCGCACGGTCGTGATCGCCGCATCCGTGGAAACGGACAAGCGTGTCACGGTTGAAATTGTATGAGAAAAGGCTGGGAGCTTTCCCAGTCTTTTTTCTAGTATCCAAGATGCTCATAAACCATGATGGTTTTTCCGAAAGGAGTGGCGAAGGTGCTTACTATATTTCGGACGGTACAGGTTAAACTGATCATTACGGAAGCATCACGGGCTGCTCTCATTGATCAGTATAGCCAACGACTTCGTTTGCAGCGTAAAGAGTGGGAGCAGTGGCAGTTTCAATCGAAAAAGTTATTAACCGAGGCGAAGAAAAAGTCTGCGGATACATATGCGTTAGCGCAGGAAAAAATAGCGCAGGAAGAGCGTCGACGCAAGGAAAAGATAGATCACCTGACATATACCCTCCAGCAGGTAGAAAATCTCCCAGAGGGAAGCGAGATCGATTACCAGACTGTGCAAAGCCCTGTCACGATTCAAGTGGGCGATGTCTGGGATGAAATGATGTCCGGAACGGAAATCATGATAAAAGATGGCCTGGTACATGAAATTCGGCTACAAACAAAAAATGGGAACAAAGAATAAGGAGGAATGAACACGTTGAGCCAAAATAGTTTTTACGGAGTAGGCAAACTGGTTAATACGCACGGCCTGCGTGGTGAGGTACGTGTAACACCAACGACTGACTTTCCAGATCAGCGTTTTCGAAAAGGAAATGAGCTGTACTTGTTCCATCCGACACTCAGTGAGCCACTAAAATTGAAAATCGTTTCTCGTCGCTCGCATAAAAATTTTGAGATTGTGAGCTTTCAAGGCTATGAGCATATTAACGATATCGAAAAGTACAAGGGCGGAGAGCTGAAAATTCCAGAGGAAGCGCTGATGGAATTAGAAGAGGACGAGTTCTACATTCATCAGCTCGTCGGCTGCGTCGTAGTAACCGACGAGGGCGAAGAACTGGGGAAAATCGTGGATGTTATGCAGCCAGGAGCAAACGATGTGTGGGTAGTGAAAGGGAAGCGCGGGGAAATCTTGCTGCCATATATCGATGAGTGCATCAAGGAAGTGGACATCGCGAACAAACGTGTGGTCTGCCATCTGATGGAAGGCTTGCTGTAGGAGGAACTTCAGATGCGGATCGATATTTTCACGCTCTTTCCCGAAATGTTTACAGGTGTTTTATCCAGCAGCATTTTGGGAAAGGCAAGCGAAAAAGAGCTGGTTGATTTTCACGTCACCAATTTTCGCGATTTCTCCGAGAGCAAGCATGGGACGGTAGACGATACCCCTTATGGCGGTGGCGGTGGAATGGTTTTGAAGCCAGAGCCGTTGTTCCGGGCCGTAGAAGCCTTGACAGAAGAAAAAAACCCCCGAGTGATTCTGATGTGCCCACAGGGTGTGCCTTATCATCAGAAGCTTGCAGAAGACTTAGCGCAAGAAGAGCACCTTGTCTTCATTTGCGGTCATTATGAAGGGTACGACGAGCGAATTCGCGAGCATCTCGTCACGGATGAGATCTCGATTGGCGATTACGTCCTGACTGGGGGAGAGCTTGCGGCAATGGTGGTCATTGATAGTGTCGTTCGTTTGCAACCAGGAGCGTTGGGAAACCAGACGTCAGCTGTTGAGGATTCCTTTTCAACAGGACTGCTCGAATACCCTCATTACACAAGACCAGCTGAGTTTCGCGGCTGGAAGGTGCCAAATGTATTGTTGTCAGGCCACCACGCCAATATTGAAAGCTGGCGGTTAAAAGAATCGCTGCGGCGAACAAAAGCACGGCGTCCAGATTTGTTGGAAAAGCTTGATCTGACAAATGAAATGAAAAAGCTATTGGCTGAATTGGAACAAGAAAAAAAGTAGGGAACAAATAGAAGCAGAGTCTTGTAGTTTTGAGCCCTCTGTGTTAATATACTTCTTGTGGCAATTTTGCCCGCTGACTAAGGCGGTCCGCTACTCGTAACGCAGCCAAGCGGCTGGACCTATGGGTTAGACGAGTAAGAACGTCTATCGGAAGGAGGAAATTCAAATGAACCAAATTATCCGTGAACTGGAAAAAGCGCAATTGAAACAGGACATTCCTGCGTTCCGACCTGGTGACACTGTTCGTGTACACGTTAAGGTTATCGAGGGTCAGCGTGAGCGTATCCAGCTGTTCGAAGGCGTATGCATTCGCCGTCGCGGTACAGGTGTCAGCGAAACATTTACTGCTCGTAAGATCTCTTACGGCGTAGGTGTTGAGCGTACATTCCCAGTACACACGCCTAAGATCGACAAGATCGAAATCGTGCGTCATGGTAAAGTACGTCGTGCGAAACTGTACTATCTGCGCGATCGCGTAGGTAAAGCAGCTCGTATTAAAGAAATTCGTCGATAAGCGTAAAGCTTAGAAAGAGGACTGGCCTGCTTGCCAGGCCTCTTTTTTCCATTTAACGATCTTGAAATAAAATAGTTCATCTTGACATATGTTACAGCTAAGGTTGGACGAGCTTTCATGGGAGGATCGTAAGTCATGAGCGAAGAAATTACCTCCAGTCATAAGAAGAAAAATGAACTATGGGAATGGATAAAGGCGCTTGGGATCGCCTTAATCTTGGCGTTTCTCATCCGTACCTTTTTGTTCGCCCCGTTTATTGTAGAAGGCGAATCCATGGAAAGTACATTACATAATAGCGAAAAATTAGTTGTGAACAAAGCGATTTACTTTTTGCAAGATCCGAAGCCTGGTGAAATCATCGTGTTCCATGCTGAAAAGGAACGAGATTACATCAAGAGAGTCATCGCTGTTGAGGGTGATACAGTAGAGGTCAAAAACGATCAGCTGCTGGTCAATGGCAAAGTGATAGAGGAACCGTATCTTGCACAAGCAAAAGAACAAGCGAAGCAGCAGGGAGAGCCGTTCTTTACCCACGATTTTCCCCCGGTCCAAATACCAGCAGACCATATCTTTGTGATGGGCGACAACAGGTTGAACAGTCATGACAGCAGAGCCATTGGTCCTGTTGCCGTCAGTACGGTTGTTGGTAGAGCGGAATTTACTTTTTGGCCGGTTGCGGGAATTCGCTTGACAAGATAACGCAAAGCTTCAAGGTAGGTGAGACATCATGACGATTCAATGGTTTCCTGGCCATATGGCTAAAGCACGTCGTCAAGTAACGGAAAAGCTGAAGTTAATCGATGTTGTCATAGAGCTTCTCGATGCACGTCTGCCGCTTTCCAGCCGTAATCCGATGATTGACGAGATTGTCAGTGATAAACCACGTTTGATATTACTTAATAAAGCAGATTTGGCGGATGAACGGGCAACAGATGAGTGGATTTCTTATTTTCGCAAACAAGGCATTCGCACATTGCCGATTGATGCCCTGAGTGGAAAAGGTGTCAGCAAGCTCCCAGAAATGTGTAAGGAGCTAGCTGCTGATATGCTGGCAAAGCGAAGTGAGCGGGGCATGCAAGGTCGTGCCATCCGCATCATGATCTTAGGAATCCCTAATGTCGGCAAGTCTTCCCTTATCAACCGCTTGTCCAAGCGCTCGGTAGCGGCAACAGGTGATCGACCAGCCGTAACCAAGGCGCAACAATGGGTGAAAATGGGCGATACACTGGAGCTTCTCGATACGCCTGGTATTCTTTGGCCGAAATTTGAAGATCAGATGGTAGGTCTGCGATTGGCGGCAAGTGGGGCAATTAAAGACGAGCTCATCGATTTTACGGAGGTAGCATTATTTGTCATCAGCTATATGATGCACTACTATCCGGAACGCCTGATCGAACGCTTCAAGCTAAAAGAATTGCCTGAGGATCGAGTAGAAATGCTCGAAGAAATCGGGAAGAAGCGCGGATGTCTCGTTTCTGGCGGAAATATCGACTACGACAAGGCAGCGGAAATTTTCCTGCGTGAGCTGCGTTCCGGCAAGCTGGGAACGATCTCTGTCGAGCGTCCGATTGACTGGGAAATGGACGAACCGATTGGTAAGCCAGTATCTTTTCCAGAATAAGCTTTCCAGCCATCAAAAACCTGTCTATCCGACATATACGGTAGGCAGGTTTTTTTACTATGAGAGGATGTTCAAAAAGTCGTCTTTTTAAATTGGCACTTTGAGATCTGTAAGGAGAAATGAGTCAATGAATCTAGCGGATATGTCGATAAAAGAAATACGAGTGACGATGGAAAAGTTGGACGAGGTACCCAAAGATTTTTTACAATTGCTGAAAGTTGATAAAAGAGCGGGTGTACAGGCTCTGGCGAAGCAGGTGGAAGCAGCGATTGCACGTCAAGAAAAGCTCGCACAGATGTGGGCCGACATGACCGTTTATGAGAATGCTATGCTTGATAAGGGGCATCAATACATATTCGGGGTAGATGAAGTCGGACGAGGACCATTGGCTGGTCCCGTTGTCGCGTGTGCTGTGTGCCTGCCCAAGGATTTTTACTTGCCAGGACTGAATGACTCGAAGAAGATACCCGTTTCCACTCGGGAAGCTTTTTGCGAAATCATTCAAAGAGATGCACTTGCTGTGGGAATCGGAATTGTCGATGCAGCAAGAATCGATGCGATCAATATTTTAGCTGCTACTAAAGAGGCAATGAAGCTGGCGATCCAACAGGCAGGTAAAGCGCCAGATGCACTTCTGATTGACGCCGTGCAGCTAACCGGAATGGATTGCGAGCAGGTTCCGATTATCGGGGGAGATGCCAAGAGTGTCTCGATTGCAGCCGCATCGATCGTAGCGAAGGTTACCCGTGATCGATTGATGGCCCAGTATGCCGAACAATATCCAGCCTATGGCTTTGACAAACACGCAGGCTATGGCACCCCTGAGCATCTGGCAGCAATCGCTCGATTTGGACCAACGCCGATTCATCGCAAAACATTCACTGGCGTAAAAGAGCACGCCTAAAAAGTGCGAGTAACATACTGCCTACAGGAGGAGGATCTGCATGTTTTCCCCGTCGCAACTTATTCAATCATTCGTTCAAAAAGCACCCATATCCGCTCCGAAGCCGGTTGAGCTTACTCCCGGACAAGTGTTTAAAGGCACGGTAATCAAGAATTACCCGGACAATATGGCGCTCGTACAAGTCGGGGGAATGCAGGTTCAGGCTAAAATGGAAGCAAGTCTGGAGCCGGGCCAGAAAGCTTGGCTGCAAGTCCAGCCATCAACAGGTGTCGTCACGTTGAAGGTTTTGGAAAGCGTTGGGGAAGGAGCTGGCAAAGACGCATCTCTGGAAGGGCTAATGCGGTCACTAGGGATTGCTGATACAAAAGAGAGCAAAGCGATCGTGCAAGCTCTGCTTGGTGCTAATCTTCCTGTGAATAAGGAAACGATACAAGCTTTTTCTGCCGTTGCTAGGCGATTAGGCGTAGACAATGCCACTATTGAGGCATTCATGACTGCCATGAAACGAAATTTGCCACTGACTCCCGATACAATCGCAGGGCTCAAAGCTTTTATTTCGGACAAGCCAATGGGACAGCTCATACAAAACCTGCTGCAGCAAGCCTCACTCTTTTTAGAGGGAGAGGGTCAGCCTTCACAGACGGCAGGTCAAATGCCTCAAAGCCAATCACAGCAAGTCCCCGGACAAGCCAATGTAGTAACGGGAGATGTCAAACAGCTTGTTAGTCAGTTAAAAGAAAAGCTGACGGGACTCTCATTACTAATCGCGGGCAACGATGGTACAGACGAGGGACTGGCGGTAAAACAAATGCCACAAGGTAATCAGCCCAATCAAGCTGCTTCTCAGAACGCGACTGGAGGAAGCCAGACTCAGCCGCTGCCTGCACAGAGCGGTCAACCTTCAGCGCAAGTGCAGACATCGCCCCAACCATCAACGCAGGCTTTCAGTAACATACCATCGCCATCACAACCTGTTTCGTCAACTGTTTCAACCGAGACAGTGCCTGCACCAAACACCGCCGGTAAGCAGGTGGAATCGCAGCAAAACGCCATGACTGGAAAGCGTAATCAGTTGCTGCCTAACCAGACGAGTGCTCCAAGCGTCGAGTTAAAAATGGCTCGAAACGAGTCATTGCCTATTCCTCCGTCACCACAGATGAATCAGGAGCCGATCCAAAACAAGCAGATGGCAGAGCAAAGGGCCGTAATGAATGACGCGGGTCAAAAGGTCATACCACAAATGGTGTCTCAAGCACCTGGCTCCACAGCTGCTAACCCGATTGCTGAACTGTTTCGTCATTTAGGCGTAACCCACGAGAGAGAATTGATGGGACAGGCATTTTCACAGGGGCCAATCGATTCGCATTCATTAAAGCAGATGGATACAGTCAAATCCCTCTTGCTGCAAATCAGTCAAGCGCCAGCTCAGGCACTTCCAACTGCCTTGCGTGAAGCTGCTGATCAACTGCTGCAACAAGTGACCGGACAACAGTTGATGATGGTACAGCCCTCTAACCAAGCTTTGTCTCAAATCGTTTTGCAAATTCCGATTCGACAAGCAGATGGGGATGAGACTGCTTTTGTCCAAATTGAGTCGAAAAAGAAAGGTTCTGGACAACTTGATCCAGAGAACTGCCGTCTATTCTTTCATTTGGAACTCCAAAGTATGGGGACAACCATGATTGATGTAAGTATTGTTAATCGAATTGTTAACCTGCAAATTTTTAACGATACACCATGGGTGGAAGCACTCATTCAAGGGTCCAAGGATCGTTTTGCTGACCAATTACAGGATGTTGGTTACCATCTATCCGCTATGCGGGTCCAGCCAGTGCCGGCCGAGCGCGGGAAGTCGACAAGTCCGATCCAAACCAAAGGCCCCATCCTGGCTGACTATAAAGGGGTTGACCTTCGCGTATGAAGCCGCCATCCTCTTCAGAGCAAAAACGCAAACAGGCAGTTGCGCTAAAATACCAGGCGGGTACCATGGAAGCGCCAAAGATAGTGGCAAAAGGCAAGGGGTACGTAGCTGACAATATACTGAAGACAGCAAAGGAGCATGATATACCGGTACAAGAGGACCCATCACTTGTAGAGGTTTTGGGCAAGCTGGATCTGGATCAACAAATTCCTCCGGAGCTGTATCAAGTTGTGGCAGAAATCCTTGCTTTTGTTTATCGCATCGATAAAGGCGGAGGAACCAAATAATGAGCGATCGCCGCCGTCTTCTTGGTCAACGAGGAGAACAGCTTGCTGAAAGTTACTTAGTGAACAAGGGTTTCCGTATTCTCGATCGAAATGTTCGAACAAAACGTGGGGAAATGGATTTGATTGCTCGAGACGGAAATTGCTTGGTTTTCATTGAGGTTCGAACGAGGAGCAGCCAATTATTTGGAACAGCGGGCGAGTCGATTACCTGGAAGAAGAAACAGAAGCTGCGTGAGCTTGCCATCGAATACTTGCAAAAAAACGCACAGCCAATCCCAGCCTTTCGGTTTGATGTCATCGCGATTTACATGGGTACATCAACGCAAGGTGGAGACTTCATGAAGCCAGTCATTGAGCATTATGAGAGTGCTTTCTAGGAAAAACGGGCTTTTGACCACGAATATATTGGGGATACGTCTACAGCATCAGTCGCAGAGCCAGCGTACTATGTACTGTACTCGACGCGATGAAACTCCTCCAAGCATCAATATCCGCTTTCCGGCTCAAAAGCTGGGAAGCATTTTTTTTTGATGAAACGGATCGATTCGTACAGACAACCCCATAACTAGTATCACTTTTGCTTTTGAAATCCGGGATCAAAACAGTTGTCTGAAAGAAAAACAAATGTTTTTCAAAAAAATAGCCGATTTGGTGTGACATTTTTCCATCTCATTCGTCAATAGAAGTATAGGAAATAATTTGGAGGTAAAAACAATGAAAAAGATTAAGAACAGTTTAATGAAAAACGTCTCCTTAGCGGTAGCAACTATTTGTACTGTTCAGTTTTCAGTTACAGGCATTGCATCTGCACAAGTGGCGACACCACAACCTATTGAAGCTTATAGCATGGTAGCAAGCTCTACTGGCTTGAAAGCAAACGTAGGCTCAGTGAACGTCACGATTGGGGATACAGAAACCATTCGCCTTACTTATAATGGCAACCCTATCGATAACGCATTGATTGATTGGGAAATTGGCAGCTCCAGCATCGCTTCTGTCAGCAATGGGGTTGTATACGGTAAGAAAGTAGGAACGACTGTTGCTACTGCTAAATACAACGGTTATCGAGCTACAGTTAGAGTGACTGTTGACAGAGCTCAAACTTTGGAAGCAACGAAAACAGAGGTTTCTGTTAAAAAAGGTAAGAAAACAACCGTTAGTTTGAAATTTGCGGGAAGCAGTCTCCCTGGATCAAGAGCGACTTGGAAAACTTCGGATAAAACAGTTGCAACTGTTGACGATGGTGAAATTAAAGGTGTAGGCCAAGGAAGCACAGTCATTACTGCTAGCTACAAAGACCAAGAGGTAGAAATCCGCGTTGATGTTGAAGGCGGAAATTCAGACGGTAAGCTGGAATCAGATGTTACCCAGCTGAAAATGGAAAAAGGCGATAAAGAAACCATTAAGTTGACGTATGACGATGATAAACTGTCTGGTTCAAAAGCAACATGGAAAACTTCGAAGTCCTCTGTAGCAACCGTAAACGATGATGGTGTCGTTACTGCAAAAGGCAAAGGTACAGCAACGATCACTGCAAAATACAAAGGCTACGAAGTAGAGATTGATATTTATGTAGATACAGACAGTTCTGGTAAACTGGAAGCAGATGAAACCAGCCTCTCTTTGAAAAAAGGCGACAGAGACACAATTCAGCTAACTTATGATGACGAGAAATTGTCTGGTTCAAAAGCAACCTGGAAAACATCCAACTCCAGCGTGGCAACTGTTGATGATGGTGTCGTTACGGCAAAAGGCCAAGGAACAGCTACCATTACAGCAACATACAAAGGCTATAAGGTCGAAATTCGTGTAAAGGTCGATTACAACAACTCTGGTAAACTGGAAGTAAACGATAGCACGATCTCCTTGAAAAAAGGGGAAAGAGAAACTGTAACATTGAAATATGATGGTACCAGCATTAGTAACTCGAATGCATCTTGGTCCACATCCCGATCCTCAGTAGCAACAGTAAGCAGCTCTGGTATGATTACAGCAACAGGTAAAGGGAAAGCTACCATTACTGCTCAATACAAAGGCGAAAAAGTTGAAATTGAAGTGACTGTCGATAGCTCCTCAGGAATGCTGGAAGCAGACGATACGAGCGTCACCTTGAAAAAAGGCGAGAGAGAAACTGTAAAACTGAGATATGATGGCGACACAATTAGCAATTCAAAAGCAACTTGGAAAACCTCTAAATCTTCTGTAGCAACTGTTAGCAGCAGTGGTGTGATTACAGCAAAAGCTAAAGGAACGGCAACCATTACAGCTACGTATAAAGGCGAAAAAGTTGAAATTGAAGTGGAAGTTGGCAGCAAAAGCTCAGGCAAGCTTGAAGCAGATGACACAAGCATTACCATTAAAAAGGGTGACTCTGAAAAGATCAAACTCACCTATGATGGCGATGACATCAGCAGCTCTAAAGCAAAATGGAAGTCTAATAAAACTTCTGTAGCTTCTGTATCCAGCAGTGGTTCGGTAAAAGGTAAAAAGAAAGGTAAGGCCACTATTACAGCTGAATACAAAGGCTATGAAGTGGAAATCGAAGTAACGGTAAAATAATGAATGACAGGAAACTCGCTGAATCTTAATTGGTTCAGCGAGTTTTTTCTAAAAGAAAGGAAATCCTGTTATTTGTTATGGAGGAGGAATGAAGCTTGAGAGAGATCATCTTGGAAAAGATAAAAGAGATCGAGCGAGCACATGACTTGAAAATATTGTTTGCTGTTGAATCAGGAAGTCGGGCATGGGGATTTCCGTCCAAAGATAGCGATTATGATGTGCGTTTTGTCTATGTGAAGAAACCAGAATGGTATTTGTCCATTGACGACAAACGGGATGTTGTAGAAGTACCGATCAATAATCTTTTAGATATAAACGGCTGGGATATTCGAAAAGCCCTCAAGCTATTTCGAAAATCGAATCCGCCCCTACAAGAATGGCTTGTGTCAGACATTGTTTATCTCGATACACTTGGCTTTCGAGAGGAGCTGGTAAGGTTGCAAAAGGAAGTATTTTCGCCAAAGGCTTCTTTGCATCATTACCTCAGTATGGCAAAGGGAAACTTTCGGGACTATCTGCAAGGCGAGCAAGTCAAAAGTAAAAAGTATTTTTACGTGTTACGCCCGATCCTCGCATGCATCTGGATCGAAACGTATCATACGAATCCCCCCATTGGATTTGATCAGTTAGTTACAGAGCTGATAACCGATTCTACGTTAAAAGGTAAAATTTCTGAGCTGCTCCAAAGAAAAATAGCTGGGGATGAGTTGAGCTTGGAGCCAAGAATCGAAGAGCTTCACGATTTTATTGAGGAACAAATTGAGCGTCTGACTGCACTAACTAGACAATATACAAATGATCTGGAGGACCCAACAGACAAGCTGGATGAGATATTTCGAAAGTATTTACAGAAGGCGTGGATTGTCAGTTAGTTATGATGGAGACGTTATGATAGATAGGGAGGTACAAATATTCATGAAGGATCATAACCGAAAACATATAAAGCAACCTCTCGAAATTTACTTCGATCAACCAGATAAACCTTATGGCTGCTTCTCCACTTTCTCTGCGCATCCAATAGAGTTGGAAGGGGAACTATGGACAACTTCGGAACACTATCTGCAAGCTAAGAAAGCTACAGGGACGATCCTTGAAAAAGAGATCATGCGCAAGGCATTACAAGCAAAAGTAGAACAGTACCCTGTCATCCGTGAAACTCTGCTCTCTACTGGGGATGCAGCCTTAATCGATCGTACAAGTAATGATCCAAATATAGTAGGAAGATTGTGGATGGAAGTACGTGAAAGTCTAGAGGGGTACCAACCGCACTTCTATTTGCCCCCATGGGTTGTATTCCCTGAAGAGCATCCTTATAGTTTGTTTTGGCGGATGGGATTTGGTGAGGATTATGTCATGCATTATTGGCCATGGCTAGAGGAAATGAGCGAGAATGCAAGGAAAGAGTATGACGCTTATTTTCCGGTACCAGAGGAATGGAAGTTTGAAGATTTGGATGAGGAAGAAGAATGAAGCTACTGTTCATTTGCAGCAGAAATAAATGGAGGAGCTTGACGGCAGAAAAGATTTTTCACGGGATCAATGACTATGAGGTAAGATCAGCAGGTACTGAAACTGCGGCGCGTATCAAAGTAACAAGTGGTCTTATCGGCTGGGCTGATCTCATTTTTTGTATGGAGAAAAAACATGTAAGGCGGTTACAAGAAAAGTTTAGCTCGGAACTGATGGATAAAAGGATCATTTGCTTGGGCATCCCTGATGAATACATGTACATGGATGAGGAGCTGATCGAGATATTAAAATCGAGTGTTTCCGCATATATAGAAATTCCGGATTAAGCTGTTATTACCCGTAGTCGATGTAAACCGGATTATTATGTATAATGGGGATGATATGGCTCGATCGCAGTATCCATACTTATCGTAAAGCGAGGACTTTCACCATGAAAAAAAAACTTGTACTGGTTCTAGATGTTGAAATAGCAGACAAAGCTGATATGCAGCAACTGGCCGATTCAATGTCCACAGCGATTCAATCCGTGGAAGGGATTGCCTTGCAAGACCTGGTTATGTTTGATAACGATGAAAACAATGCTGACAAGCTAATTGCTAACATAAGAAAAGAAATGGCCTAATAAGGAGAGCAGTTCTGTGTTTTTCGTTTCTGTTCTGGCTTACCTGATCGTTGCTCTCCTCTATGGATTTTGGACGATGAAAAGCCAACAGCTCTGGGTTCGACTAACAGGAAGTTTCATCGTTCACCTATTTATTGCTGCAATAGTGAGTCTCGGTTACTTTTTTGCGTAAAGAAGTGGCTACGACCTGTTGTAATGGGAGATGAGTGTATGGATTATCAAAAATTGAGTAAAGAACTGTCCTATGCGCTTCGTCATGCCCCCCATGAATATGAGCTTGAGTTAGACGAACAAGGATGGGTTCCTATCAAGCAATTACTTTTGTCACTTCATGAACAGCGCAAGTGGCGAGCGGTTACCGAAGAAGATATACATACGATGATTGCGTTATCAGAAAAAAAGCGTCATGAGATCAATCAAGGCAAAATTCGCGCCCTCTATGGACATTCAGTGCCGCAAAAGATTCAAAAGGAAGAAAAAGAACCGCCCGCGTATCTTTTTCATGGCACGCCGCAAAGATTCCGCGATTCTATTTTGGCTAATGGGCTTGTTCCAAAAGGAAGACAGTATGTGCATCTATCTGAAGACGTCCAAACAGCGCAGCAGGTTGGGAAAAGACGAGACGATCATCCCGTACTTTTGCGAATCGATGCGAGGCAAGCTTGGCAAAATGGCGTGAAGTTTTACCATGGAAATGAGCTCGTTTGGTTAGCAGATCACGTGCAAAAAGAATACATCTCTGTCTATCAGAAGTAGCTCAATTTGCTCAAGAAGAAACAACGCAGCATGAGAAAAGACTCGCATTCGAACGCGGGTCTTTTTTATATCAACGTTAATTGTAAGGAGGTAAAAGCGGCATGGAATTGTTGTTTGCTTTTCTACTGTTGGTAGGACTTTTTGCAATCTACGACGCGATACGGAGGTTGAACCAGAACATCGTAACCCAAGTGGATCAAAACCAACGAATCATTGAACTACTGAATGAATTGAAGAGAAAGCAGTGAGGGTAAGGGTCACCGAGCACAAGCGCGTAGCTTCCACGATTGGGCATTCATGGAGTGATGGTGAGCAGTTTTTTTACGTATTCCGCATGATGATTACCAGAGTGGTAGTAAACTTCTCCAGCGATTTTATGAGTCAAGGAACAGCGATTATCGTTTTCCCAATCATCTTCAAATGGCTTTAGCAATAATACCCGCTCTAAATTGTTGGATAATGTGATGAGATCCAGGTCGCTGTAAAAGGAAATACGTTCAAAAATTCTCAATCCAGTTCACCTTCGTTCTTACGCTTTTTCATAAAGATACAGAATGCCGTCGTCGATCGACCAATTACGTAATGAATGCCTCCAATCGCTTGTTTGCGAGGGTAAGCATTTTTCGAGTTCATTTACGATTTTTTCCCAATCTTGATCACTATCACTAAACTCAATGTACTCACCGTATATCAAGTCAAAAACGAGGTAACCCATTTCGTACTCAATGCAATCGATCTTATAGTAAGAGACACTGTAGACTTCGTCCCAGGCGATATGAACAGGTTCAGCATGTTCGTAGTGGATAGAAATTTGATGGTGATCAACAGAAAAAATCAAATAGAACCAACTCCTTACCTGTTTATTTGCAGTATACCTGTTGGAGTGAAAGTTTTCCATAAATGTATGGTGCAGTGGCAGGTGCTTCGGGAGAGTGCAGACCTTGCAGGAATAGTTGAATGGATCAATAATAAATCCGGAGGAGACGTAATATGGACAATTGGATTCCATTATCGGATGAGCAATATCGTCTGGTTTGGGGTAAATTTTATAAGGATTTCAATTTCAAACCAAGTATCCATAGTAGTGACTGGCCTTCCTATCGATTACCGATTCCTTTTGCCACATTTGATATTACTGAATATACGGATGACGATATCGATGATCTTGAGGAGAAGTGTGTTACCAACCTTAGAGCGGTGACTGGGTCTGAGGAATATGTCTATGCACTCGATTGGCAACACAAATGCTACCTCTTTAATCCGCATTTAGAGAATGGCAATGCAAGTAGAAGGATAGGGTTTTGCCCAGATGGTGATTATTGCTTCTATTTGAATAAAGATTTTAAGTGGGGATACTTAGGGCATCCCTGGGAGCAATCAATAAGCATTTTTGGAGAAGAATTGATTCAACAGTTTGAAACCGATAGACCAACTATTTTTGGGAAGATAGTGCGTAGTAATCGATGAAGTAACTGGAACTGTTTTCCTTACTATATTGACAAAGTGGTATCAACGATTAGCCACAAGCATCAATTTACTTGCCCACCCCCTCTATCTTTTCCTACCCTATAAAAAGAGGGGGAGAGAACATGTACGCATGCAGTTATTCAGGTACGGTGCTCGGCATAGATGGAATGGTCGTCACTGTAGAAACAGACATTGCCAATGGCCTACCTCAATTCGATTTGGTCGGACTGGGCGGTTCAGCAGTAAAAGAGGCGAGAGATCGTGTTCGTGCGGCCTTGCGCAACGCAGGCTATGACTACCCAATGCAGCGGATCACCGTCAACCTGGCACCAGCAGACCAGCGCAAGGAAGGCTCAGGTTTCGACCTTGCAATTGCTTTTGGAATTTTACTCGCCTCGAAGCAAATGCTCCCTAGACCAGAGAGAATCCTCGTTCTTGGAGAGTTGGCGTTAGACGGTTCTCTTCGCCCTGTAACGGGTGTGCTCCCCATTTTGCTAGAAGCTAAAAATACAGGATTTACACACGTGATTCTCCCCGAACAAAATGCAGCGGAAGCAAGGCTTGTCGACATTACCGTACTGCCTGCGAGCAATCTGGAAGAGGCTGTGAACTACTGGAAAGAGGGACTTCATAGTAAGAACTCAGACTTGATTTTATCCGAATCGGAGACAGGCAAGACAAATAAAAACCAACTGCCCCCGGACTTTGCCAATGTTTACGGACAGCAATTTGTAAAACGTGGCTTGGAGATCGCAGCAGCTGGATTTCATAATGTGATATTGGTGGGGCCTCCAGGTTCAGGGAAAACCCTTTTAGCTACTTGCCTGCCTGGTATCATGCCGAACATGACCATTCATGAATCTTATGAAGTGACGAAAATATACAGTATTGCTGGTCAATTGAAGCGGGAGAGAGGGCTTGTCGAGGAGAGACCTTTTCGTGCCCCACACCATACAATTACCGCTACTGCACTGATTGGCGGTGGTGCGCAGGTTCCACGTCCCGGAGAATGTAGCTTGTCTCACGGCGGGATACTCTTCCTGGATGAGATGCCCGAGTTTTCTCGGCATGTATTAGAGGTACTGCGCCAGCCGCTGGAATCAGGGATTGTCACGATTGGCCGATCTAAGCAGGTTTTTACCTTCCCCGCTCGTTTTCTGTTAATCGGTTCGTGTAATCCTTGTCCGTGTAGATAATATCCTTGGCAAAACAATACTGAACAGTAACTGAAGCGCGAGGGCGTTTTGAACCTTCACTAGGTGTTGTATGTACTTGAATCCGCTGAACCAATGTCTTCACAATTTCACGTCTCGTTTCAAATGAGGGATTGTCATCTAGTTTGTTTCGCAGTGATGTGAGCAATTGAAAAGCATTCATTACCTTAGTAGAATAATCGCGGTCAACTTGCAACGAAGTCCGTATATCTTTTAAGCGCAGCTCGAGGATCTCTTTCTCTTGATTGATTTTTTGAATCTGTTTCTCTAAATCGGTAAAAGTGATGATGCTTTTACGGAAGAGGTCCAGGATACTTTGACGTTCTACGTCTTTATCATCTATGCTCTTCTGAATAAGTGCTGTTTCGGATTCCAAATCTACCTTCTCAGACTGCTTTACTTCCCTTGCTGCAGCAATCTCCTGAAGAGCTTCCCCAGGCTGATTAATAAAGGCCAAGCAATCTCTCCACACAAGATCCTCAATCCAATCCTGCGGTAAATTCTTCGAGGTACATTTCCCTTGCATCGGGCCCTTATATGCTTGTTTACCCGTACAAACATAGAATCCTTTCAAAGCACGCTTACTTCCAGGATAATGAATACCCACATAGGTTAATCCGCAGCACTGACATTTTAGTAAGCTACGTAGTAAATACTGATTCTTGGTGTTACGCATAGCTTCTATTTGGTTACTTCGAAGGACTTTCTGCGCTTTCTCCCATGTGTCTACATCAACGATGGCTGGAACTTCACGTTCAATTACATCGCGCTTTCGTGTGCTCCGTTTTCCATAGAAATGTACACCCTTGTAAGAGGTATTCGTAATGATCCCACGTACTCTTGAGGGGCGCCAAATACCTGCAGTATTCTCTTTCCGTTTCCCACGAGTAACTTTCCGAGCATCCTTGGCGTAAGCGGTAGGGACACCTAATGCATTTAAGTAGTCGGAGACTTTTATGCAGGAGTGTCCTTGGTTAGCTAGCATATGAAATATCAGCCTAACAACTCCTGCCTCTGTCATATCGGATTGGGGGAGGAGGTCTTCACATATCTCCAGGTAGCCTTCACTATCTACTCGGTACCCATAAGGGACAATGCCTCCAAGCCATTTGCCTGATCGTGCAGCGCGGTTTGCACCGTACCACAGTCGTTCCAGAATGGTCTCACGTTCTAAGTCAGCTACGCCTGCCAGAATGGTTAGAAGAAAGCGACCAGATGGGTCACCAGTATCAAATGGCTCCGTCATGGAACGGATTTTTACACCGTCACTTTCTAGCTCGTGAACAGAATTCAGGATGATTCTAGCGGATCGTCCAAGTCGGTCTAACCGGTAAATAAGAAGGAGATCGATAATTCCGTTCTTAGCATCTTGTAACAGTTCGCGCCCAGCTGGACGAGCTTCTAGTGGGATTGTTCCAGTAACGCCGTCGTCCTTGTACCACTTAACGATTTCTAACTGATGGAGATCCGCATACTTACGAGCAAACTCGAGCTGGTTTTCGATCGTACCTCGCTCAGCTTGATCATCGGAACTTACACGGGCATATACTGCTAAACGTACCAAAATAACAACACCTCGCAGGGATAGGGAATGTACGTTCTTGTAATTTTTAAATAAAATACACACTCCTTGATATACGGCGGGTGTGTATTTACTTGTTCTCTCGTATTTGGGCTCTTTGTAACGCAAGTCTGATGACTAAGCCAGTAAGACTCACAGTATAAAATGTTGCAAATAAGAACAGGAATAACTCAAGAGAGAGAAAGAAAGGTATAAAGCAGTTTTGTTTCAATGCTTGTAGTATCAACAGGATTAAACATGTGACAATGTTAGCTGACCATAATACAACTGCAAACCAGAATGGGAATAAATATTTTTGTAAAAGCTGTTTTTCCAACATTACTGGCAAAAGCGATTGATGAAAAAGGGTGATAGTAAGTGTAAGAGCTGCTATCACTATGCCAAATATTGCTGCCGAGGCACCTAGTAAGGTACCAGATAGCAAGGAAGAGAGAGAAATGAAATCACTTCCCTCTGACTTATTTCGTACAATGAAAATGATAAAGCTTGTTGTAAATATAATAGCCCAGTAAAACGACCATGTTTTAAATTCTCTAAAGCGTACGATTTTAAGGAGACCAAGAAAAGTTGTAGATTCATACGTTAATTGAGTAACTTTAGATTTTGAAGGGCCATTAGACATCTATATCTTCGCCTCCCTTTACTTTAGATTTTATATCCATGATAAATTTATAAAGTCGGGAAAGCAAACGTTCCTGGTCAGGTTCATGTATTTGAATGTATCTGACTTCATTACTGGAAGAAAATTTACGTGATTTTTTTTCAATAATGGACTCTTTGCGTTTCCCTTTTCTTACATATTCATCGAAGCCACGAACAGCTACTTCTCCATAACCTGATTCTACTAAAGAAATTCCATTTTCAAGGGTGCGAGTAAATTTTGTGGCATCTGGGCTCACCGAATCAATTATTTTTAGTCCATCTGGGTTTACCAATTTTATATCTAGAGTTTTAAGTCCAGCGTCATCTATTATCGATTGATATATGTTATACTCCTCTTCTCCTGGGTTTGGATGAATTAGCTCAAATTTAATACTTGTTACCTTTTGTATGGATAGGACTTCATTTCTAATTTTGTGTGGGATCGGGACCGGCTTCACAATAACTTCACCTACTAAAGGATCTCTGCTTAATAGTATTCTAAATAAGTCCCTAAAGTCGGATGCAGAAATTTCACTTGTGCTCTCATGAGCAAGTATTTCGCCAACCGGATCATAAACAAAAAAAGCTGTCTTTGCTAACTCATGCTCTGTTTGCTGCAATTGGGTAGAAGACCCAATCTTAAATTTTTGTTTTACATGTCTTGATTTTGTTACATTTCCAATGATTAAATTCTTTCCTTCAAATGATATCTCAGCATAATCAGTGAATGACCAGTTCCATGAGCGCAGTTTGATTTCTCGCGGGTTTAATATGACTCTTGGTATATGCACTAGGATTAATTCTTTAAGATTTGGACTAAGAATATTTCCATGAATATTAACTTTTGCAGCATAGAAAACCCTACGGGACATGAGCCATCACCTTTCCTAACCAATCATTTTAATAATAGTCGATGCTAGAAACTATTAACTCAATAATAATAGTGTTTCCTTGCAAAGACAGTCGTAAAATGTCGAAGATTAGGAAAAAGGTCACGAATCATACGGACTTAGTTCATCAAATAAGACAAATGCTCCCTATGCGTTAAGTAGAAAGGTCATACTGCCTGATATTTTACCTTCTCACGAATTCTTCTCACCCTCTCTATACATAGCTCTGATGTAATCTTAAACTGCTCCGATAATACATCAACGATCTCTGGCTGCCTAAAATCATAACTTGTCAGCATGTGCAGGGGCAGTGCAGCATACCTGGTAAAATTCCTTGCATCCCATTCCTGTAGTTCACGAAAGGCAGCGGGCATCATTAGTTGGCGTCCGGAATGACGGAGGATATGGCATAGCTCATGATAAAAATGCTCCCTTTGCATAAGTGAAGGGAGTCTTTTGTCTATCGTTATACTCTTGAAGCGCCCGAATTCATATGCCATTGATGGAATCTCTTTGTAAAAGAGATGGATGCCTAGTGATCTTGCAATACGCTGCTCTTCTAATTCGTCAGGTGTTTTTATCCCAAGTTTTCTGTAAAAGTGGCTTAACCAGGATTCAAGTGAGGTAGGAGAGTAGGACAGTTTCATCAGATCACCTCTTAGGAACGTTTGTTCTTATTGTATGATCCTACCATGTGCTTAGTCTTCTTACTAGTGACAATAAATTGTATAATTTCTGGATGGATGACCAATTGGAGGAGAAATATATGATGATTGGGAAATGGTCGATCGATGTGATGTATGGACCAGGTGCTCAGGAAGATACAGAGATTGTTTTCTTACCAGACGGAACGGGATGGATTGCATTCTTTCACTATGAGTTATGTGAGTTAGAGACTTTTCGTTGGAGAAACAATGAAAACGGCAGTATTAGAATCAGAGGAGAAATATATCAAACGATAGGTGAACCACAGGAGAAATCAAATTTAGAAATAAATGAGCTGTTCTATATGGTTAAACTAGAAAATACTCCCTCAGGTGAGGAAATGAAGGTGATCACATTTTCTAAACCGATATGGTGTAATGAACAAAAATTTGGCTTGTTAACAGATAGCATTGAAAATGAGAAACTACCGTCATATAAAAACGAAGCGGAGAGTATAAAACAACTTATTCAATTCCTGCCCTTTGATACTCCCGAAATACTTCAAAATGATGCAATCGAAAAACTAAAACATGCTTCAGAAGAATATTTGGACATGTTAATACAACCTTTGGATAAATCATATTGGGATAATGCAGCAGTAGTATTATCTAGCATAGAGCATCAACGTTTAAAAGGGCATATACCAAGTCTTCTAATGTGGTTACAAGATATGAACTGGCCGGGTGCTAAAGTAATCGCAAAAGTACTGGTTGAAATGAGGGAGCTGGTCATTCCTCATTTAAGACCGATTTTACTCGGCAATGATGTATTGTGGATTTATTGGATATTGATAGGACTGGTGAAACATTGGCCTACAGAATTGGTTCTTGAGTTGAAAGATGAGCTTATAATCCTTTCAAACAGGCAATCACAAGAGGAGATTGATGTGATTGCTAGTGAGATCCTAATACAGCATCGTCTACTGTAAATTGAGCTGGAAAGGTGGGCTCAGCAAATGAATCTTATCGATATTCAGATAAAATTTAGCGAGGTTTTAAAAAAGAAACTAAGCATCGAGGAATTCGAACAATGGGTGTATGTTACTCCAGAGATTGAAGAGCATTATGGGCTGGCCGTTTACCTGGAGCTTATTAGCCTGAATTTCAAAAGGAAATATATGGATCTGAATTTTTACGGCGGTAATACCTTTTGGAGATCGTGAGTACCTCACAATCAAAGAGGAACTAGTTATTGTTGCAAGTGTGTATTTGGCCAACAGAAAGTGCAGAGTTTGGTCATGAGCGATATTCACGGATATGTAGTTAAATTTCTTAATTATGCAAGGTTTTACATGGGGTCTAAAAGGGCATCATTACTTGTGAGAAGGTGTCAAGGGTTTACAACGGAACTAAGAATCTTGCCCTCCTCTTGAATTTTGATTGAGATTTTAAAGTCAAAAGGGAGGCGCTTTTATGATTGGCCTCCCGTTTATTAATGTATTAGTTTATTTTTTAATACAATTATGTTCTCATCGAGGCTGTCAATTGCTTTTCTAGATAGCGTTTTCGCTTCCTCAATCAGTGATGATATTTCTGTGGAGTTCTTTGAGGATTTAATTACAGAAATTTGCCTGTAAATATTACAGAGGTTCAAAAATTCTTCGTCTGTTATTTCAGGTCCTAAATTCGGAGAGCAGTTTAGCCATTGAGTGTTTTGTAAATGAGTATCTATGATGTTGTGATGCTCTTCGGTAGGAGAGTAAGGAATGAGAGAATCAAGGACTAAATTATTATAGCTTATTTCTTCACGTATAAGCCTCATCATGGTATAAGTAGTTCTTACAGATTGCTGATAAATGTGTTCAGTTCCTTTTTTCACTTGGTATCCAGCAACAAGAAAGGCAACAATACCACCAATGATTCCTCCAGAAATGTTTCCTAAGGAGCTAATGGTGGTGTCTAACCATGAGTTGTTTGACTTTGACATCTCAATAATGGCTACAATTGAGAATCCTAATAATATACATGTTATAACTACTGATATAATGATCCATATCAATACTTTGAAAGAAATATTAATCTGTCGATTCATTTTAATCCTCTACCTTTAATAAGTTGGGTTAATTTACTGGTAGGACTAATTGTTGCTTCAATTCTGGCTACTTCCGATGAAATAGGTTCTCCGGCAGCATTAACATTTGATTCAATGACTTCTTCCAGGGTAGGTGCCCCTCCATCTATGCTAGCTAAAGATGAAGGGGAGAGAGGCTTTAAATTATCAGGCAACCCTTTGAACGTCTCGTACGTAGAGTTGGGATCATTATTTTCCTTGTGTAAAAGTTTGTCAGCATCCGGATTAAGAGTGAAGTATGTTTTGATGTAAGGAAATATTTCCTCAATTTCATAATCCTTATCGCATTCTTGACAAAACAAAATATGATCAACTCCTTCCTCTTGAAGAAGTTGATTATTTATAAAAATTTGTTGAGAGACACAAGCGGGCGTTGAACATTCAATGAAAAGAGAAATGTTGAAAATTCCGTCAGTGTCTGTGAAGTACATAAAAAATTTTAAGCTGTCTCTAGTTGAAAGGTTAAATTCGAAAGCGAAACGATATGGATTTATAAAACTATAACCAGCATTTAGACTGTTCTTAACAAAAAGTTCAAGATTATGAACAAGTGTTTCAGGAAAAAGCTTACTACAATCTGTATTTCGGTAAATATTGTTTAATTTTTCGTAGAACATATGCCTCCTTCTCCCTTCCATCTCTTGTCATGCCATAATAGTATTGTATGATCATAGTATCTTCTCTGGCTTCAAGTTTTACAAGTACGTAGCTATCCTTAGCGTTCGTAGTATACCAATGGAATCCAGCCTCCTGCATCTCCTGTTCTTTAAAAATTAATTCTTTAAGATGCCAGTAAACCTTCGATCCGTATATGGGATTAAAGTCATCAGTTCTTGAAGATGCACGTGTAAAATCTCCCTCCTTAAAAACAAATCGAAAGACCCAGCCCTTTTCAAAAAATGAATTTTTAAAAGTCTTGCTAAGATCTTGATAAACCACGGCTTTTATTTGCTGTACATAATCTTTTGCAACTTTCTTTACCTTCATTTCCGTTAGGAATTTAACTATTTTTTCGTCAGTTCCACTTGGAACTTTACTTTCGAGAAGTCCTTCAGCATCAAGACTGAGTTCTTTAAATAACTGAAAAATAGTTTTCTTAGCAGCTGTTTCATTAAGGCTAATAAATCTGTGATTGAATGGTAGACGGTCTAACAATGCCTTTATTCTAGTGATGATAACTTTCTTTTCTATTCGTGATTTTTCCAGAGTGTTGAGGTTAAATTTTACGATGAGATATTTATTTACCAGATCAAATGTAATGCCTACGAAAAAATTAATGTTTCCTCGTCTGCTTGTGATTGTTGTTACTTTAATGAGTAAATGTAGGTTATTCATTACTCCATCTATATGCTCTAATCGCGTTGAACATAATTCATAATCGGTGGTAGCCAATTGTTTATTTAGTAAACCGTTATAGAGGAATGAAGGGTGCTTCGACAAATGTTCATGAGCATCTAATACTGAAAGTTTTGTTTTACTAAACAAACTGTCGTATTCGTAAATTTGATGATAGTTATTATTAGCATAAAAAAGTTCATTGAATAAATACTGATCAAAGATTTCAGGAGTTAAACGACTCTTAGGATTATTAAATTCAGACTGAATAATTCGCACATATGGAGAGTAATCATTTCTGTTTTTGGTTTGTGTGTTTTTCTCAATATCCTTTACTTCGTAACTTTTAAGGAATTTTTTGAGGTTAATTTTTGTGATATTTCTAAGTGTCGCTTCTGATAACATTATAACGTTCCCCCGATTGCGATTTGTTGATAATTATCTTGCCTTATTCAAACCACTTGATATATCCAAACCCACCCTTCGACCGCGCAACTGCATCCACCTTCTCTGGGAAGAGCAAGGATAAGCGATAATACACAAATTCTTCTGAAACAAGAAATATGTCAGTCGTCAGCTTAAACACTATGAATAAGAAAATTCCACTGACAATGGGGATTAATTACCGCATTATTGTTGCATCTGACATAAGTTTTGTTAGGGCTATAAGCATTCCTCTTAGAATAGGCATATTTTAGCAGTTACACGTATAATACTGTTTAATAGGTAAAAAATCCGTCGCATTGTGTCGAAAATTAGGAATGTTATCATATTTACTTTTAAGTAATGGAGAAAAAGAAAAAACCTGCTATATAAGCAGGGGAAAGTTAGATTACAGCAAGTTTTAATTTATCGTGTATTTTCTGTAATCGCTCTACGCATAGTTGTGGTGTCACTTTAAACCGATCCGATAAAATGTCTAAGATATCGGGCTGGTTGAAATCATATCCGGTAATCATATGGAGTGGCAATGCAGCATACCTCGTAAAATTCCTAGCATCCCATTCCTGTAGCTCACGAAAGGCAGCCGGCATCATTAGTTGGCGTCCGGAATGACGGAGAATATGACAAAGCTCATGATAAAAATGCTCCCTTTGCATAAGTGAAGGGAGTCGTGTGTCTATCGTTATACTTTTGAAGCGGCCAAACTCATATGCCATTGATGGGATTTCTTTGTAAAAGAGATGGATGCCTAGTGATCTTGCTATACGATGTTCATCTAGTTCGTCAGGTGTGTTTATCCCTAGCCGTTTGTAAAATTGACTTATCCAAATTTCGAGTGGAGTAGGAGAGTAGGGCAATTTCAATAAAAAACCTCCTAGGAACGTTTGTTCTCATTTCATAATCTTACCATTTTTTATCGGTTACTACTAGTGACAAACTATGTATAATTACTGGAAGAAAATTCTGTTTATTAAGTCATCAGGTAAAGACCGCAGGGAGTAAGAGGGGGAACAGCAAATGAAGCTTTTAGGTTTAGAAATTAAGTCTAATTAGGGATTTTATGAGAAGTCTTGCATAATAAGAAAAGAACGTTAACCCATTTTAGTTAACGTTCTTCTTGATTCACTGTAAGAGAGTCGATACCTTCGAGTCAATCTCGGTAATCAATTCCAAAGTACTTTTTGAATTATGGATATTTTTGCACAAATCGAACTTAAATACTTTTTTGTTCCTACAGCTCATAATATGCGGAAAAGTCTTTTTAAATTGATGATAAACTGCATCGATCTTTTGTTTGCCGTTTAGAATCAAATCGATTCTTTCAGTGTCTCTAATTTGGCTAAGAAGGGTTGCACCTTTTATCCAGATTTCATCAGTTAAACACACTCCTTTATTAGTAATAAAACATTTTAATTTTTCAGCATTTACTTGGTTAACATCATTATCCCACCACTCTTTATGTTCAATGCCATAAGATTCCAGAGGGAAATTCCAATCGTTATCAATTTTAATTAGGCTACCTATAATGATTGGACTTATTGAATCAATTGCGTCATGTATAATCTTTTCAGAGGAGATCTGAGGGCTGTTTACCAATCTAAGGTCCTCTATAGTACTATCAATAACTTCCTTACATGTTAAATAGTTTTCCATGTTGTAGTAGTGAGTATAAATAAGATTTTCATTGTCAGTTATCAATTCATCCTTATATCGTTCGAAGTCTGAATCTAGAATTGCAATATATCTAAAAGGGAGGCCTGCTTGCATATTTTTCTCTATGTCATTCTTACAGTTACCAACCACAAAATCCATCAATTCCCAATTCACTTCACTTTTCTTCAACAAATGACCATATACTTGAATGTCTGTCGAACCTTCGACTATTAAAGCAGGGATAGGATGCTTCTCCAATAGTGTAGTGTTAATTTTCTCTTCTATAGTCAAATAAAAGTCTGTCATTATTCGTCGTCCTCCGGACCGAGTTCTCGTACATTATCGCGATAGTTGGAGATTATGAAGGGGGAATGTGTTGAAATAATAAATTGAGTACCTTCTTGTTCAGAAACTAGAGAACGGATAAACTTACGTTGCCAACTTATGTGCAATGAGAGTTCTGGCTCGTCTATAATAACGATCGATCCCGGAGTTAGTGCAAGCCGTGTATAAACAAACAAGGCAACCAACTGTTTTTCACCAGCAGATAAATCTTCATAATATAGCCTTTCTTCGTCTTTAAGAAAGGTTATCTGTCCATCTTTAATTTCAATTTCCTTTTTAATAAAACGGCTCAAGTTTTGGGTAATATTTAAAAACGGGGCTTTAAATTTATCAATTTCAGAAGTAACATCATGATACATTTGTACAAAACCGTTAAGTCTATCAAGGGACTCAGTTATTCGTATGTATTTATTAACAGAATCTACAGAATCTATATCCATTTTTTCAGATTGTCTTCTAGATTGCTTCGTAGGCCGCTTTTCGGAGGGGATTCCATTTAAATAATCTTTGGCCCAACTCACATTATCAGCATAATTAGAAATGGCTTTGAGAGAATTGCGATCCGTATCATCTATTAAACCAGTACGTTGAAATACTTCTTCTAAAATTATTATAAATTTCTGGCGATCAAACTCGTTAAGAGCTATTACGTTTCTTTGAATACTTGGTACATCAAGTAGAGAGAACAAGAAGTTTTTAACTAGTGAGTTTAGTTTTTCCTTTTCAATTTGAGTGACTTCTCCCCATTTTTTAAGAACTACGGTTTTTATATCTTTATTAGATATACCAATTATTGAACCACCCATTCTTGCAATTAAAACATCCTCTACAATATGACGAGGTAAATGATCTAATCCTCTATTTATCTTAAGTAATGGCTCCCAAAGTAATTCAAGAAAATCCGTCTCTAGTCGACGATAGGTTGGGAAGTACAGGGAACTTACTTCATAAAAAAATAAATCGATTTTTCTTTCTAATTCCTTCTCAGCACTTTTCTTATTAAGGACTAATACTGTTCTTGAAATTAATTCATTAAAATCATCTTCTATTTTTTTGTTACTTATGTCTGTAATAAAATCATAATTTCCATTTTCTAAGTTTTTAATAATCTTTTTTATTGCTTCACTTGAAATCTTGAGTGACGGAAAGTGTTTCAGAACATTACGAATATCAAGCCGTCCTATTAATATTTTGTCGGATTCTTTATGTACTAATATTTTTCCTTCATCGCTATCTAAGGCTACAGTTTCAAAATCGTAGTCAAATAATTTCATAAAACTTTTTGTAATGATAGCATTTATAATATTTAACACAGTTGTTTTTCCAGATCCATTCATACCAACTAATAGTGTTAGTTGGTTGTCAAAGGAAATACTTTTCACATTGTCTTTCTCGCCAAATAGATTAGTAATTTTAACCTCTTTTATCAACTGACTTCCTCCCTAAGGTTATTGGTAAATTTTATTATATATCTTATTACCTAAATTTGGGTTATATTTTGCTGTTAAATCCCTACAATAAATTAAAATTGACAAAGTTTACACCAACGCAGTAATAATCGTAGATAATCGAAAGGTTTCTTTACAATTTCACTCATTAATTAATACAAATAGAACAACAAGAAACGAGGTCAGTTAAATATTCTTCGCACAGGAGTTAGAATAAAAATCCTCGTACTCAACTGAACTTAATTAATAGATAAAGAGAAACATGCTAATTGGTGTCTGTTGTCATTTCTTATTATCCTGCTCCGCCAGATACTCCAAATACCTTACATGCCGTAATAAAGCCTACTCATAAATCTTCCCCATGTATAGAATAGCAGCGAGTGACTTCCACTCGGGCTGAACTGGTAAATATCCTCTATCCTTTGTATCTTCCATCCAGGCTTCTATTGACTCCAAAAAGTGATCGAGAGATAGGTTCTCCCATTCATCGGGGTTATCTTGAAGATCGTGTCTTAATACCTTAATAAATTGAATGAGATCATCTTTTGAATCAACTTTATTGCACTTCTCAAAAAGGTTCATACTTTAAGATTTCTCCTTCTGTATAAATGCGAAGATACTCAACGTTTAGCGTTTCTTCACAATGTAATTATTTTCCCACAGTGATATTACAACATCCATTTGACTATTGTACACTTTATCTGCACAGATGGCTTTCCACAAAGATAGGGGGCTTTTTGTAAAGGAGGGGTCTTGTTTTAACAACTCAACACCCTGAATCGCATACGATTTACTTTTAAGAGATGTTGTATACTTGCCACGTGTTATTCCACGTACCAAGTCCTCTTCACAAAGCCCTAGGAATGTACTCCGAGGACAATCTTTATCCTTGCTTGATCCCGCGCTAAATATTTCGGCAGACGCCTTCTTCCAGGCTTCTCGTGGAGTAGCAGCTTGCTTTGATTCAATCAGTTTAACTGCCAGTAGTGCAGTTTCACCGTATTTACCCATAAATTATGCCTCCTGATCTCTAATAAAAAAGAGACGGCTATTGATTAGCTCGTCTCGTTGTCATTTCTATTGCTCCGCAATATACCTCAGGTACCTTACATGCTCTAAAAAAGTCTACTCATAAATCTTCCCCATGTATAATATGGTAGCGAGTGATTTCCACTCAGGCTGATCTGACAGATACCCCATATCTATTGTATCTTCCATCCAGGATTCCATTGCCTCTAAAAAGTCAGAGAGCGATAGGTTTTCCCATTCCTTAGGGTTCACTTGAAGGTCGTTTCTCAATGCCTTTAAAAATTGAATGAGTTCATCTTTTGAATCAACATTCTCTCGTTTCTCAAAAAGGTCCATTTTTTAGAATACTCCTCCCTTATAAAAGCAAAGACACGCAGCGTTTAGCTTACCGTGTCTCGTTGTCATTTCTCCTGCTCCGCCAAATACCTCAAGTACCTCACATGCTCTAAAGCCTTCTGTTTATCTTCCTCGCTCAATTTATCCAGCTCGTAGAAAAAGAGG
Source organism: Brevibacillus sp. FIR094 (assembly GCF_050477165.1). Taxonomy (NCBI): domain Bacteria; kingdom Bacillati; phylum Bacillota; class Bacilli; order Caryophanales; family Paenibacillaceae; genus Brevibacillus; species Brevibacillus sp. FIR094. The sequence goes on along the minus strand of NZ_JBEAES010000033.1, from coordinate 10,817 downwards.
TTTTCAAATTCTGAAAGTCCTTTTTCCTTGTTATCGGTAGGGGAGGGGTTCTTAACCTCAACAATATAATGAGTATCTCTCTCTTTGACAAAGAAATCAGCAGTGCGACCAAGAAGGTAATCAACAGATACACCAAAATAGTCAGCTAACTTTGTTAGGGTTTCGTTGTCAGGCTGAGAATGGTTGTTTTCATATTTTGAGATAGTGGAGTAATCAAGACCAAGAATCTTAGCAACTTGATCTTGCGTCTTTTTTGCCTCTTTTCTTGCTTGTTTTAATCTTTGACCAAACGACATAAAATCACCCCACGTCCTAGTAACGATAGTAACTATAGTAACCATTATACGATAGTTGAATAATCTTCAAAATAAATTTGAAAGAATTTCAAGTTTTTGTTGACTTATTGAAGTTACTTCATGTATTCTGAATTCAATAACTTGAAGTTACTTCAAATTTGGTGGTGAAAATAAAAATATGGCAAATGCAAATGTACTAGAAAAGTATCGTAAGAAGAAAAAGCTCACTGTAAAGGAACTTACAGACAAGATGGATAAGACACCTGGCTGGTATTCTAAGATTAAGTGTGGCCACTTTGTTCTTCCTAGTTATCACTTACCCAAAATGGCATCAATACTGGGGGTAAAGCCTGAAGTGCTTGCCAAAGAGTATTTTTCAGAGTATGAACTTGAAGAATCTTCAAGTTGTGAAAATGATCAACAACCAGCCTGAAAGGAGGCCAACAATGATCAAACCACCTAAAGGGATCGAATTCCATCGTGAGTTCGCACCTGATATGAAACGAATGGTCCATGCTTTAGAGGTTTTGCTTAAGTCAAAACCAGCAGAACCAAAGGAAGTCACTGATACTGATCAACCAGTAAAGAAAGAGGAAACAGCCTAAAGGAGTGCTGGACGACCCTCACACAACTGCATAGAGCGCCGAAGAGCGGGAGCGAGCGAAGATATGAGCCGAGCCATAATACATTCCACCATCTCACCAGGTAAGGGTGATAACAAGGTCAAGGTGGGGTCACTGCCAAGACTCGACGCTGCATGCAGTTGTGTGATGAAAGCGAGGTGAGAACAATGCCTATAACCATAGCGTACTTCCTCCAGATCATGCAGAAAGAGATATATCCCACATTAAAGAAAACTCCAGCCCTATTTAGCACTGGTGACTTATCGCATTCTATAGCTCAAGCAGCTAAACAGGGCCTTCAAAGAAACTAATGTAGCATCTGTTCAACTTTCTTCATTACATCTGAAATGTCTTCCTCTTCTGACTGAGCCAGAAGCGAATAGACCAATACAAATGAAAGCTTAGTCGCAAGACGGAAGGATGTTTGGGACATTCCTTGTATCAATCCGGCGATAATCTGGTCTTTTTCAAGTCCTTGGCTATGAAGTAATTCAAGAAGCTCTCTCTGATTGTCTACAAACTTTTGTTCGTACAAAGGGAAGATTTTTTCTTCAAGAACAGAAACGAACTTGTCCAAATCCATGATGTCACCTCCTCTGCAAAAGAATCAGAAGAACTTTAATCGTCAAAGTGCACGTTCTTCCGACAAACAGATTCGACATTTGTTATGGAAATCCCTACCAATTAATTCTTGTATCGGTCTAAAAGAAAATCCCCAAGGTAAGCAACCAAGGGGAAGTGTGAAAGATGAGCACAGTTTCATTGTAATTCGAAAACCAAATAGAAAAGAGGAGAACAGATGGGGAACAGCAGCACAATGGTTTCACTGTACTCTCGCTCACGGATACATGACATCTGCGAATATGCTTATCAGAATCAGCGTACAGGCGAACAACTGACGTACGAATCACTTGGGAAGAGGTTGGGAAGATCGGCACGCTGGGTTTCGGATGTTATTAATGGCCGAGCCACACCATCCCGAGAGGATGCTGAAGCGTTCGTGAAGGAATGCGGGAATCACCGATCGGTGCGGATGATTAAACATCTGTTCGGGGATGCTCCCCCACCAACGGACCCGCGCTTGATGGTCAATTTTACAGCTACTTTATATAACCTCATCAAACAATGCCAGGATGTAATCCATGAAGCTCAGGCATTGATTGAATGGGAGCGTAAAAGGCGACCATGGGATTCGTTATCGACAGATGAAGAAAGGCTCTTGAAGGAAGCAGGTAAGCAGATTGAAGACCTATTCCAGGCGTGTGATGACGTACATATCTTGATGGATGAACGCTACGGTATTGATCCAGCCATTCACCAACACAACTGGTTACTACAAGCAAGAGACCTGGAGATAGTCATAACCGATCCACGAGAGTTAATGCGCCGCGAACGACAAGAAATGTTATTTGCGGGAGGGCGGACTCAATGAAATCAAATCAAGACTGGAATCGGAGAATGCTCGAGGTACTCGAAAAAACATACCAATATGACGCTACTATGACGGAAGTTCAGATGCCGGAGGTCGCAAAGCAATACACGACAGCAGACGAACAAAACGAAAACTATCGTGAACGGTTGCTTCTTTTTAAAGAAGATTTAAAGGAGGTGAAACAATGAAGGAACTAACAACAGCTCAAGGTGTCGTTGAATTGGTTTGCGACGGAGATCACCCGGTTGGACGTAAGGTGATTACTCTAGGCGAGATGGTTGAATTAGAGCGAATGGCAGAAAAAGAGAAAACCGCCCGCGGCGAACGGACGGCTTAGAAAAACAAATCTAATCGAAGCGTACCATACCTGGTTGAGGAGGACAAGCCTTTGAAAAAGTCAGTGGCTTCTCAAATAGCAGAGTTGCAGCGTGAACTTGAAAATGCAGAACAAGCATATCGACAAGCTGATGATGATTGGCGTGCGGTAGATGTGCAATACGTTCAAATGAAACGTCTTCGTGAGGAACTAGATGTTCATAAACGTGATTTGGCCCATGAGATAGAGTGGCGTGTACGGGAGATCGCAGCATTAGAGGAGGAGATTAAGTATGAGCGCACCAGTGCTTGATTTTCAAGAATATGTAGAGAAAACGGAATCGAGCAGGCAGCGTTCGATAGAAACTTTGGCATTTGATATCGATAACAGTGGAATTGAATGGACAGTACGGGATGTTATCGAGGAGCTGGAGCTATTAGTTGATGGGAAAGCAACAATGGACTTTGAGGATTTCATTGATGGAATCAGAGAACAGGCAAGGCGCTTACTCAAATAGTCGAAACTGGGGCAACATTGCCTCAGTCTGCCGGGAATAACCATCCGGCACTGATGAGACAGGTTACATAGCGAGGGAGAAAGAGCGTGGCGCAGTCAAGGGTGCTGCAACGGCCGCGTAGAGGTTGGGACGCGGCACCTCGTATCCAAAAAGGAAAGGAGGGTGTACGTGGTTTGGAGCAGGCCGGTCAATGTAAAGAAGCGTGAGGACTTGATCCAAAGAACAGGGACTCTGAAGCACAAGGTCACCATCGTTGACGCAAAAGAAGAATTTCATGGAGTGGATGTCAAGGTACGAGATTTCAGAGGGGAAGAATACTGGACTACATTAGATGACGTTGAGTTGGACAAAGAAAAAGACCCCGCGGGAACGGAGTCAAACGGCTAAAACTTGGTTGTTTCTAGCGTAACGCGTTTACCTCTAAAAAACAAGAGGGAGGGACAGAGCATGCAAGCCATTCGTTTGGTGAATACGCTAAACATGCAGCATGAAGACTGGCTGGAACATCGACGTCTTGGAATTGGTGGTTCCGATGCTGCCGCGATATGTGGATTAAGTCGCTACAAATCACCGATGGCAGTTTATCTAGAGAAACAGGGAGCGCTTCCTCCAGTAGAGGACAATCCAAAAATGAAGGCAGGACGACTTCTGGAACCTGTTATTGCTGATTGGTTTGCAGAGGATACGGGATATAAAGTATGGCGACAAAATGCGATATTTCAGCACCCGGAGCATCCCTTCATGCTAGCAAACATTGATCGCTGGCTACCTGGACAGAATGCAGGTTTGGAATGCAAGAACACATCTGAATATTGCAAGAATGACTGGTCTGGTACGCAGGCACCAACGGAGTACATTCTCCAATGCAACCATTACATGGCTGTTACTGGGGCAGATAGATGGTTTATAGCCGTTCTGATAGGAGGCTGGGACTTTCAATGGCGGGTAATCGAACGAGATGAAGAGCTGATTAAGAACCTGATTACTATCGAAAAAGGATTCTGGGAAGAGCATGTGGTGGCAAAAGCTCCGCCAGTCTTTTCACATCAAGATACTGAGTACCTAAAGGATGCATTTCCTGAATCTGTTTCGGACTCTTCGATTGAGCTACCTGAGGAGGCATACCCGATCATCCAAGAGTTGCATCTAGCAAGAGTGGCTAAAACCCAAGCTGAACAGCGAGAAAAAGCAGCAAAGAATCAGATTAAGGGCTACATGCAAACAAGCGAAAGAGCGTACTTTCAAGTGGATCTTCGGTTTACCTGGAAGTCTGGGAAGCGCGGTCGAATATTTCGGGTAATTGGAGGCGATGAGTAATGGCTGAAGATAAGAAAGTTAATCAGTCGGACATAGCAGGGAAGCTAGCTCAGCGCACGATGACAAAGGCTGAAAACTTCAATGCAGTGATCAAGAAAGAGCTTGCCGACAACTTTCAAGCTATTAGATCGTTGGTTCCTAAGCACATGACGCCTGAGCGTTTAGCTCGAATTACGTTAACAGCCATCAGTAGGACGCCAGCACTTATTGATTGCACACCCGCATCTATTGTGGGAGCTGTTATGAACTGCGCAACGTTGGGACTGGAGCCTAATTTAATCGGACACGCCTATTTAGTCCCGTTCAAAAACAATCGTACTGGGCAAATGGAATGCCAGTTTCAGATTGGATATAAAGGACAGATTGATTTGATTCGACGAACTGGTGATGTATCTAAGATTTACGCTGAGACGGTCTACGAAAACGACTTGTTCATTTACATCAAAGGTGAGGACAAACGACTAGTCCATGTTCCTTTTGATATGCTGCACCATCTAGAGAACTTCACTCCGAGTAAGGATGATTTCATGGACATTATGATGGCACAAGCTATCGGGGCCATTAAATCTAGGGGTGCCAATGAACAAGGAAAGCCAGTTCGTTACTACTCGGCATATCGCTTGAAAGACGGCGCTTTCGATTTTGTTACGATGATGGCCGAGCAATGCCACAAGCATGCCATGACGCATTCCGCAGCCAAGAAAGATGGAAAGCTGGTAGGACCATGGAAAGACCACTTTGAAAGCATGTGCAAGAAAACCTGCATCAAGGAAATGGCGAAATACATGCCGATCAGCATCGAAGTGCAGGAGAAGCTTTCGACTGATGAAGCCGTTCTGAAGCTGCGTAAAGATAACGGAATTGAGTCCGACAACATTTTCGATGTTGATTACAAAGTAGTAGAAGACGGTCAAGCAGTACCCGAGCAAGAGGCAGCGGAGCAATGATAGAGCGATGGTTTTTACTCCCGGACTTGTACCGGTTGTATGACGATCCTGAGACGCTAAAACGGTTTGCAAAAGCATATATGCTACGAAACTATCCGGAATGGACACCAATCAAGATAAAGCAGTACAGAGTATTTGCGCAAAGGCATGGTGATAAAACATGAGCATGTTCAATGAGGTACGGGCCGTCCCTAAACCCACATTCAAGCGTCGAGTGAAGAAACAAAAGGATCGCGGGAAGATCACTTCCCAGGTACTCGCAGAGGTCTGGAAACGGGATAAAGGGTGCTGCGTGTTATGCAAGAAAAGTTCTAAGCAAGTATGGACATTAGAAGGGCACCACATTATCTTCCGAAGCCAAGGAGGAACTGGGGAGCCATGGAACGTTGCACTGGCATGCGGTCCAGTTACTCAGTCAGGTACGTGCCATTGGAAGGCTCATAACACGCGAGCGGGTCGCTTAGCGTTTATTGAATACCAACAAAAGACTCTCCTTCCTTTCTATCAGGGAGGAGCATCATAGCGGGAGGAGTTGAAGGAAGTGGCTAGAGCAAGGAACATCAAGCCAGGATTTTTTAAAAACGAAGACCTTTCTGATCTTAACCCATATGCAAGATTATTGTTTATTGGTTTGTGGTGCTTAGCAGATCGTGAGGGGTTTTTAGAGGATCGGCCCAAGCGAATAAAGGGTGAGCTTTTCCCTTATGAAAATGTCGAGGTAGACCAGTGCTTAAAGGACCTACACGATGCTGGCTTTATCCTCAGGTACGAAGTGGATGGAGAGCGTTTCATCAGTATTCCAAAGTTTAAGGACCATCAAAATCCTCATCATAGAGAAGCAACAAGCAAAATACCAAAGCCTGAACAAGGTAAGTACAAGCATGGGACTGTGACTGACCTAGGTAAGGCCCAGCCTCAGAACAGCCTAGGGCTTTCCTCGGAAATTCCGTGCCTAGGTAGTGACGAGCCTACTAAAAGCCGTGCTGATTCTCTGATTCCTGATTCCCTTAAACTGATTCCTGATTCTCTGATCCCTGATACCACTACTACTGATTCCAAGGAACAGCATAAAAGCGTGGTGGTGGTCGGTGGTAGGGACCTGCAAGTTTTCAACAGCGTAATTGATCAATACAAGCATTATTTCAACTTCGACCCTAATCCAACTATCATGCAGTTACTACATAGCTATCTCGATGACGGGGTACAGTTGGACTTGTTGGCTTGGGTAATGAGATATGCAGCAGAAAAAGGCAAGGCTTGGGATTACGCAAAAGGGACCCTTGAGAAGATGTTCGTTCAGGGGGTGCGGACTGCTGAACAAGCAGAGAAGGTTAACCAGGAGTTCCAACAACAGCAATCGCATAAGGTTGTACCTATCAGAGATAGCAAATTAAGAGTAGACAGTCTCCCGGCATCTGTTCAGTGGCAAATGGAGCAAGAAAGGGCAGGGGCGTTCCAGTCCCGGGAATCACCGCGTTTATTACGTGATGACCCGGAACTAATGGGAATGCTTGATCGCATGAGACGTTCAAGGACAACAGGTAGCTAGAAGAGGGATTTAAAATGCAGGCACTTCAAAACGTGATTAGCTTTCGAGGTTAGGATTGGGAGTCATGGTTATCTACTGAATGTTACGGCAGACTGGGCGTTTTACCGAATGAATTATCTAGGATAAGCTCGCCCATGGCTGCCAAATAGCTCATGAATATGGCGATAAACCCTTACATGCATGTCTGGAAAAACAAAGGCAACTTCTCCAGCAGCAAGTTGCAGTTTATCTGATGACTGTTCAATAGCAAACGGTATTTCTATAGACTGCAATGTTTCTTTCAAGTAACTAACTTCGGACCAAGACACCGAGTAATAAAACGACTTTTCCACGTGAACAACTCCTTCGTTATTATTATGCCACGAGGAGTAAGGACAAAAAAGATGGGCACAAAAGCTCCATTATGTTAAATCACACACTACTTTTGCCAAAGTACGTAAAAACATTCCATATTCCAATAGCTAAAAAAAGGATACCGAGTAAACCGTAATCCAGGCTAGTTATCATTAAATAAAGACCATTCAAGCAGATTACAATTGAAACTATTTTATGCAAAGTAATTTTTTTCATAATACTCACCTATATACAGTATTTTACAAAAAATGTATCACGAAATTTGTTTATTTACAAATTTCTCAGGGAGATAAACACAGCGGAAGGAGGGGGAGCAAATGGTTAAAACGGTCAACGTCCTCTCGTTATCAGGCGGCAAAGATAGCACGGCAATGTGGTTGTATGTATCGAAGGAACTTGGGTTGGAAGTTTATCCAGTATTCGCAGACACGGGCAATGAACACGATTTGACTTACCAATACGTGGACTATCTCGAAAGAGAACTCGGTACAATACACCGCGTGAAAGCCGATTTCACATCTCAGATCAAACGAAAACGCAAATATGTAGAAACGAAATGGCGTGAAAAAGGCGTTCCTGAAAATATTGTCCAAAGTGCATTGTCTGTACTTGAACCAACGGGAAACCCATTCCTCGATCTTTGTATCGTAAAAGGAAGATTTCCTTCCCGAATGGCTCAGTTCTGTACCCAGTTCCTGAAGGTGTTTCCGGTTCAGCAGCAAGTATATTTTCCGCTGATGGAACAAGGTAATCATGTAGTCAGTTGTGTGGGGGTGCGAGCTGCTGAAAGTAGTGTACGAGCTAAGTATTCAATGCGGGAAGAAACACCAGAAGGATGGCAGTTATATAGACCGATCTTGGAATGGGATGTTAAGCAAGTCTTTGAAATTCACAAAAAGCATGGAATCGAACCAAACCCACTGTACAAGTTAGGAATGGGACGAGTAGGCTGCATGCCTTGCATCAACTGCGCTAAAGACGAACTGTTTGAAATATCCAGGCGGTTTCCAGCAGTCATTGAACGGATCAGGCAATGGGAGGATATTGTTGCAAGCGCTAGTAAACGAGGTAGTGCTACATTCTTTGCTCCAGTCAATGGAGAGTGGTTTCGGATTGATACCTGGACGGAGTGGTCGAAGACATCTTATGGTGGCAAACAATACGACTTGATCAAAGCAATAGAGTTCGAAGATGTCCCGGTCTGTTCGAGTCAGTACGGTTTGTGTGAGTAGCGAGCAGACTTATCAAATTGTGTACTGTGATCAAGTTAGGTTGTCTTCACGAAGACTATTTTTAACTAGTTCCCTAAAGACAACGAATATCTGATCAATATTACTGCTTTGGAACCACGTAACATCTTTCCAATAGTCTTTGTATCCTTTCAACTGAGTGAGCACAGTAAGGATTTCGTCTTTGGACAGATCTCGTATGGACAATTTGTTGTGAAGAATGTTGGAGAGAATCTCAAAGCAAATAATTGGTTTACTATCTACACTCATTCCGATACACATCTCTCTAGACAGTTCGATTTCTGAAATTTGATCTTGTGTTAACAATGATTTTAGATCGTTCATCAGAACACCTACTTTTTGGAAGTATTCAAATATATTAACACAATAGTTAAGTTGTTAAGCGCCTAAAGTAGGTAACCGATAGCAACATGCCTACTACCCTCAAATAAATTGAATTTACTTCCTGGGGTTAATAATTCAAAAGGTGCTTCCTCAGAAAAGAAAGAGAAATCTGCAATGGTAGTTAGATCAGTACCAATCTCGGAATGCCAGATGATATCAGCGCTCCAGGTATCACCAGTTTTATCTTGAGTTTCAAACTCGACAATTGGGCAGTAACGAAAACTGAATCCCAGTGGAGTCGAACGTCCACCTTGTTCCGCAGTTAGCCATTTAATTTTTGCTTTAACAACCTTCTTCAAATGGATCACCTCAAGCTTGATTGTAACAAAGTATTTCCAGATAGAGGAAGGCTACCTTAACACATCGGTAATTTTGCTAAGAGTTATTTTTCTTATAAAAATCAACAAATTGATTATTTATATAGTTCGGCTTGATGTCAATGTAAGTGAGTTCTCCATAGTCACCCTCAAATAACGTATTAAAAGTTCTTTTGTTACGGCTCTCAACTTCGATTTTGTTGCCAATATTATCTTCAAAAACCATCAGGTAGGTATTCATAGAAGGAGAGATACCGTTACGGGCAATTTGTATTTCTTTTCTCTTTAAAGAACAAAGGGTGGTGGTTTGTGTACCGTTTTTCTTCAAGCTTTCTTGTTTCCAGAACAAAAACATGATGATACACACGACGCTTATTGGAAAAAGGATTTTAAGAAGGCTCGAAATATCCACTGAATCTCTCCATTCATTTGTTTCTAGTTAAATGTACGCAGAAATAAGTTGTCGGTTTCAACCATTAAAGACCCAGAAAATCTAAGGTATTCTTGTGAAACACAACACACGATTTGTTAAACGGGAGGAATCGCTTTGCTTAGCCTAGAGATCAATATCCAAGCTTAACACAAGCTCAATTATGTTAAATCACAGGAAAAAGACCATCCCTCTGCCACATGCATGGCTTTTGGACAGCCTTCTTGGAACTTTCATGAGGTTAGCTACATCTACTACGGGCAGATACAATAGCCTTGCGGGGTTCTTATGCACCCAGGTTTTGTTCCGCAAGGTTTCCAAAAGTTATCTTTGCCGATCATTTTAAGGGCTTTTTTCAGCATTATCATTCACCTCCGAAAGGTAATTTTTACCAATAAATACATCTTAACATTTGTAGGAAACTATAAAAACACCAATTTTCAGAATCATTTAGACTGTAGTTTAACAAATTGCTCATTTCATTAATTCGTCAGTGTAGACTTAATGACTTCACAGTATTGGTCCCATCTAAAGAAGAATGGCCCAATATTAATTTTGAATTGATAGTTATCCTTGTAGAAATCACTCCAAATTACTAGGTTGTCTCTTCTATCAAGTTTGGCCGAGATGAATCCACATCCCAAATCAGCACATTCCGGACAAACCAAGATTGGTGCTCGGTACCACAGCAGTGGATGAGGCTTTTGAAGTAAGAAATAACTGATCATTTCCTCTCGGTACTCTTTAGTACCATCACCTAGACTGGGCACTAAATCATATTTCTCAAGTCGCTTATGTAAAGAATTTCCATCAATTATGAAATCACTGAACTTTACATTTTGAAGGTGAGGTTCATCTGTTGTAAAACGTTGCCTAACTTCAGTTGATAAGTGATGAAATTGCAAGAGTGGTCGTCCTCTCAATAATTTACCTTAATTATAACAAGTCTGGAGAAGCGGTGCTTTTAGCATTAAACACAATGTGTAGGGAGATAAGTGGTATCGAATAAATCAGCAGTTTACAATTGGAAATAAATTGATATGAAATCGGGGGAATTGCTGTGTACTGTAAGTTGTTTATCGATA
>NZ_JBEAES010000032.1:0-63671 GCF_050477165.1 Brevibacillus sp. FIR094 | reverse complement strand
AAATCATTTAATGATAGACTCATTAACGCTTTCGCTGTTCAGTTTTCAAAGAGCAATTTCCTGTCCTCAATGTCCATCGTTATTTGTGATGGCGTCTTAAGGACAAGAATTAATCTATCATGTTACCTATCATTGAGTCAATATGTTTTTAAAAAAGTTTTTAAGTATAATGCTCCTCCCCGAGTTTTCTGCGTCTGACATACTTGGATAACTCATTGGGAGAGGCGATTCTTGCATACATGCGAAACATGATGGAGTATCTCTCCTCCATAGCCCGCTTCACTAGTTGATCAATTCGTTTATCACTAAAATCAAGGAGCATCTCTTCCAGCTCACGTTTTAACAAGTATTCTAGTTCCTGTACTTCTTTCGTATTAAACAAAAACCCTAGCAACGATATCGCCCTCCGCCTTACGAGTCTCTCCTCTATCCTTTCCATCAAAATTCAGCCCTATTCAAAATAAAAAGCCCTCCGTTTAGGAAGGCTTCAACTTGTTGGCAAATCTGAATTATTTCAGTAAGTTCAATTGCTGCAGTTGTTGGCCCACTGTTTCCTTGAGAATGGTTGGCGTAATCGTGCTCTCTACAATAGCAGCGATGAACAACAAAACGATCACAGTAAGAACCGCTACTGGAAATTGCTTGAGCGTATCATACCAGTCATTTTTCAATTGTGCCAGCTTGTGTGGTTGGATTAGAACTCCCACTGATCGTAAACTCAGCACTCCTAACCGAATACCAACTCCCGCTGCAAACAGGATAGCTGGGAGCTCAAAAATCCCATGTGGCAAAATACCTGCACTTAAAATAAGCCATGGACTTACTCCCACTGCACTGTATTTGAAAAGGATAAACCCAAGCAGCACTCCATTCGTGAGCAATCCAATTATGGGAAAGAATGCAAACAATATTCCCAGCGCCATCATCATCAAAGCACTAAAAACATTATTGGAAAAAATCATCCAGAACACCGCTAAAGGTCCGCCGCCGTTATCTTTTATCCGTTCAGCAATTTCCTTCAATTGGCCCATCATTTTATCGACCATATCTTCGACAAGCGGTGCTTGAAAATAACCAATCAAGGCACCACAAAAAAATAATAAGCAAGCGGCGAAGAAATATTTTCGGTTATCAAGCCATAAATGCCGCAATCGATTGCCCATGCAACACACCCCTTTACTGCCTCTTCATTCACTATATGCATTGTACCTCAACAATAGCCAACAGGCCAAAGAATATCCTTGTCTTCCCTGCATAAACTGTTATCGGACAAAGGAGGTGCTTATCCATGAAATTCATTTATGTGATCAGCGCAAAACGATTAAAGCAGATCTTAATTATCGTTGCGGCCATCGTACTCACAGCTGGAATTGGTTATGCGGAACGCGATTCAATTGCTGCCTTTGCGGAAGGTGCCAGCACACAAGCCCCCCAAGCTATTTATAAGGTCGATACCAAAGAAAAGAAAATCGCCCTTACCTTTGACATTAGCTGGGGAGAGACACGAGCATTACCTATACTGGATGTGCTGAAAGAAAAAAAGGTAAACAAAGCGACTTTTTTCCTCTCCTCCCCTTGGAGTCAACGACATCCGGACATCTTAAAACGCATCAAGGAAGATGGCTTAGAAATTGGTTCGCACGGTCACAAGCATGATAACTACACCAAATACTCCGATGAAGAAATTCGCTCCCAAATGGCCAAGGCCGACTCCATCCTAACCGAAATGACTGGAAAGAAACCAACGCTCATCCGGATGCCAAATGGTGATTTTGACAAACGAGTGCTGGAAACCGCGAATCGCATGGGTTATTCCGTCATCCAATGGGATACGGACTCAAAAGATTGGACCAATCCGGGAACTGATGTGATCATCAATAATGTATTATCGAAAGCTCATCCAGGAGACATCATCCTGATGCATGCGAGCGATTCTGCGAAAGATACGCATCTTGCCCTCCCTGTGATCATTGATCAACTTCGCAAGGATGGTTATGAATTCGTTACGGTATCTGAACTCATTTCGGGTACAAGTGTAGACAGCAAAGAAATTCACTAAAATCAAAAAAGCTGACCTTCATTGGTCAGCTTTCTCTTTTTACCAGACGGTGCAATTGCATGACTTGCCACACGTTACAAAACAATAGTGGAACGAGCATGGACAGAGTGGCACGCACATTATCTTCCTTCAATGCCGGGATCCATTCCAGTGCCGTAACGACAAACATAAAGAACATCGTCGGTATCCATGCAGATTTATTGGTCAGACTCACTTTTCCATATGCGGTAACAATAGCAACAATCAATAATAGCATTGGCTCAATAAAGTACGTACTAAATCCTTTTCCTTCACCGAAGGACGTATAGCGAAGATAAATCATATCGAAAAAGACAAACAAAATAAGGAATACTTGGACGCTTTTCCACAGGGAAGCCGTTTTAAATATTGTTTTAGCGAAATAATTAATTGTCATATACGCAAAAAAACCCATCTGAGCCACAATACTAATGGTCATTCCGTACAGTAGATACATGAACAATCCGACAAAAAAGTTACCGGTGCTTCCTGCAAGCAGCTTGTCCAAATCAAAAATAAGGGCAACCAGGATCCCACCTAATCCCCCAAGCAAGAGCGTGGTAATAAAAAGCCATCCATACTTACGCAAACTCACCAAGTATTCCCTCCCATCCACATCGAATATGATTGTACCAATGGATACAAGAAAATACTAGCGTAAGAACAAAACAAAATGCACACGTTACTTGTAGGCAGAGTAAAGAAGGAGGTGTCCACCCCATGAGAAAAAAGACGATGTCTTTTTGGTTAACCGCTCTTGTCTGTCTGGTGCTAACCAGTTGCGGGGGTGGCGGACAAGCGCAAAGTTCGTCTCAGCCTGATTATAAAAGCGTCAAAGACATGGTGCTGGACATATTACAGACGGACGAAGCGAAGCAATCTGTTAGCAAGATGATGAAGGATGATAAGTTTAAGCAAAATCTGATGCTCGACGAATCAACCGTGCGGACAACCTTGATTCAAAGCATGACGAATCCCAATAGTACGCACATCAAAGAAGCGTTTAAAGACCCGAAGTTCGCAAGCGCCATGGCGAAATCCATGAAAAACGAGCAAAAAACACTCATGAAGGACCTAATGAAGGACCCTGAATACCAAAAAGAGCTCATAAGCGTAATGAAAGACCCTGAGTTTGAGAAAAATTTGATGGACCTGATGAAAAGCTCTGCTTATCGACAACAAACCATGCAAGTGATGAAGGATTCCTTGCAAAGTCCTTTCTTCCAGGCTGAACTCATGAAGATCATGACCAAAGTATCCGAGGACATGACAAAGCCTAAGGAACTAAAGTCAAAGAAAAAAGGAAAGGGAAAAGAAGGTGGCGGAGGCGGCAGCAAATCCGGCGGCGGAAACCCTTCTTCCTAAAACACAAAGGTGAGCTCTATTGCAGAGCCCACCTTTTTCATCTTCTTGGATATTATTGTTTGACAGCTTCCCCGCATTTTTCTATGACACGTTTGGCCATATCGATGTAATGCTGACCAATTTCCGTCTTTTCTCCATAGATGGATGGGGAATAATCAGGTTCAGATGGATGATTGTCCGGTTGGCCCAGCGGAATTTGAGCGAGCAGCTCACATGCCAATGTCTCGGCAAGCTTAGCTCCTCCTCCACGCCCGAATACGTATTCTTTCGAACCATCTTTTGCTTCGTACCACGCCATGTTTTCCACAATACCGAGGATTTCATGACCAGTCCGCTTTGCCATAGCGCCTGCACGAGCTGCAACAAACGCTGCAGTAGCATGAGGAGTGGTTACCACAATCTCCATGCTTTGCGGAATCATGGTGTGCACATCAAGGGCCATATCTCCCGTTCCTGGAGGCAAGTCCAGCAAGAGGTAGTCCAACTCTTCGCCCCAGTGTACTTCCGTGAAAAAGTTACGCAGCATTTTCCCCAGCATAGGGCCACGCCAAATGATCGGAGAGTTATCCTCCACAAAAAAGCCCATGGACATAACCTTTACGTTTTGCTTTTCAACAGGCAGAATCGTTTCACCAATCACGGTTGGACGTTGTTCAATATTCATCATATCGGGCACACTAAAACCGTAAATGTCTGCGTCGATAATGCCCACTTTTTTTCCTAAACGCGCGAGTGCAACAGCCAGATTCACTGTTACCGTCGATTTTCCCACGCCACCTTTTCCGGAAGTGACCGCGATAAAGGTCGTATTCGAATCCTTTGCCAAGATCGGGTTCAAGAGTGGAGCTTGTCCCGGTGTCATGTTATGTGTTTGCCCACCTTGGTTCTTGCGAAGCTGGGCAGACAGAGCCGCACGTTCCTCGTCTGTCATCGAACCGAATTGCAGGCGTACTTCTTCGGCTCCTAGCGCTTTCACAGCTGCAATAACATCGTCCTCGATTTTGGCTTTGAGTGGACAGCCCGAGATCGTCAGAACGACCGTGAGGCTTACTGTCTTGCCTTCAATATGGATATCCCGAATCATGTTGAGCTCGACCAAGCTACGATTAATTTCAGGGTCTTTTACATCGCGTAGTGCTTCGAGAACCTGTTCTCTGGTCAACATTCTGGTTCACCTCATCTATGATCTTTTCAAACATTTTCATGCTGGTATAACGACAGCGTATGCGCGTTCATTATAGCATATTCGGGCGGTCGGGACACGACCACCGCCCTCTCAAGGTGTAATTGGCACTTTTTCTCCTGAATACTGACGCAATATCCCCTGATAAATAGCATTCGCCATTGCCTTTTGATATTCAACGCTCTGAAGTCGCTTTGCCTCCTCTGTATTGCTGACAAAGCCTACTTCTACCAAAACGGCTGGGCAGCTAACCTCCCGAATCAAGAACACATTGTTCGTCTTACTCGGAACCCGATCTGTATGACCGATCACCCGTTTGATTTCATCTTGTATCAGGTAAGAAACTTCTTCGCTCTTTTTGAAGGTGGGGGAATAGAAAGTCTGCGCTCCCGACCATTTCGGAGAAGGGATAGAATTCACATGAATACTGACCAAAAAATCTGGTGTACTATCATTGACCAGCTTCACCCGGTTTCGGATATCCTCAGATTTTCGTTTACGTGCCTGCGCTGCATCCGGACTAGCCAAATCCTTGTCTTCTTCCCTTGTCATAACCACAAATGCACCCGACTGCTGGAGGAAATCCCGCAAGTACATGCTAATGGCCAAGGTCACTTCCTTTTCAACCACATTACCAGCTTTGGAAACGGCACCGCCATCTAGTCCCCCATGCCCTGGGTCAATGGCTATAACCGTTCCCGTCAGTGGCAGCGACCATGCCTGCCAAGAAGAGCGATCAGGCGCTTCGTAGGTGAACAACAGCATGAGTACCGCAAAAGCCAATATCCAGCCTACTCCTTTTCGTGTCATAGTGTATCGTCCCCTTTGTCCCATTCTCGTTCCATCTTATGGACAAACATGGACAAATATACCCGATTGTGAAAAGGAAAAACCCCCTGCCTGCGAACAGACAAGGGGTTTGTATCGAACAGCAATTAGCGCTTGGAGAATTGAGGTGCGCGACGAGCTGCTTTCAAGCCGTATTTCTTACGCTCTTTCATACGAGGATCGCGAGTCAGGAAGCCAGCGCGTTTCAGAGCGCCGCGCAGTTCCGGATCTGCTTTCAGCAGAGCGCGAGCAACGCCGTGACGGATTGCACCAGCTTGACCAGTGGTTCCGCCGCCGTTTACGTTAACCAATACATCGTAACGACCAAGAGTTTCAGTCAAAACGAGTGGTTGTTTTACGATCAATTTCAGTGTTTCCAAACCAAAGTAAGTATCCATTTCACGCTTGTTGATCACGATGCGACCTTCACCTGGAACCAGGCGAACGCGTGCTACGGAGTGCTTACGACGACCTGTACCGTAGTATTGTACTTGTGCCACGTATATTTCCTCCCTTTACCTTAACCGCGAATTTGCCAAACTTCTGGTTTTTGTGCTGCGTGTGGATGCTCAGTTCCAGCGTATACTTTCAGCTTGGTGAACATTTGACGTCCCAGGCTGTTTTTAGGCAGCATGCCTTTTACCGCCAGTTCGAACATACGATCTGGTCTCTTGTTCAGCATTGCGCCAGCAGTGGTTTTTTTCAAACCACCTGGATACAGGGAGTGAGTGTAGTAAATTTTGTCATTCAGTTTGTTACCAGTCAATTTCACTTTGTCAGCGTTGAGTACGATTACGAAATCGCCAGCGTCAACGTGAGGAGTGAATTCTGGTTTCAATTTTCCGCGCAGGATAGAAGCTACTTCGCTCGCCAGACGACCCAGCGTTTGGCCTTCAGCGTCAACGATGTACCATTTGCGCTCAACTTCGAGCGGTTTCGCCATATATGTGGTACGCATTTTTGTCCCTCCTAAATATCTTACCTAACACACTTATAACCAAAACAACCGAAACTTGCAATGGAAGATAATTGCTGTTACGGGTGAGCAACTCTTCCAGGTGTTCCATGTAATCACGATCTTGTCTTTCAATCCCGGGGCTAGAGTGGGGCTAGGCGGGGTTAAAATACCAAGGAATATCGTACTACATAGACGCTCCATAGTCAAGTGCTGCTCGTTCGTCTAATAGTTGGAAATCTGAAAACTAGTAGACAACTTCCCACATGGTCAGACCCATGGCTGGTGCTGTCTTACCTGCCTTTTCCCGATCACATGCGACGAGGATTTCCCTCAGTTCAGCAGGACTTCTTTTTCCTTGCCCTACTTCAACCAAAGTCCCCACAATAATTCGAACCATGTTGTACAAAAAACCGTTGCCTCGGCATGTCACCCATACCTCGTTTCCGATTTTTTCCACGGTGAGCCCGTACACAGTCCGAACCTTGTCCTCGACGTATGTCTTTGCCGAGCAAAAGGAAGTAAAATCATGTTCACCCACCAAGTAATGAGCAGCCTGCTGCATCGCGTCCACATCTAACGGAAACCGGACATGGTCGGCGTAACGATGTCGAAATACATCTGCCACTGGATTGTTGTCGATACAATATCGATATTCTTTTACTTGCACGTCAAAACGCGCATGAAAAGAGGCATCGACCTCTTCGACTGTCCGAATGACAATAGAATCAGGCAACTGATTATTCAACACAAACCGCCATTTATCCATCGGAATGTTACTCGACGTGTCAAAGTGAATCACTTGACCGCGTGCATGAACACCCGCGTCTGTCCGGCCTGAACCGGAGACTTGGATATCCTCTCCGGTAACCCGATTCAATGCGGCTTCAATTTCACCCTGGACCGTTACTTGATCTGGCTGTACCTGAAAACCGCTGAAGTCAGTTCCGTCATATGCCAATACACATCGCAGTCTCTTCATGTACGCCACCATCCAATCACGATTACCAAGATCACACTCACAACAGCTACGATTCCATCACGCCACGTGAACGTCAGTTTATTCAGCCGCGTTCTCCCCACTCCCCCGCGATAGCCACGCGCTTCCATCGCCAAAGCCAGCTCTTCCGCACGCCGAAACGCACTAACGAACAATGGGATCGCGATCGGAATCAGGTTCTTGGCTCTGCGTACGAGGCTTCCACTGGTGAAATTGGCTCCTCTGGCGGTCTGCGCCTTGATGATCTTATCCGTTTCTTCCATCAGGGTCGGAATGAACCGGAGTGCAATTGACATCATCAGGGCTATGTCATGAACCGGTATGCCGATCTTCCCTAGTGGTCCTAGTAAACGCTCCAACCCTTCTGTCAAATCGATTGGAGAGGTTGTCAGTGTGAGCAAGGAACTAATGAGAATCAAAAGTCCCAAGCGCAAAGAAATGAAGATCGCCTGGCGAACTCCCTGTTCTTCTACTGTAAACCATCCCCACTGAAAGTAAACCGTTCCGCCTTTCGTGATGAAAATATGCAAGACGACGGTAAATAAAATCAGGATCCAGACTGGCTTTAAGCTTTTTAATATATAGGACAATGAAAGCCTAGAAAGAAGTGCAGCATACAAGGTAAAACCAATGAGTATGGCGTACGTTACCGTATTGTTAGCCAGAAAAATCAAGGTAGCAAAAAGGATGATGAAGAGAAGCTTGCTTCGCGGATCTGCACGATGTAAAAAAGATTGCCCTGGTACGTATTGACCAATTGCGATATTCTGCAGCATGCCTAGCCCTCCTTTGGTACGGACAGTCGTTCCAGCAGATGGGCAATCAGCTCTTCCTCCCGATAAAGGGAGCACGGCAGACTAGCCTTGTCCGGCAGCATTTGATTCATTTGCGATACGAGAGCCACCGTTTCCGGTACATCCAAAGACAGCTCTCGGAGACGATCCACATGCATGAATACTTCCTCTGGCTTCCCCTGCAAAGCTACTTGGCCTTGTGCCATCACAAGCAAATAGTCTGCATAGCGGGCTGCCTCTTCCATGCTGTGCGTAACCAATAGTGTCGTGAGGTTTTGTTCCCGATGAATCCGGTAAATCCCTTCCAGAATCGTTACTCGTCCCGCAGGATCAAGACCCGCAGTTGGTTCATCCAATACCAGAACCTTCGGCTGCATGGCAAGAACACCAGCCAAAGCAACACGTCGCATTTGCCCGCCACTCAAATGAAACGGCGAGCGATCCTTGATCGTGGCATAATCCAAGCCGACAATTTCAAGGGACTCCTTTACGCGCGCTTCCACCATTTCCATTGGCAAGTCAAAATTGAGCGGTCCAAAAGCAACATCCTTCGCAACCGTTTCTTCAAACAACTGATGTTCAGGATATTGAAAGACGAGCCCAATATCGCGCCTTTGAGCATGGGGTAATCGCCGCTTTGGAGTAATGACCGCATCACCCAGGGTAATCTGCCCTGTACTAGGCATCAGCAACCCGTTCAAGTGCTGAATCAGCGTTGACTTACCCGAGCCTGTGTGGCCAATAATTCCGACAAACGAACCGGATGGAATCGTCAGCGAAATATTGTGTAAGGCAACTCGTTCAAACGGTGTTCCCTTTGCGTAGATATGGCTTACTTGGTCAAAAGTAATTTGCATACGTGCTCCACCAGCTCCTCTTGATGCAGGACAAACGGTAAATCAATCCCTTTGGAATGAAGTGCATGTCGCAGTCGAACGGCAAATGGCACATCCAGTCCCACCTGTTTCAAACGATCTACCTCATTAAACACTTCACTCGGCTTACCTTCCATCAGGACTTCACCTGCATTCATGACGATGACCTTATCCGAATAGATGGCTTCTTCCGGAAAATGGGTAATGTTAATGATCGTGAGTCCCTCGTCACGGTTCAGTTGACGAGCCAGATTCAGCACTTCCATTCTCCCTTGTGGATCAAGCATCGCTGTCGCTTCATCCAAGATGATGACAGAAGGACGCATCGCCATAATCCCTGCGATCGCCACTCGTTGCTTTTGACCCCCAGACAGACGATGCGGTTGTGCCTGTAAATAAGACTCCATCCCTACAGAAACGAGCGCCTCATCAATACGATCTCGCATCTCTTTGGGGTCTACACCCATGTTTTCTAGGCCAAAGGCGACATCATCCTCCACAGTAGCCCCAACAATCTGATTGTCCGGGTTCTGAAAGACCATGCCAACATGTCGTCGGATCTCCCAAAGCAGCTCCCCATCTTTCGTATCCATTCCACTGATAAGTACTGTGCCGCCTTCTGGAAGCAACAGAGCATTCATTAGCTTTGCCATCGTTGATTTGCCGGAACCGTTGTGACCCAATACGGATACAAAGGAACCTTTTTGAATGGTAAGATCAACACCTTGTAATACCGGAACCCGTTGGCCATCCTCACCATCGTAGGTATAAGAAACATCTCGCAATGCCAGCAGGTTATCTTCATTCATGAGGCATTCACAACCTCCCCAGCCTTCACAGGGAACTGACTAGCAGGAATTCGATGAGAAAGGAAAAAAGGGTTGAATCAGAGTCCAGCCTATGACCAGATCTGCCCCCACCCTTTTCGCGGTAATCTACCAGGCCGAAACCCGAGTAAACGACCAGTTTACATGTATTAAACGAATTCGATGTACGCCATTGGAGCAGCGTCGCCACGGCGAGGGCCGGTTTTCAGGATACGAGTGTATCCACCGTTGCGCTCTTTGAAGCGAGGAGCGATTTCATCGAACAGTTTTTGAACAGCATCGCGGCCTTCAGCATTCGCAACTTCTTTGCGAACGAAAGCAGCAACTTGACGGCGAGCATGCAGATCGCCACGTTTCGCGAGCGTGATGATTTTTTCAGCGATTGGGCGCAGTTCTTTCGCCTTCATCTCTGTAGTTTCGATGCGCTCGTTGATGATCAGGTCTGTTACCAAGTCGCGGAACAGCGCTTTACGAGCTGAGCTACGACGACCCAATTTACGTTGTGCCATGTGGTTTACCTCCCTCTTAATCGAGAGAACAAAAGCTTGCTTCTTGGTTTGCTATTCTAATCGTCGCTGCGTAGGGACAGGCCCAGTTCAGCTAACTTTTCTTGAACTTCTTCAAGAGATTTGCGCCCCAGATTGCGTACTTTCATCATGTCCTCTTCGGTCTTCTGCGTCAGCTCTTGCACGGTATTAATACCGGCACGCTTCAAGCAGTTGTAGGAACGAACGGAAAGATCGAGCTCTTCGATAGTCATCTCCAAGACTTTCTCTTTCTTGTCCTCTTCCTTCTCTACCATGATTTCTGCATCCTTCGCCTCGTCAGTCAGACCGACGAACAGGTTCAGGTGCTCCGTCATGATTTTTGCGCCGAGACTCACGGCTTCTTCCGGACTGATGCTACCGTTAGTCCAAACCTCAAGTGTTAACTTGTCATAGTTGGTCATTTGCCCTACACGGGTATTTTCCACTTGATAGTTAACGCGCTTGATCGGCGTGTAGATGGAATCAATCGGAATCACACCAATAGGCAGATCCTCAGATTTGTTTCCGTCTGATTGAACATAACCACGACCACGTCCAGCTGTCATGCGGATATGCAGACGACCGCCATTGGCCAACGTTGCAATATGAAGATCAGGGTTTAAGACCTCCACATCACTGTCAGCACGGATATCTCCCGCTTTGACAACGCCTTCGCCTTCTGCATCGATCTCGATTACTTTTTCTTCATCGGAATGGATCTTCAGCGCCAAGCCTTTGATGTTCAGGATGATCTCGGTTACATCTTCAACGACGCCTTCAATCGTGGAGAATTCGTGAAGAACCCCATCGATTTGAACAGTACGAACTGCCGCGCCTGGCAAGGACGAAAGAAGAATTCGTCTCAGCGAGTTGCCAAGGGTAGTTCCGTATCCGCGCTCTAGAGGTTCTACAACAAACTTTCCATACGAGTTGTCGTCGCTAACTTCCACAACCTCGATTTTTGGTTTTTCTATTTCTATCATTAAACAAACCCTCCTTCAAAACGTCGAAATCCTGGGGTGGGCCGCATACGTGCCCACTCAGGAATTTCCCCGGCGGTTTACCGTTTGCGTGCATGACAAGCTATAAATCAGAATTTACCATTCTAGTATGGACATGTTCTGAACGATATAAACCAGTTACACGCGGCGACGTTTTGGTGGACGGCAACCGTTATGCGGAATTGGCGTCACGTCTTTAATCATGTTCACTTCAAGACCAGTAGCTTGCAGGGAACGGATCGCAGCTTCACGACCAGCACCTGGGCCTTTTACTGATACTTCAAGGGAACGCATGCCGTGTTCCATTGCAACGCGTGCAGCCGCTTCAGCAGCCATTTGCGCAGCAAATGGAGTGCTTTTACGGGAGCCTTTGAAGCCGAGGGAACCAGCACTGGACCAAGAGATCGCGTTACCGTGTGGATCCGTGATAGTGACGATCGTATTGTTGAAAGTTGAACGGATGTGTGCTACGCCGACTTCAACATTCTTACGGTCACGACGACGGGTACGAGTTGCTGTAGCTTGTTTTCTTTTCGCCATGTCAGATTACCCTCCTTTACTTCTTCTTGTTTGCTACTGTACGGCGTGGACCTTTACGCGTACGAGCATTTGTTTTAGAACGTTGACCGCGAACTGGAAGTCCACGACGATGACGGATGCCACGGAAGCAACCGATTTCCATCAGACGCTTGATGTTGAGGGAGATCTCACGACGGAGGTCACCTTCCACCTTCACAGTTTTGTCGATGTATTCACGAAGTTTGTTTACTTCGTCTTCTGTCAAATCGCGAACACGAGTGTTAGCGTCTACTCCAGTAGAGGACAGAATTTTTTGAGACGTGGGGCGGCCAATACCAAAAATGTAGGTAAGAGCAACTTCAACGCGTTTTTCGCGCGGCAAGTCTACGCCTGCAATACGTGCCATGTGTCAAAAGCACCTCCTTGTTTACCCTTGTTTTTGCTTATGCTTCGGATTTTCACAAATAACCATTACGTTACCTTTGCGACGGATAACCTTGCATTTCTCGCAGATCGGTTTAACCGAAGGTCTCACTTTCATGGTTCTTGCCTCCCTTTTCTAGGGGTTTTGCTTACTATTTATAGCGGTACGTAATACGTCCGCGGGTTAAGTCGTACGGCGACAGTTCAACAGTTACTTTATCCCCCGGCAGGATACGGATAAAGTGCATGCGGATTTTTCCAGAGACGTGAGCAAGGACTTTATGTCCATTCTCTAATTCTACTCGAAACATAGCATTTGGCAAAGGTTCGATTACCGTACCTTCCACCTCAATTACATCATCTTTTGCCATGGTAAACTCTCCTTTCTTCTGCTCCTCAGTCGGACCATGAGTTTTGCGAAATGATCACACAACGAACTTATCGTCGACACGTTGGACGACAATCCCGAACCGTTCGGAACTACCGTTTTATGTCCGTGTAAAAATCTCATAGCCATCTTCCGTAATCGCGATGGTGTGTTCAAAATGAGCACAAGTTTTCCGATCCACTGTTACTACCGTCCAATTGTCCTCCAATGTGCGGACATAACGTTCGCCGGCATTTACCATTGGCTCAATTGCCAACACCATGCCTGGTTTTAACCGCGGTCCTCGATCAGGAGGGCCGTAGTTAGGAACCTGCGGATCTTCGTGCAAGTTTTGCCCGATCCCATGCCCCACATACTCGCGAACGAGTGTGAAGTCGGCAGCTTCTGCATGAACCTGAATCGCATGAGAGATATCGGATAAGCGTCCACCCGGAACAGCTTTTTCAAGCCCCTTGTACAACGACTCTTCCGTTACTCTGAGCAGCTTCTGGTTTTCTGTTGAAATCATACCGACCGGGTACGTCCAAGCGGAGTCGCCATGGTAACCCTGAAACTGGGCACCAATGTCGATACTGATGATGTCTCCTTCTTGCAACGCCCGTTTACCTGGGATCCCGTGTACGAGTTCTTCATTGACTGAAGCACAGATACTTCCTGGAAAGCCACCATAGCCTTTAAACGATGGAATTGCTCCCATGCTTCGAATAAAGGTCTCGGCAATTTCGTCTAGCTGCTTCGTCGTGACACCAGGCTTGATCGCCTTGGCCAGTTCTTGATGGGTGAGTGCGACGATACGACCAGCTTCGCGCATAACCTCAAGTTCTGCTTTCGACTTTAGGATAATCATTCGCAATTACCCTCGCAACAAAGACTTAATTTCCGCAAACACTACCTGGATATCTTGTTCTCCATCGATATCTCGCAGAAGTTCCTGTGCGGAGTAGTAGTCGATAAGTGGCTGTGTTTGAGCGATATTTACGTCAAGGCGTTGTGTTACCACTTCGATCTTGTCGTCTTCACGCTGATACAGCTTACCACCATCTTTATCACATACGCCAGCCTCTTTTGGAGGATTGAACATCGTGTGATAGCTAGCACCGCAAGCAGGGCAGATCCAGCGACCGGTCAGACGTTCAATCAATTGCTCGCGTTGAACGTTGATGTTAATTACATGGTCAATTTCGCGTCCCAGCTCTTTTACTGTAGCTGTCAACGCTTCCGCCTGAGGAACTGTGCGGGGAAAACCATCTAAGAGGAATCCCTTTGCGCAATCTTCCATCGAAAGGCGCTCCCGCACAATACCAATGACGACCTCGTCTGGGACGAGATGACCTTTATCCATGTAGGATTTAGCCTCTAGTCCGAGCGGCGTTTCGTTTTTGACCGCAGCTCGGAACATGTCGCCAGTCGAAATGTGCGGGATGTCAAACTCTTTTACGATACGTTCTGCCTGTGTCCCTTTGCCGGCTCCAGGCAGTCCCATCAGAATTATATTCACGTCCATTCCCTCCGTCCCATCAAAAAAGCTACAGAAGCTTTTCTGTAAACATCTAAGTCATTACTTAATAAACCCTTGGTAGTGGCGTTTGATCATTTGACTTTCAATCTGCTTCATTGTATCCAAGCATACCCCGACCACGATCAAGAGCGATGTACCGCCGATGAAAATGGATTGCGGCAAGTTTGCAATACTACCGAAGAAGAATGGCAAAATCGCAATTAGCATCAAGAACAAAGCGCCCGCCAATGTTAACCGGTTTAATGTACGAGTAATGAATACCTCAGTGTTTTTACCAGGTCGGATACCAGGAATGTAACCGCCATTTTTTCTCATGTTTTCTGCCATTTGTACAGGGTTGATCTGTACGAATGTGTAGAAGTAGGTGAATCCGAGAATCAAGATAGCGTAGAGCGTCATTCCTAATGGTTTGTTGACTTGGAAGTTCTGATAAATCCAGTTAGCAAATCCTTGTCCAGATGCATCCACCCAGAACTGAGCAAGCGTTGACGGGAACATTACCAGCGATACCGCAAAGATAACAGGAATAACACCAGCGGAGTTGATTTTCAGCGGAATGTGGGTAGATTGACCACCGTACATTTTGCGTCCAACCACTCGTTTCGCATATTGCACTGGAATCTTACGAAGTCCTTGCTGCATAAAGATAACCCCGACAATAATGGCGAGGACCACCAATAGGATAAGCAGAACCTTGACGATGCTGAAAAAGACATTTACAGATGGATCACCAAACATCGTGGTGTAAATCGTCGCAGCTGCATTAGGCAATCCAGCAACGATCCCGGCAACGATCAGGATCGAAATCCCGTTACCGATACCATTCTCCGTAATCTGTTCCCCCATCCACATCATGAATGCGGTCCCAGCCGTCAAAGTCAACGCAATGAGTGCATAGCTACTAACCGATGTGTCGTTTAGCAATCCAGGCGCCATATTGTTGAATCCAATCGTCATACCTACAGACTGAATCAAACCAAGGATGATGGTAGCGTAACGGGTAACGGTGGCAATCTTGCGACGGCCAACTTCCCCTTCACGAGCCCATTGCGTAAGCTTAGGCACAACATCCATGGACATCAGCTGCATGATAATCGATGCCGTAATGTACGGCATGATACCCATGGCAAAAATCGAGAAGTTATGCAGTGCTCCACCTGAGAAGGTGTTCAACAAGCCCAGTAGTTGGTTTGTATTCTGCTGAAACAACTCGACATTTACGTTAGGAACTGGCACAAAGCTTCCGATCCGGAAAACAACCAGCATCATGAGCGTAAAAAGGATCTTGCGACGAAGGTCGCTAATTTTGAAAATGTTAGTTAAGGACGCTAACATTAGATCACCTCGGTTGTTCCACCGACTTGAGCGATCTTCTCAGCAGCTGCTCCGGAGAACTTGTGAGCTTTTACAGTCAGCTTCACAGTCAGTTCACCGTTAGCAAGAACCTTAACACCGTCGCGCAGCGCGCTGATAACACCTGTTTCTTTCAACAGCTCAGGTGTTACTACAGTGCCCTCTTCGAAACGGTTCAGCGCGTCCAAGCTAACAATCGCAAATTCTTTGCGGCTGATGTTAGTGAAACCACGCTTAGGCAGACGACGGTACAATGGGTTTTGACCACCCTCGAATCCTGGGCGAACACCTCCGCCGGAACGAGCGTTTTGACCTTTGTGACCTTTACCAGCAGTTTTGCCAGTACCGCTACCAATACCGCGACCGATGCGCTTACGAGTGTGACGGGATCCTTCTGCAGGTTGCAGTTCATGCAATTTCATACGTTGCACCTCCTAACTAATTGAGATGATCAATTAAGCTTCTACTTCTTTCACTTCAACCAAGTGCTTCACTTTGAAAACCATTCCACGGATTGCAGCGTTATCTTCCTTCACTACAGTGGAGTTGATTTTGCGAAGACCCAGAGCTTTTACAGTGTCTTGTTGGTCAACAGTGCGACCAATCAAGCTGCGTTTGAGGGTGATTTGCAATTTTGCCATTTTCATTCCCTCCTTATTAACCCAACAACTCGTCAACAGTCTTACCGCGCAATTTCGCGACATCTTCCGCTGTTTTCAGACGACCGAGGCCTTCCAGCGTAGCGTTGACCATGTTGATAGGATTGTTGGAACCAAGAGACTTACTCAAAATATCGCCTACACCAGCCAGTTCGAGTACGGCACGAACAGGTCCACCAGCGATAACTCCTGTACCAGGGGCAGCAGGCTTGATGAGAACCTTACCAGCGCCAAATTGGCACAGTACTTGGTGCGGAACAGTTGTTCCTCTCATCGGTACACGGATCAATTTTTTCTTAGCATCGTCAATCGCTTTGCGAATGGCGTCTGGAACTTCTTGAGCTTTACCCATACCAGCACCTACGTGGCCGTTACGGTCTCCCACAACAACCAAGGCGCTGAAGCTCATACGACGTCCACCTTTAACCGTTTTTGCTACACGGTTAACTGCGACTACTTTTTCTTCGAGCTCTAATTTGCTAGGGTCGATACGCATTCCTTACCCTCCTTGTTGTTAGAATTGCAGACCAGCTTCACGAGCTGCTTCTGCCAGTGCTTTAATACGTCCATGATAGATGTAACCACCGCGGTCAAAAATCACTTCAGTCGCACCTTTTTCTTGTGCACGCTTAGCGATCAGTGTGCCAACAGCTGTAGCAGCTTCCACGTTAGCGCCATTATTCAGGCCCAGCTCTTTATCCAAAGAAGATGCAGATACCAGTGTTACGCCAGTTGCATCGTCGATCAATTGAGCGTAGATGTGCTTAGAAGAACGGAATACGTTCAGACGCGGGCGAATGGTAGAACCAATCACGCGTTTGCGGATTCGCAAATGACGTTTTTTCCGAGCTTTGTTTTTATCAGCTTTCGTAAACATTAAGCGGCCTCCTTTCTCATGAAGCTAGAAGCTTATTTACCTTTTTTACCTTCTTTACGACGAACAACTTCATTGCTGTACTTGATACCTTTACCTTTGTATGGCTCAGGTTTGCGCAGGGAACGAATCTCAGCAGCAATTTGGCCTACACGCTCTTTGTTGATACCTTTAACAATCAGAGTCGTTTGGTTAGGTACGTCGATTTCGATACCCTCTTCTGGAGTAACTTCCACTGGGTGGGAGAAACCAAGAGAGAGAGTAACACCGTTGCCAGTCTTAGCAGCACGGTAACCTACACCGACCAGTTCCAAGGTACGAGTGAAGCCTTCAGATACGCCAGTTACCATGTTGGATACCAGCGCACGAGTCGTACCATGCAGGGAACGGTGAAGTTTGTTATCGCTTGGACGCTCTACTACTACTTCGTTTTCAGCGATGTTGATTTTGATATCTTCATGGAAGCTACGAACGAGTTGACCCTTAGGGCCTTTTACCGTCAGCTCAGTACCGTTCAGAGTGAGGGTAACGCCTGCAGGGACCACGATCGGTTTTCTACCGACACGAGACATGTGGTGCACCTCCTGTGCTATTTACAATCTGTTAATTACCAAATGTATGCGAGAACCTCTCCACCTACATGAGCTTGACGAGCTTGCTTGTCAGTCATTACACCAGTGGATGTAGAGATGATCGCGCAACCGAGACCACCCAAAACCTTAGGTACTTCATTGTTCTTTGCATAAACACGAAGTCCTGGCTTGGAGATACGTTTCAGACCTGTGATGACGCGCTCGTTGCTCGCACCATATTTCAGGAATACGCGGATGATTCCTTGTTTGTTGTCTTCAACAAACTCCGCATCGCGGATGAAGCCTTCTTCTTTCAGAATGCGCGCGATTTCCTTCTTGATGGTGGACGCCGGGATTTCCACTTTCTCGTGGCGAACCATGTTGGCGTTACGAATTCGTGTCAACATATCTGCGATTGGATCAGTCATAACCATGAGAGAAAACCTCCTTCCCGTTTCAAATTACCAGCTTGCTTTTTTCACGCCTGGAATTTGACCTTTATAAGCAAGTTCACGGAAGCAAATACGGCAGAGTTTGAATTTGCGCAATACGGAGTGAGGACGTCCGCAACGCTCGCAACGAGTGTACGCGCGTACTGCAAACTTCGGCTGCCGCTGTTGCTTGATGATCATTGATTTCTTTGCCACATTCTTCCCTCCTTACGAGTGGGTTTATTTACGGAATGGCATACCCATTTGAGTCAGCAACTCACGAGCTTCCTCATCCGTTTTCGCGGAAGTAACAATAACGATGTCCATACCACGAACTTTATCAATTTTATCGTACTCGATCTCAGGGAAGATCAGTTGTTCCTTCAGACCAAGTGTATAGTTACCGCGACCGTCAAATGCCTTGGAAGAAATTCCACGGAAGTCACGAACACGCGGGAGAGATACGTTCATCAATTTGTCGAGGAAGTGGTACATACGCTCGCCGCGCAGAGTAACCTTCGCACCGATCGGCATACCTTCACGCAATTTGAAACCCGCGATGGATTTCTTAGCCTTTGTTAATACAGGCTTTTGACCAGCGATGATTTGCAGGTCTTCAATTGCAGTATCCAAGGACTTAGCGTTAGCTACCGCTTCGCCAACACCCATATTGATGATGATCTTTTCTACTTTCGGCACTTGCATGATGGAAGTGTAGTTGAACTTGCTCATCAAACCAGGCACGATTTCGCTCGTATACTTTTCTTTCAATCTTGTTGCCATCTAGGATATCCTCCTTTCCAACCTGACTACTTGTCGAGTACTTCGCCAGACTTTTTCGCGTACCGAACTTTCTTGCCGCTATCCAATACTTTGTAACCGATGCGAGTAGCTTTTCCGGACTTCGGATCGATCAAAGACACGTTGGATACGTGAATAGCTGCTTCTTGAGTCACAATGCCACCTTGCGGGTTAGCTTGGGACGGACGGCTGTGTTTCTTCACGAGGTTGATACCTTCAACCAGAACGCGTTCTTTCTTCGGATAAGCAGCGAGAACGCGACCTTTTTTGCCTTTATCTTTGCCCGCATTTACGATAACAGTGTCGCCTTTTTTAACGTGCATCGCTTGGTGCACCTCCTATCGAACAAACTGCCTGAGTTTTTCCGTTCAATTAGATAACCTCTGGAGCCAGAGAGATGATCTTCATGAAATCCTTATCGCGGAGCTCACGAGCCACAGGTCCAAAGATACGAGTTCCACGAGGGGATTGATCGTCTTTGATAACTACAGCTGCATTCTCATCGAACTTGATGTAAGAACCATCGTTACGACGAACGCCACTTGCTGTGCGTACTACAACCGCTTTAACTACTTGACCTTTCTTGACAACGCCGCCGGGTGTAGCGGATTTTACGGAGCACACGATAACATCCCCGATGTTCGCCGTTTTGCGACCGGAACCACCCAGAACCTTGATGCACATGAGTTCCTTAGCACCGGAGTTGTCAGCAACAGCCAATCTCGTTTGAGTTTGGATCATTTACTGTTCCTCCTTTCGGATTTATCTATCCGAAAATCTGACTTATACGATTACTGCCTCTTCAACGATACGTACCATACGGAAACGCTTGTCTTTAGACAATGGACGAGTTTCCATGATTTCTACGATGTCGCCAACTTTTGCTGCGTTGTTCTCATCGTGAGCCTTGAACTTTTTGGAGAATTTCATGCGTTTACCGTACAATGGGTGTGTCTTGTAAGTTTCAACAAGAACAACAATGGTTTTATCCATCTTGTCGGAAACGACGCGACCTACAACGGTTCGACGCATATTGCGATCTGCGGTCATCGTTCAAACCTCCTTCCTATAATTAGCCGATTCCCAATTCTCTCTGGCGCAGGACGGTTTTCGCACGAGCAATATCCTTACGCACTTGTTTGATACGAGATGTGGTTTCGAGTTGACCCGTAGCCAACTGGAAACGAAGGTTGAACAACTCTTCTTTCAAAGAAGTAACGTTTTGTTCTAGCTCGGCAGTGGTCAAATTACGGTACTCATTAGCCTTCATGTGCGTCACCACCCACTTCTTCACGCTTCACGAACTTGCACTTGATAGGCAGTTTGTGCATAGCCAGACGCATAGCTTCGCGAGCGACTTCTTCAGGAACACCAGCAAGTTCGAACATGATCTTGCCTGGCTTCACTACCGCTACCCATTTCTCAGGAGAACCTTTACCGGAACCCATCCGTACTTCGAGCGGTTTTTGTGTAACTGGTTTGTCAGGGAAAATTTTAATCCAGACTTTACCACCACGTTTAATGTAACGGGTCATTGCAATACGGGCAGCCTCGATTTGACGGTTGGTTACCCAAGATGGTTCCATTGCTTGCAATCCGTATTCACCGAACGCAACAGTGGTACCGCCTTTTGCGTTACCTGCCATTTTCCCGCGGTGTTGTTTACGGTGTTTCACGCGTTTTGGCGTCAACATGATTACTTGCCTCCTTCCTCAGTAGCGACGTTCTTTCTCGCTGGAAGGACTTCTCCACGATAGATCCACACTTTAACACCGATGCGACCATAAGTGGTATGTGCTTCAGCAGTACCGTAGTCGATGTCAGCGCGCAATGTGTGAAGCGGAACAGTACCTTCGCTGTAACCTTCAGAACGTGCGATGTCCGCGCCGCCAAGACGACCGCTTACCAAGGTTTTGATACCTTTAGCACCAGAGCGCAGCGAACGAGTAATCGATTGCTTTTGCGCACGGCGGAAAGAAATGCGGTTTTCCAATTGGCGTGCAATATTTTCAGCTACCAGAGTAGCATCCAGATCCGGACGTTTTACTTCGTTGATGTTGATATGAACGCGTTTGCCAGTCAGTTCGGTCAAAGTTTTGCGCAGAGTTTCAACCTCTGAACCACCTTTACCAATTACCATACCAGGCTTAGCGGTGTGAATCGTAACGTTCACGCGATTAGCTGCGCGTTCGATTTCGATCGTGGATACAGCAGCATCCTTCAGACGCCCTTTTACATACTTACGGATTTTCAAGTCTTCGTGCAACAGAGTTGCGAAGTCCTTGTCAGCGTACCATTTGGACTCCCAGTCACGAATGACACCGATCCGAAGACCTACCGGGCTTACCTTTTGACCCACACGTAATCCCTCCTTATTTCTCGTTTAGTACCACTGTGATGTGGCTCGTGCGTTTATGGATGCGGCTAGCGCGACCCATAGCGCGCGGACGGAAACGCTTCAACGTAGGACCTTGGTCTACGAAGATTTTGCCAACTACCAAGCTATTTGGATCCAGCTCATAGTTGTGCTCAGCGTTTGCAATAGCCGACTTCAGGAGCTTTTCAACAACTGGAGAAGCTGCCTTTGGCGTGTGTTTCAAGATCGCCAAAGCTTCACCTACTTGCTTGCCTCTGATCAAGTCAACCACCAGGCGGACTTTACGAGACGCGATACGAATATTGCGTGCAACTGCTTTTGCTTCCATCTTTGTACCTCCTCTCTGTCAAGA
Source organism: Brevibacillus sp. FIR094 (assembly GCF_050477165.1). Classification (NCBI taxonomy): domain Bacteria; kingdom Bacillati; phylum Bacillota; class Bacilli; order Caryophanales; family Paenibacillaceae; genus Brevibacillus; species Brevibacillus sp. FIR094. The sequence continues at coordinate 41,971 of NZ_JBEAES010000032.1, read as the reverse complement.
GAAAATTAGCGCTTCTTGGACTTCTTGTCGTTGTCGACGTGACCCTTGAAGGTACGAGTTGGTGCGAATTCACCCAATTTATGACCAACCATGTCTTCCGATACGTATACAGGTACATGTTTGCGGCCATCGTAAACTGCAAACGTGTGTCCTACGAAATCAGGGAAGATGGTGGAACGGCGAGACCATGTTTTGATCACGCGTTTCTCGTTCTTTTCATTTTGCTCGTCAACTTTTTTCATCAAGTGGTCATCCACGAAAGGACCCTTTTTTAAGCTACGTCCCATTAGTGAACCTCCCTTCGCCAAAGGCGTTCGGTTATAGTATCAGCCTACCTTACTTTTTACGGCGGCGGATGATGTACTGGTCGGACTTGTTTTTCTTCTTACGAGTCTTGAGACCCAGGGTTGGTTTACCCCAAGGAGTAACAGGAGCCTTACGACCGATTGGAGCGCGACCTTCACCACCACCGTGTGGGTGATCGTTAGGGTTCATTACGCTACCGCGAACTGTCGGGCGAATACCCAACCAGCGGGAACGTCCTGCTTTACCGATGTTCAGCAATTCGTGATCTTGGTTACCTACTTGACCGATGGTAGCGCGGCATACGTTATGAATGCGGCGAGTTTCACCGGAAGACAGGCGTACGATTACGAATTCACCATCACGACCAAGCAATTGAGCAGAAGTACCAGCAGCGCGAACCAATTGGCCACCTTTACCAGGTTTCAGCTCGATGTTGTGGATGGTAGTACCTACCGGGATTTTCTCCATTGGCAGTGCGTTACCGATTTTGATGTCGGCATCTGCTCCGGATACAATCTGGTCGCCCACTTTCAGGTTTTGTGGAGCGATAATGTAACGCTTTTCACCGTCTGCATAGTTGATCAGTGCGATGTTAGCGGAACGGTTTGGATCGTATTCAATGGTTGCTACGCGACCAATGATACCATCTTTGTTACGTTTGAAGTCGATAATACGGTATTTACGTTTGTGACCGCCACCTTGATGACGAACGGTAATTCTACCTTGGTTGTTGCGACCAGCTTTTTTGCTGAGAGGCGCCAACAAGGATTTTTCGGGAGTCGACGTGGTGATCTCCTCGAAAGTAGAAACCGTCATTTGGCGACGACCAGGAGAAGTCGGTTTAAACTTTTTGATACCCATGTTAATACCCTCCTTTTCGGTAGTCGTCGAGGTTATACTCCCTCGTAGAAGGCCAATTCTTTGCTGTCATCAGTCAGCTTAACGATTGCTTTCTTCCACTCGGATGTGTAACCGGAGTATTTTCCGTAGCGTTTTGGTTTAGCAGGTACACGAACTGTGTTAACTGCTTCTACTTTTACGCCAAATACTTTTTCAACTGCTTGTTTGATTTCTGTCTTGTTGGCTTTGAGAGGTACTTCGAATACGTACTTTTTCTCAGCCATCATATCGGTGGTGCGCTCGGTAATGACAGGGCGTTTAAGGACATCATGAAGGCTCTTCATTATGCGAGCACCTCCTCTACTTTCGCAATCGCTTCTTTCGTCACGATTACTTTGTCATGCGCTACCAGATCAAGAACGTTAATGCCTGCAGCATCTACGATTTTTGCACCTGGAATATTGCGAGAAGCAAGAGCTACGTTTTGGTCGTACTCGGAAGTAACGATCAGAACTTTGCGATCTGCTTTCAAGTTGTTCAGAACAACTGTCATTTCTTTAGTTTTAGGAGCTGCAATGTTCAGAGCTTCCAAAACCAACATTTCATTGCTTTGTACTTTTGCGGAGAGTGCGGATTTCAGTGCCAAACGGCGAACTTTACGGTTCAGTTTGTAACCGTATTTGCGCGGAGTTGGACCGAATACAACACCGCCACCTTTCCATTGCGGAGAGCGAATGGAACCTTGGCGTGCACGTCCTGTACCTTTTTGGCGCCATGGCTTGCGGCCACCACCACGAACTTCAGAACGGTTCTTTACATCATGTGTACCTTGGCGTTGGGATGCTTGTTGCATCACGATCGCATCGTACAGAACTGCGCTGTTAGGCTCAATCCCAAATACGCTGTCTGCCAGATCGATTTCGCCAACTTGAGAACCGCTTTGGTTATAAAGAGCTACTTTCGGCATGTCAGTTCCTCCTTTCTAGTTCTTCTTGACTGCCGTGGACACCAGTACGCAGCCGTTTTTCGGACCAGGCACGGAGCCTTTCACGAGAATCAAGTTGCGTTCTGCGATAACTTGAACCACTTCCAGGTTTTGAATGGTAACATTGTCTCCACCCATTTGACCTGGCAGGGTTTGGCCTTTAAATACACGACCTGGATCGACAGCACCCAAAGAACCTGGGCGGCGATGGTAGCGTGAACCGTGAGCCATAGGACCGCGGGATTGATTGTGACGTTTGATCGCACCTTGGAAACCTTTACCCTTGGTTACGCCGGCAACGTCAACGAATTCTCCCTCAGCAAAAATGTCAGCCTTCAACTCTTGACCAACCTCATAGTCAGCGAGGTTTACTCCGCGAATTTCGCGAACGAAGCGCTTAGGAGCAGTGTTAGCTTTTGCTGCATGGCCTTTTTCCGGCTTGTTAGCGCGCTGTTCTTTTTTGTCTTCGAAGCCGATTTGAATTGCTTCATAACCGTCGTTCGCAACGTCTTTCTTCTGAAGAACTACGTTAGAACCTGCTTCGATAACCGTTACAGCAATCGCTGTTCCGTTTGGACCAAAAACTTGACTCATTCCAAGTTTTTTCCCTAAGATTCCTTTGGTCATTTGTGCCACCTCCTGTGCTTATTTCAGTAAAACGTTTTATGTTGTATCAAGTCCCCATCGATGCGCAGGGGTGCCATTTAAGGGTTTGTTGCTTGGTATAACACGCTTATCAAGACAACGTCTGCGCGTGTATCGCTTTTTGGGACCTTACAGTTTAATCTCGATGTCCACACCAGATGGCAGATCCAGACGCATCAGAGCATCTACTGTTTGTGGTGTTGGATTCAAGATATCGATCAAACGTTTATGTGTACGCATCTCGAATTGCTCACGAGAATCTTTGTACTTATGAACCGCACGCAGGATCGTGTAAATTGCTTTCTCCGTAGGAAGTGGAATTGGACCGGATACGTTAGCACCGGAACGCTTCGCAGTGTCCACGATTTTCTCTGCGGACTGATCCAGGATTTTGTGATCATACGCCTTCAAACGAATACGAATCTTTTGCTTTGCCATTGAAGTCCCTCCTTTTTCGCCCATTTTTTAAACAGACATTTCTCCGTGGAAATATCCTGCACCCCAGTCATGGCAAAGGGCCCGGGTGTGTCAGCAACCTCCCACATCATCGCAAGTCCATGACCAACATTCAATATTGTACTAAAAAGATCTGGGCAACGCAAGTTTTTTCTTGGGTTTCCGCATATTTTTTTGTACATGGTGTGCTTACTGAATCGCTCACCTTGATCATCTTACAGATTTCCGGGAAGAAAGGCAAGCGGGATTACCTGCCAACTCGCTGAGTAATCTATCTATAATAGAAGGAAGACGTTATACTTATGGTTGTAATCGTTATGAAATGGAGGTTTTCCTCAGTGTCTGATGTGAATCAAACCCCTTATGAAATCATCGGCGGTGCAGATACCTTGGCCCGTCTTGTCGATACCTTTTACGATCTGGTAAAGCAGCATCCTGACATTACCGACCTCTTCCCTGACGATTTATCCGAAGTGAAGGAGCGTCAATATCAGTTTTTGACACAGTTTCTCGGTGGTCCAAGCCTTTATTCGGACGCGCATGGTCATCCGATGCTGCGAGCACGACACATGCCGTTCCCTATTGGACCTATACAAGCAGAGGCTTGGCTCGCTTGTATGGATAAAGCCATGGATCTGACTGGACTCGAAGGCGAGATTCGAAAACAAATCTTTGATCGCTTGCGTTTAACTGCCCACCATATGGTCAATAAGTGGGAACAATAAGAAAAAGCGTAGGACAATTACTGTCCTACGCTTTTGTTGTTAGATCAGAGGTTGCTGCCGTACTCGTAACTTTCGGTCTCACTAGACTACGCGTTCCCAAATAAACACCGCCGACTATCATACACAACGCCAGCAAGTGTACGAGTTGAAGGCTTTCTCCCAGGAATATCGCTGCAAATACCAAACTGGCCATTGGCATTCCATTTAGGAAAACAGCCGTTCGACTTGCCCCCAGTTGACGTATCCCATAGTTCCAGCCGATCGAGCCTAACGCCGTTGATAGCGCACCTGAAGCAAATATCACAAGCCACTGGAACGAAGAAACGTCCAAAGAGAGATAATAGGATACAGGTTGGACAGTCAATGCTACTCCCCATAAGAAGATGACCCCAAACATTTGTGATAAAGCCGTAATTAAAAGAACCGGTATACCTCTTACGACCAATTTTCGTATGAGTAAACCACCCGTTACATACATAAGCATGGAGAAAAACATAATGGCATCTCCCCAGCCATTCATATGAAGACCTCCGTGCTGAGAGATGACGACAATCAACACTCCGAAAAAACCCATCCCAATGCCAAGCCCTTTTTTCAACGACATGCCTTCCCCTAAGAAAAGCATCGCCAAGAGTGCCGTTGCCAACGGATTTAATCCAAGAATAAGCGATGCATTTCCTGCTGTTGTGTATTGAACACCAGCTGCAAGCGTTATTTGATGAAGCGCAATAGAACTAGCACCAACTCCGGCCAACAAGAACCAATCTGTTTTGCTAAATCGCAAACTTTTTCGGTATAAGAAGATGAGTGGCGATAAACAGATTCCACCGACAGTCATGCGTATAGCCGCGACATATAATGGAGGAAACGTTGTTAAATACTTGACCATGACAACGTTCAAGCCCCACAGCGTGACAACACCCGCAAGCATAAGAAATAATAATCGCTCATTATTTTTCATCTCTAATATCCCCCATCCAATCCTGATGGTATTGTAGCATATTGCTACGAGAGGAAAATTGAATGATTTTGATGGGAGTTATTTAAAAGTTCGATAAATGCACATAAAAAAACCCGACAACCAAAGTTGTCGGGTTTTGTGTATCAGTAAAACCTAAGCGTCGATAGAAGCTACAACGCCTGCGCCTACTGTACGGCCACCTTCGCGGATCGCGAAGCGAGTACCTTGTTCCATCGCTACAGGAGCGATCAGTTCTACAGTGAACTCAGTGTTGTCGCCAGGCATGATCATTTCAACGCCTTCTGGCAGTTGGATGATACCTGTTACGTCAGTTGTACGGAAGTAGAATTGTGGACGGTAGTTAGCAAAGAAAGGAGTGTGACGTCCGCCTTCTTCTTTGGACAGAACGTAAACTTCTGCTTTGAACTTCGTGTAAGGCTTAACGGAACCTGGTTTCGCCAAGCATTGTCCACGCTCGATGTCGTTACGGTCTACACCGCGAAGAAGAGCACCGATGTTGTCACCAGCTTGAGCGGAATCCAGCAATTTGCGGAACATCTCAACACCAGTTACAGTTGTGTTTTTAGTTTCTTCAGCCAAACCGATGATCTCAACTTGGTCACCAACTTTTACTACACCGCGCTCTACGCGACCAGTAGCAACAGTACCACGACCAGTGATCGTGAACACGTCCTCTACAGGCATCAGGAACGGCTTGTCAGTTGCGCGCTCAGGAGTTGGGATGTAGGAATCTACAGCTTCCATCAGCTCAACAATTTTCTTAGCCCAGTCACCAGTTGGGTTATCCAAAGCTTCTTTAGCAGAACCTTTGATTACTGGAGTGTCGTCACCTGGGAACTCATATTGAGACAACAGGTCACGGATTTCCATTTCAACCAGTTCCAACAACTCTTCATCGTCTACCATGTCGCATTTGTTCATGAATACTACGATGTAAGGTACGCCTACTTGCTTGGAGAGCAGGATGTGCTCGCGAGTTTGTGGCATAGGGCCATCAGCTGCGGATACAACCAGGATAGCGCCGTCCATTTGAGCAGCACCAGTAATCATGTTTTTCACGTAGTCAGCGTGACCAGGGCAGTCAACGTGAGCATAGTGACGGTTGTCAGTTTCGTACTCAACGTGAGCAGTGTTGATTGTGATACCGCGCTCTTTTTCTTCTGGAGCAGCGTCAATTGCAGCATAGTTCATAGCTTGTGCTTTACCGCTCTGTGCCAATACAGTTGTAATAGCAGCAGTCAGGGTAGTTTTACCATGTCAACGTGACCAATAGTACCAATGTTAACGTGTGGTTTATTACGCTCAAATTTCGCTTTTGCCATGAGAGAAAAGCCTCCTTATAGAAAGGGTTTTATGGTTTGAAGAAAGGTTTACCTTACGAATGGTTGTCCCTTCCATATTGTAAACCTTTCTGATTGCAAGATAAAGCTGTAACCTGTAATTATTCGCCTTTAGATTTCTTGATGATCTCTTCAGCGATAAATTTAGGTACTTCTTCGTAGTGGTCGATCACCATGGAGTAAACGCCACGGCCTTGAGTACGGGAACGAAGAATTGTGGAGTAACCAAACATCTCGGACAGTGGTACCATTGCACGGATTACTTGTGCATTTGCACGAGCTTCCATACCTTCGATACGACCGCGGCGGGAGTTCAGGTCGCCCATAACGTCGCCCATGTACTCTTCTGGCATTGTAACTTCTACTTTCATGATTGGCTCGAGCAGTACAGCGCCACATTTTTTCGCAGCTTCTTTCAGAGCGAGAGAACCTGCTACTTTAAATGCCATCTCGTTGGAGTCAACATCATGGTAGCTACCGTCTACGATAGTAGCTTTGATATCAACCAGCGGGAAGCCGGCGATAACACCATTTTTCATGGACTCTTCGATACCCGCTTGAACAGCAGGGATGTATTCGCGTGGTACTACACCACCAACGATTTTGTTTTCGAATTGGAAGCCTTGACCAGCTTCGAGTGGAGCGAATTCCACCCAAACGTGACCGTATTGACCACGACCACCGGACTGACGAACGAATTTACCTTCCACTTTTGCTGCGTTACGGAATGTTTCACGGTAAGCAACTTGTGGAGCACCTACGTTCGACTCAACTTTAAATTCGCGTTTCAGACGGTCTACGATAATCTCCAGGTGAAGCTCACCCATACCGGAGATGATAGTTTGACCAGTCTCTTCATCTGTGCGAGTTCTGAACGTTGGATCCTCTTCAGCCAGCTTGGACAGGCCGATACCCATCTTGTCTTGGTCTGCTTTGGATTTTGGTTCGATCGCAACAGAGATAACTGGCTCTGGGAAGTCCATAGACTCAAGGATTACAGGAGCCTTTTCATCACACAGAGTATCACCAGTTGTTGTATCTTTCAAACCTACAGCTGCAGCAATGTCACCGGAGTAAACCGTTGTGATCTCTTCACGGTGGTTTGCGTGCATTTGCAGGATACGGCCAACGCGCTCACGTTTACCCTTGGTAGAGTTGAGAACGTAAGAACCGGAGTTCAGTACACCGGAGTATACGCGGAAGAAAGTCAAACGACCAACATACGGGTCAGTCATGATCTTGAACGCAAGAGCAGAGAACGGACCGTTGTCGTCAGCTGGACGATCAACTTCATCTTCAGTATCTGGCAATGTACCTTTAATTGCAGGGATATCTACCGGAGACGGCAGGTAAGCAACTACGTTGTCCAGCATAGGCTGAACACCTTTGTTCTTGTAAGAAGAACCGCACATTACCGGCGTCAGTTTGCAGTCGATAGTACCCTTACGCAGAGCAGCACGGATTTCGTCGTTGGTCAGCTCTTCGCCTTCCAAGTACTTCATCATGAGCTCTTCGTCTTGTTCTGCAGCTGCCTCAACCATCGCCATGCGAAGTTCTTCGCAACGAGCGAGCAGGTCAGCAGGGATTTCAGCAGAGTCAGAAGTTTTACCCAAATCATCGGTATATACGATTGCCTTCATTTCGATCAGGTCAACCATACCTTTGAATTGATCTTCTGCACCGATTGGATATTGAATAGCTACAGGATTTGCACCCAGGCGAGATTTGATCTGACCCAAGCACATATCAAAGTTAGCACCCATGATATCCATTTTGTTGATGTAGCACATGCGTGGTACGCCATAGCGGTCAGCTTGGCGCCATACGGTTTCGGTTTGCGGCTCAACGCCACCTTTTGCGTCAAAAACGGTTACAGCACCGTCAAGAACGCGCAGGGAGCGCTCAACTTCTACAGTGAAGTCTACGTGGCCTGGCGTATCGATAATGTTGATTCGATGGCCATTCCATTGAGCAGTAGTAGCAGCCGAAGTGATCGTGATACCACGCTCTTGCTCTTGTTCCATCCAGTCCATGGTTGCTGCACCTTCGTGCACCTCACCAATTTTATGAACGCGACCAGTGTAGAACAGAATACGCTCAGTAGTCGTCGTCTTACCAGCATCGATGTGAGCCATGATACCGATATTACGCGTATTCGGCAAAGAGAACTCGCGAGCCATTAGGTATGCTCCTTCCATACTCGAGTTTGAGAATAAACGGGTATCCAATACGGACACCCGATTCAATTCCTACCAGCGATAGTGAGCAAACGCTTTGTTCGCTTCAGCCATCTTGTGCGTGTCTTCACGCTTTTTAACTGCTGCACCGGTGTTGTTAGCAGCGTCCATGATCTCGTTAGCAAGACGTTGTTCCATGGTTTTCTCTCCACGGTTACGGGAGTAGTTAACCATCCAACGCAGGCCAAGAGTGGTACGGCGCTCCGGTTTTACTTCGATTGGTACTTGGTAGTTAGCACCACCTACACGGCGAGCTTTAACTTCCAGTACTGGCATTACGTTTTTCAGTGCTTCTTCAAACACTTCCATCGGGTTGCGACCTGTGCGCTCCTGGATGATGTCAAATGCGTTGTAGAGAATGTTCTGAGCTACACCACGCTTACCATCCAACATCAGGCGGTTAATCAAGCGAGTAACCAACTTGCTGTTGTGAATAGGATCAGGCAGCACGTCACGACGGGTTACAGGACCTTTACGAGGCATCGTATTCCCTCCTTCTTTTCGTTATAAAATCACGCCACTTCACAGGCGTTTTCTTATTTCTTTTTCGCTGCAGCTGCTGCTTGACCTGGCTTCGGACGCTTAGTACCGTACTTGGAACGACCTTGTTTACGGTTGTTCACACCAGCAGTGTCAAGTGCACCACGAACGATATGGTAGCGTACCCCTGGCAAGTCTTTTACACGACCGCCGCGCACCAGCACGACGCTATGCTCTTGCAGGTTGTGGCCAATACCACCGATGTAAGCTGTTACCTCGATTCCGTTAGTCAAACGCACACGAGCGTATTTACGCAACGCGGAGTTCGGTTTTTTCGGAGTCATGGTACCTACACGAGTGCAAACACCACGTTTTTGAGGAGAGCTTTGGTTAGTTTGGCTTTTCTTGAAGCTGTTGTACCCCTTTTGAAGAGCTGGGGACTTCGACTTCACAACCTTATCCTCGCGACCTTTACGCACCAATTGGTTAATTGTAGGCATGATGTTACCTCCCTTCTTAATACCCAATCTTCAAGACCACAGATCCAGGTGAGTCATTTTTAGGTCAAATAGAAAGTCCTTGTCCAGCATTACGCAACGTGTAAGCCACAGACAAAAACATCGTTAACCACTTTTTTTAATCGCAGCAGTAGCCGCTCCCACTTCAATTCCGCACGCTTTGCCTAAGCGACGCATGGAATCTACATGGATGACTGGAACACCCTTCTCTTTGCAAAGGAGCTCGACTTTTTGGGTCAAACGCTTATCTGCATCAACAGCGATATACACTGCTTCTACCTGTTGGTTTTCAACAGCCTTGATCGTCTGCTTAATGCCGATAGTCAAGTCCTTGGCCCGCTCTACTTTTTCATAAGACATGATCCTCATATCCTCCAAAGTACAGATGTCAGGCACACTTGAATATAATATCAGGTGGGCTAGTTGTTGTCAACGCCCATCTGATATTTTTATTTAGGAAAGCGCCCACCAATCGGTGATGGGCGCTTTTCCCGTAATTACTCTACAGAAACCGCTTCTTGCTCAGCCTTCGCTGCTTCCAGCTCTGCTTCGTAATCTACTTGACTAGCAACTTTTACATTGCGGTAGCGTGACATACCGGTACCTGCTGGAACCAACTTCCCGATAATAACGTTCTCTTTCAAACCTAGCAAGCGGTCCACTTTTCCTTTGATCGCTGCATCGGTGAGAACGCGGGTAGTTTCTTGGAAAGAAGCTGCCGACAAGAAGGAATCCGTCTCAAGGGATGCTTTTGTAATCCCGAGAAGAACCGGACGACCTACTGCTGGACTTCTGCCTTCCATGAGGGCTTTTGTGTTTGCTACTTCAAATTCTGGTACCTCAACATAGGAACCTGGCAAGAGGTCAGTATCTCCGCTGTCGATGACACGCAGTTTGCGCAGCATCTGGCGAATCATAACCTCAACGTGCTTGTCGTTAATTTCTACCCCTTGCATACGGTAAACTTTTTGTACCTCTTGCAAGATGTAGTTGGAAACGCCGCGCATGCCGCGAACTTTGAGCATTTCTTTCGGGTCTACGGAACCTTCCGTGAGCTCATCACCAGCATTTAGCTTGACACCAACAGAAACCTTGATGCGAGAGCCATACGGTGCTGCATACACTTTGTTTTCCGCTTCTCCACGTACTTCGATTTCGCGACGATCTTTCCCTTCGCGAATGTCGACAACTTCACCATCGATCTCGGAGATGACTGCTTGCCCTTTTGGATTACGCGCTTCGAACAACTCCTGAATACGCGGCAAACCTTGGGTAATATCGTCTCCCGCAACCCCACCGGTATGGAAGGTACGCATGGTCAGCTGGGTACCCGGCTCACCAATGGACTGAGCAGCGATAATACCAACCGCTTCTCCCACTTCCACCTCGGCTCCTGTCGCCAAGTTTCGTCCGTAGCACAGTTTGCAGACACCATGGCTGGTACGGCAAGCAAGTACGTTACGGATATATACGGAAGTAATACCTTCTTTTTCGATATACTCGGCAACCTCTTCAGAGATCTCCTCATTGCGGTGCACGATGATTTCTTTTGTCTCAGGGTGGCGCAAAGTCTCGAAGCAAGTACGTCCTGTCAGACGGTCAGACAGCTTCTCGATCTCTTCTTTACCATCCTTGATTGCTGTTACACGGATACCTTTATCTGTTCCACAATCGGTTTCGCGTACGATCACGTCTTGAGCAACGTCCACCAGACGACGAGTCAGGTAACCCGAGTCCGCTGTACGCAAGGCCGTATCGGCGAGACCTTTACGCGCACCGTGCGTGGAGATAAAGTACTCCAATACCGTCAGACCTTCACGGAAGTTGGATTTAATCGGCAACTCGATGATTCGACCGGATGGATTCGCCATCAGACCGCGCATACCAGCCAGCTGAGTGATCTGGGATACGTTACCACGGGCACCGGAGTTCGCCATCATGTAGATCGCATTGAACTTATCCATCGCCTTCATCAATACTTCTGTTACTTCATCCTTCGCTTTGGACCAGATGGAGATTACACGGTCATAACGCTCGTCTTCGGTAATTAAACCGCGACGGAATTGCGTCATGACAGTTGCAACTTTCTCATCTGCAGCATCAAGGATGTCTTTTTTCTTTCCTGGTACTGCGATGTCCGCTACGGCAATCGTGATACCTGCTTTCGTCGAGTACGTGAAGCCCAGTTCCTTGATCTTGTCGAGGATCATGGACGTTTTCATCGTACCAAAGCGACGGAAGCACTCGGAAATAATCGTTCCTAGGAAGCCTTTTTTTACAGCACCTGGGTCCGGGAGGTTCTTAATGAACTCAGTAACATTCGTACCTTTATCAAAGACAAAGCACTCATCTGGAACCATCGTTTGCAGGTTAGCTCTAGTCGGTGCATTGATAAACGGCATATCTGCAGGGAAGATTTCGTTGAAGATCACTTTCCCAACTGTCGTTACGATCAGCGCGTTCTCTTGACGCTCAGTAAAGCTGGTTTTGTTCAGACGATTCGCTGGCAAAGCGATGCGCGTATGCAGGCTGATAAAGCCTTGCTGATAAGCGGCAATCGCATCGTGAGGATCGCGATAAATCGTACCCTCGCCTTTGTCGCCTTCACGTTCCAGTGTCAGGTAGTAAGAACCAAGCACCATGTCCTGGGATGGAGTTACTACCGGCTTACCGTCTTTCGGGTTCAAGATGTTCTGTGCTGCCAGCATGAGGATACGGGCTTCTGCCTGTGCCTCAGCAGACAACGGAACGTGAACCGCCATTTGGTCACCGTCAAAGTCCGCGTTGTACGCTGTACAAACGAGTGGATGCAGACGGATCGCGCGGCCTTCAACCAGAACTGGTTCGAAAGCCTGGATACCCAGACGGTGCAAGGTAGGGGCACGGTTCAACAGTACCGGATGCTCGCGAATCACATCTTCGAGAACGTCCCATACCTCTGGCTGAACGCGCTCAACCTTGCGCTTTGCGCTCTTGATGTTGTGAGCGAGGCCTTTGGAAACCAGCTCTTTCATCACGAACGGTTTGAAGAGTTCCAGTGCCATTTCTTTTGGCAAACCACACTGATACATCTTCAAGTTAGGTCCTACAACGATAACGGAACGACCGGAATAGTCAACACGCTTACCGAGCAGGTTTTGACGGAAACGACCTTGTTTACCTTTCAGCATGTGGCTGAGAGATTTCAAAGGACGGTTACCTGGTCCTGTTACCGGACGTCCACGACGACCGTTGTCGATGAGCGCGTCTACTGCTTCCTGCAGCATGCGTTTCTCGTTTTGTACGATAATGTCAGGAGCACCCAGTTCGAGCAGGCGCTTCAGACGGTTATTACGGTTGATTACACGACGGTACAGGTCATTCAGGTCGGAAGTGGCAAAGCGTCCACCATCCAACTGAACCATTGGACGAAGCTCTGGCGGGATAACCGGCAATACGTCGAGAACCATCCAATCCGGGTTGTTACCGGAGTTGCGGAATGCCTCAAGTACTTCCAGACGCTTGATCGCACGGTTGCGACGTTGTCCTTGCGCCGTTTTCAAGTCTTCTTTTAACGTTTCCACATCTTTATCCAGATCGATTTCAGCAAGCAGGCGTTTGATCGCTTCTGCACCCATCATCGCCTGGAAGGAGTGGCCGTATTTCTCACGATAGTTGCGGTACTCTTTTTCGGAGAGCAATTGCTTTTTATCGAGAGGAGTATCACCTGGATCGGTAACTACATAAGAAGCAAAATAGATTACTTCTTCCAGGGAACGAGGGGACATGTCGAGCACCAAGCCCATACGGCTTGGAATCCCTTTGAAATACCAGATGTGAGAAACTGGGGCAGCCAGTTCAATGTGCCCCATACGCTCACGCCGTACTTTGGCGCGGGTTACTTCCACGCCACAACGGTCGCACACTACACCTTTATAACGAACGCGCTTGTACTTACCGCAATGACACTCCCAGTCCTTGGTTGGTCCAAAGATGCGTTCGCAGAACAAGCCGTCTTTTTCCGGTTTCAATGTGCGGTAGTTGATCGTCTCTGGCTTCTTCACTTCCCCGAAAGACCACGAACGGATCTTATCGGGGGAAGCCAAGCCGATCTTCATATATTCGAAGTTGTTCACGTCAATCACAGGGCGTTACCTCCCTTGGTACCGGAATCTTACTCTTCGTTCAAGCTTCCGCCTTCGAGTACGAGGTTCAGTTTTTCACCGTTGCCTTCATCCTCGTCTTCCATTTCACGCATTTCAATCTCCTGCTCGTCTCCGGACAGAATCTTCACGTCCATACCCAAGCTCTGAAGTTCCTTGATCAATACCTTGAAGGACTCAGGAACACCTGGTTCTGGAACGTTTTCGCCCTTAACGATCGCTTCGTACGTTTTCACGCGGCCCACGACATCATCCGACTTAACAGTGAGAATTTCTTGCAAGGTGTAGGCAGCACCGTATGCTTCCAATGCCCAAACCTCCATCTCCCCGAAACGCTGTCCACCAAATTGAGCTTTACCGCCCAATGGCTGTTGCGTAACAAGAGAGTAAGGACCAGTGGAACGAGCATGGATTTTGTCGTCGACCAAGTGAGCCAGTTTCAGCATGTATACACAACCAACTGTTACACGGCGATCAAATGGTTCACCTGTACGACCATCAAACAAGATCGTTTTTCCGTCACGATCGAGGCCTGCTTCTTCCAACGTTTCGAATACCTCTGCCTGACGTGCACCGTCGAATACCGGCGTTGCTACGTGGATACCCAGAAGCTTCGCTGCCATACCCAAGTGAGTCTCCAATACCTGACCGATGTTCATACGCGAAGGTACGCCCAACGGGTTGAGTACGATCTCTACTGGAGAGCCATCTGGCAGGAACGGCATATCTTCTTCCGCCATGATGCGGGCGATAACCCCTTTATTACCATGTCGACCGGCCATTTTGTCACCCACGGAGATTTTCCGTTTTTGGGCGATGTAAACGCGAACGAGTTGGTTTACGCCTGGTGGCAATTCGTCGCCATTCTCACGCGTAAATACTTTTACGTCTACGATGATACCGGAACCACCATGCGGTACGCGCAGGGATGTATCACGAACTTCACGAGCTTTTTCACCGAAGATTGCATGTAAGAGGCGTTCTTCTGCTGTCAGCTCAGTAACCCCTTTAGGAGTAACCTTACCAACGAGAATGTCGCCGTCCTGAATCTCCGCACCAACACGGATGATACCGCGTTCGTCCAGGTTTTTCAGAGCATCTTCCCCGACGTTTGGAATATCGCGAGTGATTTCCTCTGGACCCAGCTTGGTGTCACGAGCTTCGGACTCGTATTCTTCAATATGGATAGACGTATAAACGTCATCTTTTACAAGTTTTTCACTCAGAAGAATCGCGTCTTCGTAGTTGTATCCTTCCCACGTCATAAACGCAACGATTACGTTACGACCGAGAGCCAATTCACCTTTTTCAGTGGATGGGCCGTCCCCAACGATATCGCCTTTTTCAATCCAGTCTCCAGTGCTTACGATTGGACGCTGGTTGATGCAGGTACCTTGGTTGGAACGGATAAACTTGTGCATTTTGTATTTATCGAGATCGCCGGCAACTTTTCTGCCGTCGATTTCTTGGTAACGACGAATCCAGATTTCGCGAGCCGTTACGCGCTCTACTTGACCCGGATGCTTGGCAACGATCGCCACGCCGGAGTCTTGCGCTGCTTTATGCTCCATACCTGTACCGACAAACGGTGCCTGTGGAATCAAAAGCGGAACGGCCTGCCGCTGCATGTTTGAACCCATCAGTGCGCGGTTCGCGTCATCGTTCTCAAGGAACGGAATGAGCGCGGTCGCAACGGATACAACCTGCTTCGGCGATACGTCCATGAAGTCGACCTTGTCGCGCGGTACGCTCAAGATCTCACCTTTACGACGGCAAATTACCATGTCGTTTACGAAACGGCCATCATGATCAAGCGGCTGATTCGCCTGCGCCACGTTAAACACGTCTTCTTCATCAGCCGTCAAATAGCTAATGTCAGTCAAAACGAAGCCAGTTTCCGGGTCTACCTTACGACGAGGTGTTTCGATAAATCCGTAATCGTTGATGCGTGCAAAGGACGACAGGGAGTTGATCAAACCAATGTTTGGTCCCTCTGGCGTCTCAATTGGACACATACGACCGTAGTGGGAATGGTGAACGTCGCGCACTTCAAAGCCAGCGCGCTCACGCGTCAAACCACCAGGTCCGAGTGCGGACAAACGGCGTTTGTGCGTCAACTCAGCCAATGGATTCGTTTGATCCATGAACTGAGACAACTGCGAGCTACCAAAGAACTCCTTCAGTGATGCGATCACTGGACGGATGTTAATGAGAGCCTGCGGTGTAATTTGGTTTTGGTCCTGAATGGACATACGCTCACGAACAACACGCTCCATACGGGACAAACCGATACGGAACTGGTTCTGCAACAGTTCACCTACGGAACGCAGACGACGGTTACCCAAGTGGTCAATATCGTCCGTGGAACCAACACTGTGCAGGAGGTTCATGAAATAGTTGATCGCCGATACGATATCCGCCGGCGTAACATGTTTGAAGGATTTATCTACATTTCCGTTTCCGATTACTTTGATGATCTTGCCATCTTCGATCGGAGAGAAAATATTGATAGATTGTAGATGGATTGCTTCATCTTCCAGAACGCCGCCATGCGTGCGAACGTCAATAAATCCGATGCTGCCTTCCAGAGCTGGCACAATGCGTTCCAATACACGACGGTCAATCATTTGACCGGCTTCGGCGAAAATTTCACCTGTAGTGGTATCGATCAATGTTTCAGCCAAACGTTGGTTGTACAGACGGTTTTTCAGATGAAGCTTCTTGTTCATTTTGTAACGACCAACAGAAGCCAGGTCATAGCGCTTAGGGTCGAAGAAACGAGAGATCAAGAGGCTCTTCGCATTTTCGACTGTTGGCGGCTCGCCCGGACGAAGACGCTCGTAGATTTCGATGAGCGCTTTTTCCGTAGAATCGGTATTGTCTTTTTCCAGCGTGTTCTTGATGTATTCATCTTCACCCAGCAAGTTGAGAATCTCAATGTCAGAACCAAAGCCCAACGCACGCAAAAGAACCGTTACCGGGATTTTTCGCGTACGGTCGATGCGGACATAAATTACGTCTTTCGCATCGGTCTCCAGCTCCAGCCAAGCACCCCGGTTCGGGATTACTGTAGCTGTAAACGTCTGCTTGCCGTTTTTGTCCACTTTGGTGTTGTAATATACACTGGGGGAACGAACAAGCTGGCTGACAATAACGCGCTCAGCACCATTAATAATGAAGGTTCCCGTTTCGGTCATGAGCGGGAAATCCCCCATGAAGACTTCTTGTTCCTTCACTTCTCCCGTCTCTTTGTTCAACAAACGTACCTTCACACGCAGAGGCGCCGCATAGGTGACGTCACGTTCTTTCGACTCGTCAACATCGTACTTCGGCTCTCCCAAGCTGTAGTCGATAAACTCCAGCACGAGATTACCTGTGAAGTCCTGGATTGGCGAAATGTCTTGGAACATCTCACGGAGCCCCTCATCAAGGAACCATTGGTAGGACTTTTGTTGAATCTCGATGAGATTTGGAAGGCCCAGCACTTCGTTAATACGTGAATACGTACGACGCTGGCGGTGTCGGCCACTTTGAATCACTTTACCTGCCAACTTATTCACCCCTCAGGTTGTGTTTTCACACACAGAAACTCGGCATTCGGCAACTTCTTTCAGTCGCATTCGAATGCCTAAAAATAAAAATGGGTTAAAGTAGTTTCAACCATTTTTAACCCAGAGAAACTCTATTTTAAAAGAATTCCCATGTTTTCACACAAACATTCCTATCTAAGGAAAAAAGTAGAAACGCTTGACAGACAGGGAATTGCTGAAAAATAGACATTTATCCCATATTGACATTTTATAATGCTACCACAATCAAATATTCACGTCAAGAAAAGATTTCTAATGGTTTCTTCTTGCTTATTTGATTGCCCGGAATATGTGGTAGCCCTTTTCCCGATCAACTTCTATCACTTCACGGTACATTTCCTGTAGTTTCTTCAATGCAGATGGGGCGCCTTGTTTCTTTTGAATGACAACCCACATTTCTCCACCATCAACCAACAGATCGTAACCTTCCACGAAAATGCGATGAACGATTTCCTTGCCCGCGCGAATCGGCGGGTTGGTCAGAATGACGTCAAACCGGTCACCTTGCACGCCGCTATAAACATCACTCACTCGAACCTCGACATTTTTTATTCCATTTGCTTCTGCATTACGACGAGCCAGGTTCACCGCACGCTCGTTCACATCGATCATCGTTACTTGACCATGTTCAGCAAGTCTGGCAGCCGTCAAGCCCATCGGACCATACCCACAGCCCACATCGAGCACACGCGCATGACTGTCGATTTCCATGTTCTCGATGAGCAATACACTTCCAAAGTCAATCCGGTCTCGGGAAAAAACGCCTGCATCCGTAATGAAACGAAGCTCATTGCCACGGAGCATAAACGTAAATTGCTGTTCGTCATGTGCAGCACCCGGTCGATTGGTGTAGTAGTGGTCTGCCACGTGTGATTCACCCTTCCTCATCGTTTCAACATACATTCATCAAAACCTTACAGAAAAACCCCCTGCCGCAGGCAAGGGGATTTCCTAAAGGAAGCTAACTTACTTTACTTCTACTTGTGCGCCAGCTTCTTCGAGTTTTGCTTTGAGAGCTTCTGCTTCGTCTTTGGAAACGCCCTCTTTGAGTGTTTTTGGAGCGTTGTCTACCAGGTCTTTTGCTTCTTTCAGACCCAAGCCAGTCAGCTCGCGAACAACTTTGATTACGTTGATTTTGGAAGCGCCGCCGCTTACCAGGTTAACAGTGAATTCAGTTTGCTCAGCAGCAGCTTCTGCTCCGCCACCAGCAACTACAGCTACAGGAGCAGCAGCAGTTACACCGAATTCTTCTTCAATTGCTTTTACCAGATCGTTCAGTTCGAGAACGGACATGCCTTTAATGGCTTCCAAGATTTGGTCTTTAGACATTTGTAAATCCTCCATTCAAGGAATAGTATTTGTAAAACATTAACCGATCAGGCGATTACGCGCCTTGACCTTCTTTTTGTTCTGCCACTGCTTTGACTGCCAGTGCAACGTTGCGCATTGGAGCTTGCAGGACGGAGAGAAGCATGGACAAGAGACCTTCGCGGTTTGGTAGGGACGCCAATTCTTTAATCTGATCAGCACCAACTACTTTACCTTCGATAACGCCACCCTTGATTTCCAGCTTGTCGTTTTTCTTCGCGAATTCAGCGATAACTTTCGCTGGAGCGATGATATCTTCATTGCAGAACGCCAAAGCGTTCGGTCCAGTCAGATATTGATCCAGTTCAGTCAGGCCTTCCTTCTCAGTAGCCAAACGAGTCAAGGAGTTTTTCAACACTTGGAACTCAACACCTGCTTCACGCAATTGTTTGCGGAGCTCGGTTACTTGGGCTACAGTCAGACCGCGGTAGTCAGCCACCACTGTGGTTTGGCTTTCGCGGAGTTTGGTAGCGATTTCGTTGATCGCTTGTACCTTTTCTTCACGAATAACGGTTGGACGAATTTCTGCCATTGTTTACACCTCCCGTGCTCTAATCCTAGAAAATGAAGAATGCCCTCGCAGACTCACGAGGGCATAATGTTATATCGTCAAAGGAAATCAACATTTCCTCATTCGTACATTACACGCCTCGGAGGGAAATTAAGCGTTACTTTCACAAGCACCGCGCCTTCTGTCTACGGCATATTCTTTTCATCAACAGGAACTATCTTAACAACTCCCGCAAAGGAAGTCAACTGTCATTATTTTACAGATACGCGTACACCAGGGCCCATAGTGGAGCTCAGGGTTACATTTCTCATGTAAACACCTTTTGCTGCAGCCGGTTTCGCACGGTTCAGTGCGTCAGTCAGAGCAGCCAGGTTTCCAGCCAACTTATCAGCATCAAAGGACGCTTTACCGATTGGAGCGTGGATGTTACCCGCTTTGTCTACGCGATACTCAATTTTACCTGCTTTGATTTCGTTAACCGCTTTTGTTACGTCAAATGTAACAGTACCGGTCTTAGGGTTTGGCATCAGGCCTTTTGGTCCGAGTACACGACCCAATTTACCTACTTCACCCATCATGTCAGGGGTAGCTACGATAACATCAAAGTCGAACCAGCCACCTTGAATTTTCGCGATCATGTCTGCATCGCCTACGAAGTCTGCGCCAGCTGCTTCAGCATCTTTTGCTTTTTCGCCTTTAGCGAATACGAGAACACGTTGTACTTTACCAGTACCATGTGGCAATACAACAGCGCCACGGATTTGTTGGTCAGCACGCTTAGGGTCTACACCCAAACGGAAAGCTGCTTCAACAGTTTCATCGAACTTAGCAGTAGCTGCTTTTTTAACCAGCTCAATACCTTCTGCTACTTCGTATACTTTGTTTTTATCAACGAGCTTTACAGCCTCTTGATATTTCTTACCTTTTTTCGCCATGATTAAATCTCCCTTCAATGTGGTCGTAGCGGTTGATCCTCCCACAGACAGGGGGGCACAACGTCTGTGCCCCCTTGCACTCAAGACAATTAGTCTTCGATTACGATACCCATAGAACGAGCTGTACCTTCTACCATGCGCATAGCCGCTTCTACGGATGCAGCATTCAGGTCAGGACGCTTCAGTTCTGCGATTTCACGAACTTTATCACGCTTCAGCGTAGCAACCTTTGTTTTGTTTGGTACGCCGGAACCGGACTCGATACCAGCAGCTTTCTTCAACAGAATTGCAGCTGGTGGAGTTTTTGTGATGAAAGTGAAAGAACGGTCTTCAAACACAGTGATTTCCACCGGGATGATCATACCAACTTCACTCTCTGTACGAGCGTTGAATTCTTTACAGAATCCCATGATGTTTACACCAGCTTGACCGAGAGCCGGACCTACTGGAGGTGCAGGATTCGCTTTACCTGCTGGGATTTGTAATTTAATTACGCGGATAACCTTCTTAGCCACGTAAGACACCTCCTTACTTCACATGTGGTTATTACGGGGGAATGCCCCCTCCCACCGTTTTTTGAAAGTCTCTATGTAAAAGACTTTCGATCTATAGTGAGAGTGCAAGAAACCCCAATTAGTTTTGTGGGATTGTTAAAACAAAATGAAATGTACCACATAGCGCAATACTTTTCAAGTTGAATCCTAATCCAATTGTTGAACTTGTGTAAAGTCTAGCTCTACCGGTGTTTCGCGACCGAAGATGTCCACCAACACGCGAACCTTCTGCCTGTCCGGGTAAATCTCGATAATCTCCCCGGTGCGATTAGTAAACGGACCATCTGTGACGCGCACCATATCGCGGAGAGCAAAATCGACTCTGATCTTGGGAATTTCGATTCCCATTTGCTTGAGAATCGTATCGGCCTCTTCAGGACGCAGCGCTGTCGGTTTAGAGCCAGCACCCGTGGATCCGACAAAGCCGGTAACCCCAGGGGTGTTGCGCACGACATACCAAGAGTCGTCCGTCATCACCATTTCAACAAGGACGTATCCAGGAAACACTTTTTTCGTGACGGTGCGCTTCTTACCATCCTTGGTTTCCACCTCTTCTTCAGTGGGAACAAGAACGCGAAAGATCTTGTCTTCCATGCCCATCGACTCGAGTCGCTTCTCCAGATTTGTTTTAACCTTGTTTTCGTAACCTGAGTACGTATGAAGTACATACCATGCTTTTTCCATATCCAACAGGACGATAACCGTCCGTCCCTCCTAAGACTTGCATAATTACGTTCCTAGAATCAAATCGATCAAGCGCGAGATACCCAAATCAACGACGAAGAAGAATATTGCAAGGAGCGCGACCGTAACGAGTACAACAAGCGTATAGGTTGTCAACTCTTTACGGTTTGGCCAACGGACTTTCTTTAGCTCTGACATTACGTCACTAAAAAAACCACCGGTACGGCGAAAACTGGCTCCGATTCGTGATAAAAAACCCACTTTGCCACCCCCTGACTTCGTCGCATCAACCATTACTTCGTCTCGCGATGAAGGGTTTGCTTCTTGTCACGGGAGCAATACTTTTTCAGTTCAACACGTTCAGTAGTGGTGCGCTTGTTCTTCGTGGAGATATAGTTACGCTCGCCACACTCGGTGCACGCCAACGTGATGTTTACTCGCATTTATTGCCACCTCCATCTCATTTCAAACCTGCTATTAGTTAAAAGTACCCCGATGATAAATAGTACGGGAAAACCGCTACTTTTTCCAGACCATTTCATTCACCTAAGTAACCATAGAACAGAGAGATAAAAGTCTATGGCTACCTAAATAAATTTATCATACCGAAATACCCATGTCAAACAAAATGACTTGACAAGAAGAAGTCCTTTTGCTTCCAAAATAAAAAGAGAGATTCTCTACAGATGAATCTCTCTTCCTTCCAAATAGCGCTCTAGCTTGCGCTTTACACGCTGCAATGCATTATCAATAGACTTGACGTGACGCTTCAGCTCGACGGCAATTTGCTGATAGGATCGCCCATCCAAATAGAGCATGAGAACCTGGCGCTCCAAGTCACTCAAAATTTCACTCATTTTGCCCTCGATATCATCGAACTCTTCCCGATTGATAAACAATTCCTCTGGATCGGTCACTTTCGTTCCCGAGATCACATCAAGTAGCGTGCGGTCAGAATCTTCATCGTAGATAGGCTTGTCCAGTGAGACGTAAGAATTGAGCGGGATGTGCTTTTGGCGTGTCGCTGTCTTGATCGCGGTAATGATCTGACGGGTAATACACAACTCGGCAAATGCTTTGAACGACGTGAGCTTGTCTCCTCGGAAGTCGCGAATAGACTTGTACAGTCCGATCATCCCTTCCTGCACGATGTCTTCGCGGTCAGCCCCAATAAGAAAATAGGATCTCGCTTTGGCACGAACGAAGTTCTTGTATTTGTTGATCAAATACTCCAAAGCTTCGGCGTCATTATCGCGAACCAGGTCGACTACTTCTTCGTCGGTCATTAGTTCATATTGGGCATGTTTTAACTCCTTGAGGTCAACACTCACAAATGATCCCTCCGCCAACCGGTTTCTCCAATAGATAGCGCTATTATACATGATTCCGTAAAAAAGCGTCAACCGAATCCAAGTTATTCCCTTCTCCATTTTTCGAATATTTTCGCTATTTCATCATTCAGCGTAATCCGCCTGGAGAAGCCGTCTTCTTGCGTTTTTTCGACTTGTTTCTTGATTTCTTTCCCCGCATTTTCCATATCGAGCAACAACTCCCGGGCAGATTTGCGCAAAGCTCCCTGCCCAAATATGACACGTTGTGACGTATAGTCAGAAGTTGCCACATAAATTTGTCGATTTTTATTGTGAAATTCGGAGACTAACTGCTCGATTTTTTCGTCAGCCGTCTCCTTTTTCTTCGTGAAATAGACTTCAACCTGGAAGTCTTCCATTTGACGGCCACTGCCAGGAACGTTGTACGCATCGAAAACGATGATAACTTTCGTCCCTGTGTAGCTCTGGTATTCTGCCATTTTTGCGATCAACTGATCACGCGCCTCGTCCATCCGCTCTTGATCCTTCAGCAGGCGCAGATCGGGCCAGGCACCGATGATATTGTATCCATCTACGATCAACAGCTGCTTGGCTTTTCGTTTCGACATGTCATTTCACCCGCGTTGGAATTGGACTCCTGGAGCGATAGACTTCATACATCAACAAGGCAGCTGCTACAGAAGCGTTGAGTGAGGTAACATTGCCCGCCATCGGAAGGCTGTACAGAAAATCACAGTTTTCCCGCACGAGGCGACTCATGCCTTTTCCTTCGCTTCCAATGACAATCGCGAGCGGCATTGTATAGTCGCCCTGGCGGAAATCTTGTTTGGCACTCGCGTCAGTTCCTGCGATCCAAACACCGCGTTCTTTGAGCTCTTCCATGGTACGAACCAAGTTCGTCACTCGTGCTACCGGCACGTAGTTGATCGCCCCTGCCGAAGCTTTTGCCACTGTTGCCGTAAGACTGACAGAACGTCGTTTTGGAATGATAACACCATGAGCACCGACTGCATCAGCTGTACGCATGATCGAACCGAGGTTATGCGGATCCTCCAGCTCGTCCAACAGCAAAATGAACGGCGCCTCGTTTTTTTCCTCTGCCCGCTTCAAAATATCGTCTACTTCTACGTAATCGTAAGCAGCAACAGAAGCTACTACGCCCTGATGGTTGTCCGTCGACACGAGCTGATCCAGTTTTTTGCGGTTCGCTGTCGTCACAATGACACCCTGTTCTTTTGCCAAAGCAAATACAGGTCCCATCAGATTTTTATTCGTTCCCTCTGCAACCCAAATCTTATTGATCGTACGACCCGATCGCAAAGCCTCGATGACGGGGTTTTTCCCCAAAATCCACTCTTCACTCATTTCATGATTCTCCTTCCACTATGGCAAAAGCCTGCTGCACAATTTCAGCGATCCGCTCTTCTTTTCCACTCAAGTACAGGTACCCGATCAATGCTTCAAAAGCCGTTGCATGACGGTAGTCGATAATATCGGCGTTTTTGGCACTGGAACCGGATTTGGCATTCCGCCCCCGCTTCACTACATTCAATTCTTCCTCTGGCAATGTGGGCATTAACGTCAACAACACATTGGCCTGTGCTTTCGCTGAAACATAGCTGTTGGCCGCCTTGTGGAGCTGGTTTGGTTTAACCAGCCCCTTGGCGATCAAATGATACCTAACACAATGCGAATAGGTAGCATCCCCGAGGAAGGCAAGCACGAGTGGATTTGTCAGATTAGGATCTCGGGTTAGTTCTTCTTTTTGCATCTATTTTCTTCGACCCCTTATTTTCGACGCCAGCGAACACCTTGTGGCGTGTCCTCCAGCACGATTCCTTTTGCTGCGAGCAGATCGCGGATTTCGTCAGAACGGGCAAAGTTTCTTGCTTTGCGAGCTTCTGTGCGCTCTTCGATCAACGCATCAATCTCACTATCCAACAGCTCCTGCTCTTCTGCCATTTCAAGACCAAGAACCTTCGTCAACTCCACCAATAAATCCATGTACGCACGAACTTCGGTTTCGCCTACATTTTGATAACGCAAATACAGGTTAGCTTCCTTCACCACGTCAAAAATAACGGTAATGGCATTCGCTGTATTGATATCATCATCCATCTCAGAAATGAAACGCTCACGAAGCTCTCCAATGATTCGTGCCTGCTCCTGCGCCTGATCATTCGGCTCTTCTGCGCGCACGGTATCTAGACGATGGGACAGATTCGTATACGCGGTCTTAATTCTATCTAGACCATTGGCCGCCTGTTCGATCAACTCTTCGCTAAAATTGATCGGGTTGCGATAGTGCCCTTGAAGCATGAAGAAGCGGATTAACTGACCGCCGAACTTCTCTGAAAGCTCACGTGCAAGCAAGAAATTCCCGAGGGATTTGGACATTTTTTCGTTATCGATATTGAGCATGCCGTTGTGTAGCCAATAACGAGCAAAGACTTTACCCGTAAAGCATTCCGACTGGGCAATTTCGTTCTCGTGGTGCGGGAACACAAGGTCTGTTCCGCCCGCATGGATATCGATTTCCTCACCCAAAAACTTCAGGGCCATTGCCGAGCACTCAATATGCCATCCCGGTCTTCCTTCGCCCCACGGACTGTCCCAGGTAACTTCTCCGGTCTTGGCCGCTTTCCAAAGGACAAAGTCCAGGGGATGTTCCTTTTTCTCGTTGATTTCTACACGAGCACCTGCCTGCAAATCATCCAACGGTTGATGCGAAAGCTTTCCGTATTCCTGAAAACGTCCCGTGCGGAAATAAACGTCACCTTCACTCTCGTAGGCAAAGCCTTTTTCAATCAGCCCTTGTACGAATTCAATGATCTCCGGAATTGTCTGCATCACTCGCGGTTGAATATCAGGTGGCGGTACGTTCAGTGCTTTCAGATCAGCATTGTACGCATCCGTGTATCGATCCGCCACTTCTTTGACAGTGACACCTTCTTGATTCGCCACCCGAATCAGTTTGTCATCTACGTCCGTAATATTTTGCACGAATGTCACTTCGTAGCCACGATATTTCAAGTAACGGCGCAGTGTATCAAATACAATGGCAGGGCGCGCATTTCCAATGTGGATGTAGTTGTACACGGTCGGGCCGCACACGTACATTTTTACCTTTCCTGGCTCCAATGTGTAAAACGGTTCCTTTCGCCGCGTCATCGTGTTAGTCAGCTGAATGCCCATCGTTCTTTTTATCCTCCCTCAAAAGCTCCAATTCTTTGCGTAATTGATCAATTTCCTTTTGCATCATACGAATCGTATCCGCTACCGGGTCTGGCATGTTTACATGGTCCAGATCATTTTTGACCCGCTTGCCATCCTGGATGACGATGCGTCCCTTGATTCCTACTACGGTCGAGTTAGGCGGTACCTCCTGCAAGACAACGGCACCAGCCCCTATCTTTGAATTATCGCCAATTTTGAAGGAGCCCAACACCTTTGCTCCCGTAGCAATAATGACATCATTGCCGATCGTAGGGTGACGCTTTCCTTTTTCCTTACCTGTTCCTCCGAGTGTAACCCCTTGATAAATCGTTACATGGTCTCCGATTTCGCACGTCTCTCCGATCACAACACCCATGCCATGGTCAATGAACAGGCCGCGGCCAATTGTTGCGCCCGGGTGAATCTCAATTCCCGTGAAAAAACGGGATAGTTGAGAGACAATTCGGGCGAGTGTACACAGCTCAGCCTTCCAGAGCCTGTGGGCAATCCGGTGCCCCCATATCGCGTGCAAACCGGAATAGGTCATAACGACTTCCAGCGTACTTCGCGCAGCCGGGTCTCGTTCAAAAACAGCATGAATGTCATCTCTCATCTGTGCTAACATTTTTGGGTGGCACCTCCTGCCTGATTTACCTGCTCACATTCAACCTCAATGCCAGGGTTCAAAAAGTTGTCTTTTCAGCATCGAGAAAGTAGCGAGAACCTGAAGAAGCGACTTTTTGAACTACCTTTCAAAAAAATAAAAAACGTCCCTATCCCCTCAAAACACGAAGGGACAGAGACGGGTTTACCGTGGTTCCACTCTGCTTAGATCGTCATCACTGTCGCGAAAAACTAACAACAGTCATGAGCAAATCTCGCTCATATCCCGATAACGGCGGGAAGCCGATGGCGCCTACTGATATCTTTTCAAAAAGATAGGTTCAGCTCATTGCTCACAGGGGCATTTCCATACAGGGCACACCAGATGGCTCTCACCTATCCATCCTCTCTGTAGATGTGCAGACTGTTGTACTTCTCCTGATCGTCGCATTCCTTATTTATAAAAGAAAACCAGCCATTACTTACTGACCGTTTGCAATTACTTGCTCTGCACGTGCAATCACCTTGTCACGTCCAAGCAGATACAACGTCTCCGCCAGATCGCGACCATGCGCCTGACCAGTTGCTCCTACGCGGACCGGCATGAACAATGCCTTGCCCTTGTGACCCGTTTCCTTTTGCACGTCTTTGAGTGCCGCTTTAATAACATCCACATTATATGCACCCTGGGCAGAAAGGTGTTTCACAAAGGAAGCAAGTACTTCCGGCAATTGCGGTTCTTTTAGCACCAGAGTTGCTTCTTCATCGTACACCACTTCGTCGAGGAAGAAAAGAGCCGCCAACGGAACGATTTGCGCACAGTAGGACATTTGCTCTTGGTACAGGCCTACGATACTGCGAACCCATTCGCGCTTCTCAGCAGACAAACTCTCTTCGATGAAGCCAGCTTTTTGCAGATGCGGGATACACATGTCTGTAATCATATCCAGCGGTTGACGCTTCAAATAGAAGTTGTTCATCCAGTTCATCTTCGTTGCATCAAACACAGCTGGCGACTTATTCACGCGGTCCATTGAGAACAGCTTGATCAGATCTTCCATTAAGAAAATCTCTTCTTCGCCACCTGGAGACCATCCCAAAAGAACAAGGAAGTTCACGATTGCTTCTGGCAAGAAGCCGAGGTCACGGTATTGTTCAATGAACTGAAGAATGCTCTCGTCGCGCTTGGACATCTTTTTGCCATCTTGGTTGAGGATCAGTGCCAAGTGAGCAAAGTCAGGCGCTTCCCATCCAAACGCTTCATAAATCATCAATTGACGAGGCGAGTTGGACAGATGCTCTTCTCCACGAATGACGTGGCTAATTTTCATCAAATAGTCATCCACTACAACAGCGAAGTTGTATGTAGGAATTCCATCCGGACGGCAAATAACGAAATCGCCCATCTCGTTGGAGTTAAATGTTACTTGGCCACGAATCAGGTCATTCACGACATACTCGCGATCATCCTGAACGAGGAAGTGAATGGATGGCACTCGCCCTTCTGCTTCGTATTGAGCACGCTGCTCGTCCGTTACATGGCGGTGCTTTTCCAGAATGCGTGGTGTCTCTCCACGCGCGAGCTGTTCCTCACGTTCTGCATCCAGCTCTTCTTTTGTCGCGTAGCAGTAGTATGCTTTGCCTTCTGCCAACAGTTGATCGATATATTTCCGATAAATGTCCAGGCGCTCTGTTTGACGGTACGGTCCATATGGTCCCCCAACGTCTGTACCCTCTTCCCATGTTACGCCGAGCCATTTCAGGTTTTTCATTTGCTCTTCGTCTGCATTTTCCTTATTGCGCGTTTGGTCCGTATCCTCAATCCGAACGATGAACGAACCACCGTGATGTTTCGCAAAAAGATAATTAAAGAGCGCTGTTCGCGCACCGCCGATGTGTAAATGCCCCGTAGGACTCGGCGCATAACGAGTGCGAATTTCTTTCGCCATTGGTAGCACCATCCTTATAAATGTAAAAGGCTATAACCTTAACCTAAGTAAAAACGTATCTAAGGCTTTATGTTACACCTTGCCCTTCTACTTGACAAGCAAGCATACTGCCTGTGCAGCGATTCCTTCCCCTCTGCCTGTAAAACCGAGTTTCTCGGAGGTAGTCGCTTTCACATTCACTTGCGAGAGATCTTCTGCCTCCAGCACGCGTGCAATGACCTCACACATTTGCGGGATGTACGGCGCCATCTTCGGCGCTTGGGCAATGATCGTTGCATCCACGTTTCCTAAACGGTAGCCGCGCTCCCGAACCAACTTCCATACATGCTCCAGCAGCTTTACGCTATCCGCATCCTTGAAAGCCGGGTCTGTATCTGGGAAATGACGGCCAATATCCCCCTCACCAATCGCTCCAAGAATCGCGTCACTAATCGCATGGAGGAGAACATCCGCGTCAGAATGCCCTAGCAAGCCTTTTTCATACGGGATGGTGACGCCTCCGATAATACATGGACGCCCCTCTACTAATTGATGCACGTCAAAACCTTGACCAATACGCATGAGCTATTCTCCCTTTCGTTTCCGCAATATCTCTTCACCAAACCACAGATCGTCTGGCGTAGTAATCTTAATGTTCTCATAGCTTCCGTGCATAATCGATACCGGATGACCCAGCCACTCAACCAACATCGCATCATCCGTACCCAGCTTCCCCGCTGCCTCTGCTGCCTGATGTGCCTCTCGCAATAAAGACATACGAAAAGCTTGTGGGGTTTGAACCGCCCACAAGCTTTCCCGTGCTGGGGTTGACTCTACAAGTCCTGTTGCCCCCACCACTTTAATCGTATCTTTGACAGGTACTGCCATGATCGTTGCCTGATCTTGTTGCACCTGTTTGATCATGTCACTGATCTGTTTGCGAGTGACGAAAGGACGGGCAGCATCGTGAACTAGTACGTAATCGCAATTTGCGGATAGTGATGCCAAGCCATTTCTCACACTGTCTTGTCGCTCTGCTCCACCCAGAGTAACCACAACCGTCAGCTTTTCAGCCGAGATCAAGGTCAATACTTCTGCGTAGTCTGCTTCACTCACCACTAGCACAACTTCATCAATGTTGGGATGAGTAGCAAAAAGACGTACCGTATGAGCCAAGATCGGCTCGCCCGCAAGCGGTAACCACAACTTGTTTCGTTGTCCACCCATTCGTTTACCCGAACCGGCTGCAACGATCACGACACCCGTACTCACTGATTCATCCCTCTCCTGTTGTCTTTTCTATAACGCTCGTTCCAGCAACTTTGGTTTGGCGAAGATCATACGTCCTGCTGAAGTTTGCAGTACACTCGTTACGAGAACATCGACGTCGTTCCCGATGTATTCTCGTCCGCCCTCTACAACAATCATCGTGCCATCGTCCAGATAAGCGACACCCTGACCGTGCTCTTTCCCATCCTTGATGACTTGAACGTTCATTTCTTCCCCAGGTAAAACAACAGGCTTGACTGCATTCGCCAAATCATTGATGTTCAAGACCCCAACACCTTGCAGCTCACATACCTTGTTCAAGTTAAAGTCGTTTGTTACGACCTTTCCGTTAATGAGCTTTGCGAGCTTGATCAGCTTGCTGTCCACCTCGGATACTTCTTCAAAATCGCCTTCCCAAATCTGAACCTTTACCTTCATTTCCTTTTGAATCTTGTTCAAGATATCCAGACCACGACGACCGCGGTTTCTCTTCAGTACATCGGAGGAATCGGCGATATGCTGCAGCTCCTCTAGCACAAATCCCGGAATAACCAGTACCCCTTCTAGAAAGCCGGTACGGCAAATATCTGCGATGCGTCCGTCAATGATGACACTTGTATCGAGAATTTTGTTTTCCAAGTTAACAGCAGTTGTTGCACTATCCTTTTTCTTATCCTTACGTCCAATCGAAAATACCGACATAATCTCGTCCCGCTTGCGAAATCCTACCTGGAAGCCCAAATAACCTAGCAACCCGGAAACGATTAACGGCAAAAGATCTCCTACAAATGGAATCGGAATTTTACTGATGGGCAGGAATAATAAGAATGCAATAATAAGACCACTAATCAACCCCATCGCTCCGAACATCACATCGACAACCGGCATTTTGACGAGTGTCTCTTCACCCCATCGAACGATGCGCAGAACATAATCCACAACCCAATTCGCTAAAAAGAAAAACAAGATGGCACCTAGTACAGCTCCAATATATTGCGATCCGGCTACTACACCAAAGTTTAACAGTGGATCGAGCAACGAAAACAGTTCGTCACCAAAGCGATACCCCAATCCGCCACCAATCAAAACAAAAATGAATTTTCCTACTCGGCGTAACATGCCTTCACCTCCTTTTACTAATATAGACAGAAGCCTAAAAGTAAAAACCTATTTTTTTCCAAATCATTATAATGCTTCATTTTACTTTCCCTCACTATAGCAAAAAAGATTTTGCCATGTCAAATAGCCAAAAATTTTAACATAGTTGTCATTTTCTCGTCAACCCGGGAACACTCGTTTCCTTCGATGATAAATTGACAGGGAGCTAACTCCCTTCTTATAATGTCAGTATCGTAATGATAGAAAATTTTGACGATACTACCAGCCTAAAGCAGAGGTGAACCAGATGGACAATCGAAACATAGACGACTTTCAAACGCAAGTATCCGAGCTTTTAATCAGACATCGTAGCGTACTGGACGTCATGTCCAAAGTTCAGGAAACGGCATCCCGTATTAACCGTTCACTGACAAAAGCCATCACCGAATGCGGCTGTGTCGAAGTGGTTGCCAAAAAACAGACGTATGATTCGAACAAGAATCTGGAGGACAACAAGTCCCATTTGGACACCCACTTTAACGGACCGCTGTGCGAGCATTGTCGCGATGTAGTTACTGCTGAACTTGGCAAAAACCTCTTTTACCTCACTGCCTTGTGCAATATTACTGACATTAAGCTAGAAGATGTGCTTCAGAAAGAATCCAACCGACTGAATACTTTGGGTGTCTTCAATCTGTCTTAAAAGTCCGTTACTCGTATTACGAATGAACCCTAAAAAAAGTTGCATACAAAAAAGAAAAACCCGCACATTGAAGTGTGGGTTTTTTTATGCCGTAACTATTCAAACGGTACGGATTCTTCCTCTTTGTTCTTACGCTTACGTAATTTTTTGACGAGAAAGTCAACGTTTTTTTTTATTCCGTACAATGCATAAAAAGCGAGTGGCAAGAAGACGATTTTTGGAAATTGCTGCGGATACTTAATCGCTACAACAACCACAATCGCGATGATAATGGGTGTGATCCAGTAAGCAGACTTTGGAATCCCCACTTTTTTAAAGTTAGGATACTTGACCTTTGATACCATCAAAAAGGCAAGTAGCAACATACTTACGGCAAGCAATACCGGAGTGAACACTTGGTGATAGAGTGCGAGCGTAGCCAGTACGCCCCCCGCTGCCGTAATCGGCAAACCGATGAAATACCCCGGAACCCCGGCCTGTACGTTAAAACGCGCCAAACGCAGCGCACCACAGATCGGAAAAATGGCTGTAATGAGAATCCCAAGCAAATCAAAGTGTTGCAAGACGACAACATACATGATGAACGCTGGCGCAATCCCAAACGTAATGACGTCAGAAAGTGAATCCAGTTCCTTTC
Organism: Brevibacillus sp. FIR094; assembly: GCF_050477165.1. Classification (NCBI taxonomy): domain Bacteria; kingdom Bacillati; phylum Bacillota; class Bacilli; order Caryophanales; family Paenibacillaceae; genus Brevibacillus; species Brevibacillus sp. FIR094. Next base: position 9,888 of record NZ_JBEAES010000032.1, on the reverse strand, counting down.
CGAACTCGCTTTGGGCATTCAACATACGAGCTACACGTCCATCCAGCCCGTCTGCCAGCATACCAATGATCACTGTGATCGCTGCATATTCGACGTATTGATCGCCTCGAAACGCAAGAATAATTGCTAAAACTCCCAGAAACAAGTTGCTTACGGTTAGTATGTTCGGTAACGATTTCACGAACATAGACTACCTCCTGATTTCTTTTGCGTAAGGAGCAGGTTATCCTGTCGACCTTGTTTTTATCCAAGTCCCCTAGGCAAATGCTGAATACAAATAATGCCTTTATCCTATTCTACTTTAAATGTGTCTGTCAATGAACACTTGTTCTTGAATCCGTTTCAGCCCCTCTTTAATCGCTCTCGCTCGGACCTCGCCAATGCCTTCCACTTCGTCTAATTCCTGAATCGTTGCCATCATGATTCGCGGCAGATGATGAAAATGCTCTACCAGATTTGAGATGATCGTAACGGGCAAACGCCGGATCTTGTACAGGATCCGATAACCTCTAGGGGAAACGGACTCATCCAGCATACTGGCATTGGAGGAATACCCCAGCGTTCGCAAAAAAGAAGTGAGTTCCAGCATTTCCTCCGAGTTCAATTTTTTCATGTCCCGCAGCACGAGATCAGGCGAATAGGATGGATCTCGGGAATAATCCCGGATAAGCATGTGTGCCTCTTCCTCAATGTTTGAAACCAGTTCTTCCAACTGCATACTGACGAGCCTTCCTTCTACCCCTAGCTCACATATGTACTTGGAGACCTCTGTCTTAATACGTAACACCATCTCAATCCGTTGCAAAACCGAGGCAACTTCGTGTAAAGTAACGAGCTCCTCGAATTCTAACGCACCGAGATTCGTCAATGTTTGATCAAGTACGGCCTTGTATTTCTCAAGGGTAGATACAGCCTGATTCGCCTTGGCCAAAATGACACTGATTTCACTTAAGACATACCGGAAATTCCCCTGGTACAGCGTGATCACATTGCGACGCTGAGAGATAGCAATGACCAGATGGTTCGTTTGAATGGCTGTCCGTTGCGCTGTACGATGCCGTGTCCCCGTCTCGCTCGTAGGGATTGAGGAGGGTGGGAAGATTTGCGTATTCGCGTACAGGATGCGTTTTGCGTCTTCACTTACTATAATCGCCCCATCCATCTTCGCTAATTCATACAAATGGGCAGGAGAAAAATCACAATTGATGGAAAAACCGCCATCGACGATCGTCTTCATCTCTGGACCGCACCCAATGACGATCAAGCCCCCGGTTTTAGCCCGTAAAACATTTTCCAATCCTTCACGAAGCTGTGTACCGGGTGCCACGAGACGAAGCACATCACCGAATTGCGGAGCTCTTTTGATGTTCCCCTGCATGCCCACTCCTACCTCCTTATCACCTCGTTCAACGCATCGGCAATATTGCTCACACCAATTACTTGAATATCTGCTGGCGCATCCAGACCGCGGATGTTTTTCTCCGGGATGATAACACGCTTAAAGCCTAACTTATGTGCTTCTCGTACTCGTTGCTCAATACGTGAGACACCGCGCACCTCACCAGTCAGGCCAATTTCTCCGATAACGACATCATGCGGATTGGTAGCGTGGTCACGGAAACTGCTAGCAATGCTTACGGCAATCGCCAAATCAACCGCTGGCTCATCCAATCTGACACCGCCTGCTACGTTTACATACGCATCCTGATTTTGCAGCATCATGCCCATGCGCTTTTCCAACACTGCCATGATCATCGCCACACGCTGATGATCGACCCCTGTTGCCGTTCTCCGTGGGGTTACAAAGCTAGTCGGGGCAACGAGAGCTTGTAGCTCAACCAAAACGGGACGTGTGCCCTCCATGCTGGCTACGACCGTGGAACCCGCAACACCAAATGGACGCTCTGCCAAAAATATCTCAGAAGGATTCGCCACTTCCTCCAAACCGCGATCCTTCATCTCGAAAATACCGATTTCGTTTGTCGAACCAAAGCGGTTTTTGACGGCGCGCAAAATTCGAAACGTATTGTGGCGCTCCCCTTCAAAATAGAGAACAGCATCTACCATGTGCTCAAGCATACGCGGACCGGCGATGGAGCCTTCCTTGGTAACGTGACCGACAATGAAGGTACCAATTCCTTTCCCTTTTGCAATCCGCATCAATTGGGCAGTCGCCTCCCGCACTTGTGCGACACTTCCAGCAGCCGATTGGATCGTCGGGTGAAACACGGTCTGGATCGAGTCAATAATCAGCACATCCGGGTCTACTTGATTAATATGCTGTTCGATCAAATCCAAATCATTTTCTGCCAATACAAACATCGGCGGCGTTTGCAAATGGAGTCGATCCGCGCGAATTTTGATTTGTTTTGCCGACTCCTCTCCAGATACATAGAGAACCTTCGCCCCTTGATGAGCCAAGGCAAAAGATGTCTGCAAAAGCAATGTCGATTTTCCGATTCCGGGGTCCCCCCCAACTAAAATGAGTGAACCCGGAACAAGTCCGCCACCAAGAACACGATTCAATTCTCCGATTGTCGTATCCATGCGTGGCTCTTCTTCACTGGCTACCTGGGTCAATGGAATCGCAGATTGGCGCTGGCCGCCGCTCATCCCTTCGTGACGATGTGCAGTTTTTACCGTCACTTCCTCCACCAAGGTGTTCCAACTGCTGCACCCTGGGCATTTTCCCATCCATTTTGGCGATTCATAGCCACATTCTTGACACGCGTATTTCGTTTTATACTTTGACATAGTCGCACCCTCACTTGGATTTCTTTCTCTACTTTTATCATAATTACGCGCCCAAAAAAAGAATACCTCCCGAATCAGGAGGCATTCTATTACGTTTCAACCCAGCTTATGATTTCGTTTTTTCGAGACGCTTAACAACCAGCTTGCCTTCTTCGGCTTCGATATTGACGGTATCGCCTTTACTAATCGTGCCCTTGAGCAATTCCTCGGACAAATTATCCTCGATGTGGCGCTGGATAGCACGACGCAGCGGGCGTGCACCATAGGCCGGATCAAAGCCTTCTTTTGCCAATACTTTCTTGGCTTCTTCGGTCAATTGGAAATCAATGTCTTGCTCTTTCAAACGTTTACGCAGCTCATCTGTCATGAGAGATACGATTTGCTCGATGTGCTCTTGCTCCAAAGAGTGGAATACGATGACTTCGTCGATACGGTTCAAGAACTCAGGACGGAAGCTCTTCTTCAGCTCATCCATGACTTTGTCCTTCATATCCTGATACTTTCTTTCCGAATCGTTGGTCGTGAAGCCGAGCGTCGTATTTTTCTTGATCATGCTGGCTCCGACGTTGGAAGTCATAATGACAACCGTATTGCGGAAATCGACGGTACGTCCCTTGGAGTCCGTCAGACGACCATCATCCAATACTTGTAGCAGGATGTTGAATACGTCTGGATGAGCTTTCTCGATTTCGTCCAGCAAAATGACGGAGTAAGGCTTGCGACGCACTTTTTCGGTCAGCTGACCACCTTCGTCAAAGCCTACATAGCCAGGAGGGGCACCTACCAGACGAGCGGTGGAATGCTTCTCCATGTACTCGGACATATCTACACGAATCATGGCATCCTCGTCGCCGAAAAGCGTCTCTGCAACGGCACGAGCCAATTCGGTTTTACCCACACCGGTAGGTCCCAGGAAGATAAACGAGCCGATCGGGCGTTTCGGGTCTTTTAAACCAGCACGGGCACGGCGGATCGCACGCGAGATGGATTTGACTGCTTCATCTTGGCCAATGACGCGATCGTGCAAAATCTCTTCCATCTTCAGCAAGCGCTCGGTTTCTTCTTCCTTCAGTTTCAACACAGGGATACCCGTCCAGCTCGCCACTACTTGTGCGATGTCTTCCGGCGTAACCTCCATGTTCAGCTGGCCTTGGCGCTCTTTCCAGTCTTTTTTCGTTTTATCCAGTTCTTCGCGCAGCTTTTGCTCCTGATCGCGAAGTGCTGCTGCTTCCTCGAATTCTTGTGATTGTACGGCAGCGTCTTTTTCCTTGCGCACCTCTTCCAGACGTCCCTCCAGCTCTTTGAGGTTTGGTGGAACCGTAAAGGATTGCAAGCGAACTTTGGATGCCGCCTCGTCGACCAAGTCGATTGCCTTGTCAGGCAGGAAGCGTTCCGTAATATAGCGGTCAGACAGTTTTACTGCCTGCTCGATTGCTTCATCGGTAATTTTGACACGATGGTGGGCTTCGTAACGATCACGAAGGCCATGCAGGATACGAATCGCATCCTCCGCCGTCGGTTCATCAACCTGAATCGGTTGGAAACGACGCTCCAGTGCCGCGTCTTTTTCGATGTACTTGCGATATTCATCCAGCGTAGTGGCACCTACGCACTGTAGCTCGCCACGTGCCAGAGCAGGCTTCAAAATGTTGGAAGCATCAATTGCGCCTTCTGCTCCACCCGCACCAATCAAGGTATGCAGCTCATCAATAAACAGGATGATGTTTCCTGCTTGGCGAATTTCGTCCATGATTTTTTTCAGACGATCTTCGAACTCACCGCGATACTTGGTTCCCGCAACAACGGTTCCCATATCGAGTGTCATGACGCGCTTATCACGAAGGGTCTCTGGAATTTCGTTGTTCACGATTTTTTGGGCAAGACCTTCTGCGATAGCTGTTTTCCCGACGCCAGGCTCCCCAATCAAAACAGGGTTATTCTTAGTACGTCTGCTAAGTACTTGGATCACACGCTCGATTTCTTTTTGGCGACCGATGACCGGGTCCAACCCACCATCACGAGCGATTGCTGTCAGATCCCTTGCCAAGCCGTCCAATGTCGGCGTATTCGCCGCTGGGTTCCCTCCAGACGGTTGATGAGATGCCATCATTTCCGAGCTGCCAAGAAGCTGGAGCACCTGTTGACGTGCCTTGTTCAGGCTAACGCCCAAATTGTTCATGATTCTCGCAGCAATGCCCTCTCCTTCACGAATCAAGCCAAGCAAAATATGTTCAGTCCCCACATAGGTATGACCCAGTTTGCGGGCTTCGTCCATCGATAGTTCAATAACCTTTTTGGCGCGAGGTGTATAGTTTGGTGTGTAATTACTACCGGACTGCTCTGTTCCTCGCCCGATTAACGACTCCACTTCACTCTGGATTTTATCGAGGCCAAGCCCAAGTGATTGCAGTGCCTTCGCCGCAATCCCTTCGCCTTCTCGAATAAGTCCCAGCAGCACATGCTCTGTCCCAATATCTTTGTGTCCGAGACGAACCGCCTCTTCCAGGGCAAGCGCCAGTACTTTTTGTGCTCGTTCTGTAAAACGTCCAAACATCATATCGTACACCTCCGTATAACCGTGTTTTTTCTCTATAGGTTAACAATTGCGTGATACCATTACGTTACTCTTGTGATTCTACTATGCGCAGACGTTCGCGGATCAGCCTGGCCCTTCTTTCGTCGCGTTGGTCCGGAGTGAGCTTTTGTCCAGCGTGGTGCTGTAAAAACCCTGGCTGTGTCGTGACTAACAGTTCGTTTAGGACCAGCGGAGATACATTAGGAATGATGCCTAGATCAATCCCCAGACGTACATCGGACAGACGCTGAGCTGCCTCCTTGGACTCTACCGTGCGAGCGTACATCAGGATGCCATACGACCGAAAAATCCGATCCTCCAAAGAAACCCGAGTATGCTCCAGCAAATAAGCACGTGCCACACGCTCTTGCTCAATAATTTGTCTAGCTACACCGTAGAGATTGGAAAGGATATCCGACTCAGACATCCCCAGTGTGACCTGATTGGATAACTGAAAAAGATTCCCTAGAGCTTCGCTGCCCTCTCCGTAAATTCCTCTAACGACTAGACCAACTTGATTAATTGCCTGTAAAATTCTGCTGATCTGCTGCGTCATCACCAGAGCCGGCAAGTGCAACATCACAGATGCACGAATTCCCGTACCCACATTGGTTGGGCAGCTTGTCAGATATCCTCGTGTTTCGTCGAAAGCGTAGTTCAAGTTTTTCTCAAAAATGTCGTCTAACTTCGTTCCTATTTCCCATGCCTCGTTCAAACGAAACCCGGGTAATAGTACCTGTATTCGAATGTGGTCTTCTTCATTAACCATAATGCTGACGGACTCATCTTCACGAAGTAATACGGCACCTTTGCGAGATTCCTCTGCCAGATGAGGGCTAATCAGATGCTTTTCAACGAGCACCCTTTTTTCTAACGGGTTAATTTGGTCCATTTGGATGACCTGAAGCTGATGCCTTTTGCGCATTGCCTCCGAATCGCTTACTTCCGTTACCTTTCTGACGACTTCCTCGCCCTGCGAGTCCGTTGCCATTAACGGAAAGGGGTGCTGGCGCAGGTTACGGGCGATACGCAGCCGTGTACTAATGACAATGTCGGAATCAGGACCTTCTCCTTTCATCCAATTGCTCCACGGGTTTTGCATAAACTGCTTTTGGGACATAACCAGCTAACCTCCCTTGCTACGATTGGGCCATTTTTTGTTCCAATGCTCGAATTCGATCACGCATTTCTGCTGCCTTCTCGAACTCTTCACTGGCGACATGACTTTGCAGCGCTTGCTTTAGTTGCTCCAGCTCTTTACGGATCTTCAGTTTGCCACCGGTACGCTCTGGTACTTTTCCACTATGCTGTGTGTTTCCGTGAATCCGGCGGAAAAGGGGGTCCAGTCGATCACCCAAAAAGGTGTAGCAATCACTACAGCCAAATCGGCCGCTTTTACTAAATTGAGAATATGTGAGTCCACATGTTTCGCATTGAAGCGGCTTATTCGTTGCCGTTTCGCGTCCATTCTTTTGCATGGGATCAAATTTTAAAAGTCCTGACAGGAGATTGTTGATGCTGAAGTTGTGAAAGCCGGTAAAGACGTCCCCTTTTTCATGAGCACACTGCTCGCAAATATGGTATTCGGTTTTTTCGCCATTGACGATTTTCGTCAAATGAAGTGTCGCCGGTCGTTTTCCGCATTCCTCACAGTTCACAACATCATACCTCCTTTTACTTCAACAAGATTGCTGCGATCATCTGCTTTAAAATATTTGCCCGCAAACGATCCCGCAATTCAGCTTCTAGCGTCAATACGTTTCGCGAGGTAGCGATTTTCATCAAGGTGGCTTCTCTGATGTTGACTAATCCTTCTTCTAATAGTCTTTCTACGATCGCGTTTCCCACGCTCTGACTAATGCTCTCACCAATCAGTTCTTCTGTTAGCAATTCCTGCAAGCGTGCTTTGCTGACAATCTGCACCTTGCGTATGCGAATATACCCGCCGCCCCCGCGCTTACTCTCTACAATGTATCCTTTTTGAACGGTAAAGCGCGTATTGATGACGTAATTGATCTGAGACGGCACACATTGAAAATGGTCGGCAAGCTCACTACGCTGAATCTCGATCAATCCATTGGGACTGTTTGTAATGATGCTTTTCAAGTGATGTTCAATGATGTCCGAGATGTTACGCAAGTCATCGCCTCCTATTCCTCTGTGTATGTTCTTATGAGGTTGCCTATTGACTTTGACTATCTTTGACGTTAATTATAATGGGTTTAGTGCGTACCCGCAAGTGTCCCTTACACATTCTAGTGTGGGCAAAAGAAGGTCGCTTGAAACTTGGACATGATCAACAAAAAAACCACTCCCTGAGGAATGGTTTATGTTTGTTCTTGTGTATTGGTGTCGATTGATGGCAAATGATTCAGTAGCTGAGTGAAGCTGGTAATGATGACATCTGCCCCATCAAGCTCGCCTGGTTTGGCAAAACCAAAGTCGCATCCAATGGTAAATAAACCGTTTGTCTTGCCTGCTTCCACGTCGGAGTGACGATCTCCTACCATGATGGCCTGCCCGATTTTGTAATCAGACAACAATTTTGCAACCAGGTCATTTTTGGAATGTGTACGGAAACGGCCGGCTGAGTACAGATCGGTCATCAGCGGCTTTAACTCGTATTCCTCACAAATGGCATCGATGTACTCTTCCTGCCCATTGCTTGCTACAAACAAAACAAATCCTTTCTCACGTAGCGTTTCCAAGGTTGATTTTACATCCGGATATAGCTCGGTCACTCTTTCTTTGAGTAACTGGATTTCATTATCTAGCAAGAAAGCGTCTGCTGAGCGAATGGCTTCTTCACTCGCGCCCGGTAGCAATTTGTCCCAGATCTGCTCAATCGTCATTCCCAGTACATTGATCAGTTCACGCTCGTCAGGGGTTTCCCCTTGCCATAGCCCTTTTTGACGAAGCTGGTCAAACGTTCGAATAAATGCGGGTGTCGACAACTTTTCTGTTTGCAGTAACGTGCCATCCATATCAAATAATATGGCGAATGGTACAGTCATGGGTTCCTCCATTTTGTCTGGCTAGGCAGCTATTCTACTTCTCCTGGCAACATATTCATATCATCCATGATAAACTCGGTAATTCGTTGTGCAGCATCTGGCTTCGAGATTTTCTGTCCCATTCTGCGCATATAGTCCACCTTGGACGGGCTATGCAATAGTTCATCGATAAAGTAAATCAATTGCTCCGACAGATTGGCATGTACCGCACATCCATTATTGAGCAAAAAGTGGCTGTTCCTCTCTTCCTGTCCAGGCAGAGGGTTGTAAATAATCATGGGTACCCGTTTACTCATTACTTCAGCTGATGTAAGTCCGCCTGATTTGGTGACAATTAAATCAGCCGTCTCCAAGTATTCGTGGAAGTTATTGATGAATTTTAGTGGAACGACTTCATGGCGATACGTACGGTTTATCACTTTATTGTACAGCTTGTCATTTGTCCCTGTTAACACAAAGGTTTTCAGAGGAATGTTAATCTCTTCTAGCCCATCTAATACCTTTTCCATCGAGCCGAGACCCAATCCGCCCCCTGAAAGAATAATGCTCTTTTGTCCAGGAGCGAGGCCTAGCTTTTGTCGAATCAAATCAGGGTCCAATGGCAAGCTGAATTTTTTCATGATGGGTATGCCCATCGGAATGAATTTTTGATGGTCCTGTCGATAAACATCTAACAGGTAATACAGTTGTTCATGGCCGATGAAGTAATAATTGATATGGTGATTAATCCATGAAGGATGGATGGTATAGTCAGTAATGATCGTATAGATTGGTTCCTTCCAATCATTTCTCCCTTTCAGTACGGAGAGCATACAACTTGCAAACGGATGCGTAGCAATAAAGGCATCAGGCTGTACACTGTTGATCAGCTTTTTCAGTTTGTTTGCCAATAATTTATTCATCAGCACATTCATATCGAAGAAACGGGTTTTTTCTGTATTATGGTAAATTCTCCCCCACATCTTGGGTGACAGCCTTAACAGATTCATATAGCTTTCCAGCAAAATCTTGTGAAAGGTGGGGCTAATATATTCCAACGTATCGATGATCATTGATGTGCAACCACTCTCAGCCAAGCTTTCTTGCATGGCCCGCGCTGCCTGGTTGTGTCCGTTACCGATGGAAGCGGAAAAGATTAGAATTTTTTTCATGAACGATTCTCCTTCATAACCTCGCCTACTCCAACGCCTGGATCAGCTACCTTCTCATGTTAGTCTACCCCAAGACCCGTCTGCAAGAGGGAACTTGTCGGTCATTCGGCCTAACTTATCGACAAAATAATCGCGAGTTTGACTTTTTGCTATAAAAACGAAAAACCTCCTTACCCATTCTGGGGTAAAGAGGTTAGTTTCATTCCCTGAAAACTGAATACGCATGATTGCTAAGTGTGTGGATAAGTCCTCGACCGATTAGTATTCGTCAGCTCCACGCGTTACCGCGCTTCCACACCGAACCTATCAACCTCATCGTCTATGAGGGGTCTTACCAGCTTGCGCTGTGGGAAGTCTCATCTTGGAGGGGGCTTCACGCTTAGATGCTTTCAGC
>NZ_JBEAES010000031.1:0-66099 GCF_050477165.1 Brevibacillus sp. FIR094 | reverse complement strand
TCTTAACGTTGCCTAGACTTTTTTAAAAGTGTCCTTTACAAAGGGGACAGTTTAGAGCTTCAAGGTTTATTTTCGTCCAAACGAGCATGGCAGGAAGCAGAACCGAGCCACGTATGGGGATTGCCGGCCCAGCACCAGCCTAGCTTCGGTTTATTTTCACTGATCCACATGGCCGTAACACGTCGGTCGCCACAACGAGATCCGAGAAGAGAAAAGCCGTTGTTTGTCTTTACCAGATCCGGGAAGTGAGTGATCAGGGCTATCCCTTCCTCCAGCGTGAGCGGAGAACGTTGTTGCTCCAAGAGGATGGGCATCGCTTCATTCGGAGTGACGTTCAACGTCTCTTTCCCCGTATCAATTCCGGTCATCAGGTAAGCCATTCCTATAGGAATCTCGATGCCCTCGATGGGTGTAAACCGCCGGATTTCTTCTGCATCTATGACACTGAAGCCAGCTTTCTTTTTCCGCTCGATGGCTTGCATCGCTTTTTCTCCGTCGAACCATTCGCCTTTCACAACGAGAACAAAGGGGACGAGTCCCTCTTGTTGGGAATCTTCTAGAATGGGGAGAGCTTCTGCCAGTGATTGCAGCGGGGCTAGATTTCTCCTAAACTCATCTGCTGTCATGCCCGCCATTTCAGGATAGCCCTTTTGCATGAGCGTTGTCAGTTGCCGTTCGAATTCAGCTTTGTGCATTGGTTAATGCGCCTCCTTCCACTTTTCACATTCATCTTACAACATTCGTGCGAATTCTAAGGTCCAACTAAAGAAAAAGGAATAAAGAGGGTTAAGATTGAAATAACTTTACAACTGAGCTTTAATCTTTATCAAAGAAAGTCGGGAAGGAGGCTTGTGGTTGCCATGCGCCCTATTGATATTGCACGTAAGCTGAAGCTGAGCACAAGCGCCTTGCGCAATTACGAAGCACATGGGCTGGTTCCGACTGTGGATCGGTCAGCGAGCGGCTACCGGAAGTATACGGAGGAGCATGTCGCTTATTTTACCTGTATTCAAGCTATGTCTCCCGGCTTTGGGATGGAAACGACGGCTCAGGTCATGCGACTGATTCAGGATAGGCAGTTGCAGGCTGCTCTGTGGCGTGTGAATGAGGCTCAGGCCAATCTACAGAGGGACAAGCAGTTAGCCGAACGAAACTTGGTAATGCTCGAAGACGGTGGAGCAGGAAAGTACGAGAAAGCTGAAAACAGCGAATGGATGACGATTGGGGAGGTAGCAGCCATGACTTCACTGCCCAGCTCAACCATTCGTCACTGGGAAAAGATTGGACTCATTACGACTTCTCGCGATGAGAAAAATGGCTACCGTCTCTTCAATCGCTCGCAAATTCGCAAAATCATGCTGCTTCGTACGCTACGACCTGCTGTCTATTCCTTATCAGTTGTGGAGCTAAAGCAAGCCATCGCGAACATGAATGAAGAGGATGTAAAAGAGGCGCGAAACATCGCTTTGGAAACGCTGCGCTATCTAGATCAGATGAATCGCGTACAAATGCGTGGGGTTTTCTATTTCTATCAATTATGCAAAGTGGTTCAGCTGGTCGACGAATAGGGTAGCCAAAAGAGAAAACCCCCTCCTGCACATATGCAAAAGAGGGGATGTCTTCGTTATTCTACAAATAGTGATACCCGCTCAAATCCCGCATCTGAAATGCGAATCAAGCCCGTATCCGATATGTGCAAGGTCGGTATGACGACCAGAGCAAGCAAAGACAATGTCATAAAGGCGTAATTCATCGTGCAGCCCGCCTTCACCAATGCTTGGCTAATCTCCATGGATTGCTTCACAACGGTTTCATAAGGCTCGGTCGACATCAGTCCGGCTAAACGCAGCGGAAGCTCCACAATTTCGCCGTCTCCAGTCACGACAGCGATACCGCCTTGCATGCCAATCACAGCATTTGCTGCTTGTGCCATCCGCTCATCGTCGTTTCCAATGACAAGCACGTTATGGCAGTCATGGGCGACAGTCATGGCAATCGCTGCTGGCTGGTTAAATCCGACATTGCCGACAATCCCGATGGCAGAGCCGCCTGTTTTCCCATGGCGCTCGAAAATAGCCATTTTGCACAAGGTGCTCTCTGACGTAATCTGAAGCTCACCATTTGCGACAGCTATGTCCACAAATACTTCATCCGTCTCTACATGATTTTCGCGGACAACTGCTACGCGGGTCTTGATCGTCCCAGACGGAAGAGGGGTCTTGATGATGAAGTCAGATGGATTGAGATCAGCTTTGATTTTCACAGAGTTGACAGCAAATGCAGGGTAAGGGAACGGAGGTAGTTCGAGCGTCATTTCTCCATTCTCTGCTACGACTTCACCGCGCGCGATCGTCATCACGACATTCACATCAGCCAGATTTCCGTCGAGCAAAATGATATCGGAGATCATACCCGGTGCGATCGAACCTACATCTCTTGCGACACCGAATCGTTCTGCTGTATTGATGGTCGCCATCTGGAAGGCCGTAACGGGCTTCACTCCTTGCGAGATCGCGTGTCGGACGATGAAGTTCATATGTCCTTCTTCTTTCAACGAATCACAGATGCGGTCATCGGATACGAGCATCATGCGGCGGGAGTCAATGCCCTGTTCGGTGTGTGCTTTGATCGTTGCTGCAACATCGTGCCAGGCAGAGCCGCGGCGCATTTTGGCATACATGCCGAGGCGTACGCGTTGTGCGACATCTTCGCTGGTCACACACTCATGGCAGCCGGATACACCCGCAGCGGCATAAGCAGCCAGACGCGGATCGCTTGAAGGCCATGTATAGTGACCATCTACTACTTTTCCCGCCCGCAGTGTCGCTTGAATCTCTCCAATCATTTTCGGGTCACCGTACACGACGCCAGGGAAGTTCATGACTTCTCCGAGTGCGATCATATCCGGTCCCCAGCTCAATGCTTCTGCGACCTCTGCTGGTCCGAATTCTGCTCCAGCCGTTTCAAAGGAAGCATCCGTCGAAGGAACGCAGGAAGCGACCTGCATGTAAGCAGCCATCGGTGTTTGTCTCGCCTCATCCAGCATGATGCGCAAACCAGGTAGTCCGAGAACATTCGAGATCTCATGGGCGTCGAAAAAGCCGCCTGTCGTTCCGAGCGGCAATACCGCATTGGCGAACTGCGTTACGGACAGCATGCTGCTCTCGATATGACAGTGCCCGTCCAACAGTCCAGGTGCCATATACTTTCCTTTTGCATCGATCATCTTGGTGGATTCATCTGTCATCCCTTCCACAAAAGGACCGACATAAGCGATACGGGTACCAACGACAGCGACGGACATATTCGGCAAGATTTCACCGGAGAGAACATTGACGAGCGTGCCGTTATGGATGAAGAGGGTCGCTTTTTTCTCCCCTCTGGAAAAGGCAACGAGATCAGGAATGCAATCTGCGAGTGGAGGTCTTGCATAGGACGAATGCTGCTGTGTCATGTTTACTATCACCTCATGCTGGATTTGGTTTTTTACATATAGTACACATCGAAGCGGAAGGAAGCTAGTTTTCTTTTAGAAAAAATTTTGAAAAAGGGGTGCGGTGGATGACGAGTGTAAAAGTCACATACATAAAAATATCGTCCTATCTAAAGCTGTGCGTGGGAGCTGGGGTTTCGATCGGGGTTTTGGATGCGGCCTACCGTTTTCTATTTTTTCTCGTAATAGGGCAGTTGGGCGCTGCGGAAGCAATTCTTTTCAGTATGCAGGTGAAAGGATGGGGAGCAGGAATCTTGCACTTGCTTTCTGTACCACTGCTGTATGGCTTGAGCGCAGTTCTGTTTGGCCTCGTTTCCTATTATCCGTTTATGTACTATCTTAAGTGCAAGAAAGGACTTGTGATCGAAGGGATATTTGAAGGGGAGCAACACGAGGACATTCCAAAATAAAGCACCTCCCATTTTCACCGATGTTGAAAGTGAAAATAGGAGGCGCTGCTTAGTTTTCTGCTACCTCTATTTCAGTTGTCTTCGTTTTCCGTAGTTTGTAAATCACGACGAGCAGGATAAACCATACAGGTGTGATGAACAAGGCGACTCGTGTATCATCCGCGAGTGCTAGCACGACCAGAACGAAGGCAAGGAATGCCAGGATCAGGTAGTTGGCAAAAGGATAGAGCGGCATTTTAAATGAATTCGCTTTTGCTAAATCTGGTCTCGTTTTGCGATATTTCAAATGACAGACAACGGTAATTCCCCAAATAAAGATAAAGCAAACGGTCGACACGCTAGTGATCAGTGTAAATACGCCTTCTGGCATGACGTAATTCAATACAACTGCGATAAGGATAACAACTGTCGAAAACCACAGTGCATTTGCCGGGACCTTGTTGGCAGTCAGTTTGGTAAGGGGCACTGGTGCATTCTTTTCTTTGGCAAGGGAATAAACCATCCGGCTTGTACTAAAAATGGCGCTATTACATGCGGAAGCAGCGGAAGTCAGTACCACGAAGTTGACGATACCAGCAGCGGCTGCAATACCAATCGCTGCGAAGACCTGCACGAATGGGCTCTCCAACGGGTTGATCGCGTTCCAAGGATAAATGCTCATGATGACGATGAGTGCACCAACGTAGAAAATCAAAATCCGAATCGGGATTTGGTTAATCGCTTTTGGAATGACTCGTTTTGGGTCTTCTGTTTCACCAGCTGTCAAACCGACGAGCTCGATCCCAACAAATGCGAACACGACCATCTGGAAGGAGAGAAGGAACCCATTGAAGCCGTTCGGAAACATACCGCCATGACTCCAGAGATTCGTGAAGCTGGATGCACCTGCATTCGTAGAAAAGCCCTTGATGATCATGAAGACGCCGACAAAAATCAGGGCGAGAATCGCGATGACCTTTACAAGCGCGAACCAAAATTCCATTTCTCCAAAAAGCTTCACCGTAGCTAGGTTCATGATTAACAAAATCACGAGGGCAATTAAGCCTGGCATCCACTGCGGTATATCCGGAAACCAAAATTGCGTATACAGACCGACAGCTGTCAGGTCGGCCATAGCGATGGAAATCCAGCAAAACCAGTAAGTCCAGCCCGTGACAAATGCGGCCATGTTCCCCAAATAGTCTTTGACGAAATCCACAAAAGAATGGTAATTCAAATTGCTCAAGAGGAGCTCCCCGAGTGAGCGCATGATTAAAAAGCAGATGATGCCCGTAATCAAGTAAGCAAATAAGATGGATGGGCCGGCCAAATGAATCGATTTTCCAGCGCCCAAAAATAATCCTGTTCCGATTGCACCGCCGATCGCGATGAGTTGTACGTGTCTGTTTTTTAGACCTCTCGCCAAGTTTTGATCCTGCATACGATCCACCTCTTTCTTATTTTTAGTAAGTTTTTAATTTTTAGATTTTTATCAAACAGATAATCTTCATATTAACATAACTATTGTTGTTTCACATATGTTTATTTATTTTTATAGAAAAAAGCTTTTAATTATGAACGAAATAGGTACATTTTGGAAGTATTGGTTCTTTTAAACAAGAGCTGCACTTTTTTTGTATTTCAGAAAAAAGAATATATTGACATGATAATGAAAATCATTTAATTTTGCATTAGGGCAACTTTTTTATACACAAGCACATTAGTTTTCCGTGGTAAATATTATTGGCACAAGACTACATTGTTGTGTATAGGCATGTGTGCATATAGGAATTACCCGTTTCACCATCGGCTTTTGGACGGGATCATATAACGGGCTATTATTTGGAGGGAAGAATTATGGAATTTGCTATCGCGGTAAGGGACCTGCATGTCTCTTATTTTGGGAACGAAGTTGTTCGGGATGTCTCGTTTGACGTTGAGCTAGGGAGCATGGTTGGAATCATCGGTCCAAACGGGGCAGGGAAGTCAACCCTGATCAAAGCGCTCTTGGACCTCATTCCGAGAGATAAGGGGAATGTGCGGATTTTTGGGAAAGAGACAAATGAATTCCGGAAGAAAATTGCCTATGTACCACAGCGGAGCATGATTGATTGGACGTTTCCGATCACGGTCATGGATACAGTGCTCATCGGGACATACCCAAGTGTCGGACTGTTCAAATTTCCGAAAAAAAAGGAAAAAGTGTGGGCGTTGGAATGCTTGAGAAGAGTAGGGTTGGAGGATTTCCGCGACAGGCAGATTGGGGAGCTCTCCGGTGGGCAGCAACAGCGTGTCTTCCTCGCAAGGGCACTTGCGCAAAAACCGGAGCTGCTGCTTCTGGACGAGCCGTTTGTGGGGATTGATGTGGCCAGCGAGGACACCATCATTCGCATTTTGAAAGAGCTGCAGTTTCAGGACAAAACGATTGTCGTCGTCCATCATGACTTGTCCAAAGCATATGCGTATTTTGATCAGCTTCTTCTAATGAACAAAGAATTGATCAAGTTCGGTACGGTCGATGAAGTGCTAAATCGAGAAGTCATGTCGAGAGCGTATTCCTATCAACTACCATTTCTCGAAAAGACCGAGGTGCTTGCATAATGGATTTCTTGATGGCAATTGGACAGTATGAGTTTTTACAAAAAGCATTGTTTACGTCTGTAGTGGTTGGATTAATCTGCGGCGTCATTGGCAGCTTTATCATCTTGCGGGGAATGTCCTTGATGGGGGACGCCATCTCACACGCTGTTTTGCCTGGGGTGGCCCTCTCCTATGCTTTTGGAATCAATTTCTTCGTGGGTGCTGTTTTAACGGGTGTGCTCACCGCGGTTGGAATTGGCTACGTGAGCCAAAATAGCCGTATCAAGAACGACACGGCGATCGGGATTTTGTTTACGTCAGCCTTTGCGCTCGGGATCATCATGGTTACGATGCTGAAAAGCAGTACCGATCTGTATCACATTTTGTTTGGGAATGTATTGGCTGTGCGTTCGTCAGACATGTGGGTGACGGTGGGCATCGGGATCGTCGTCATCGTGACAGTTTACGCTTTTTTCAAAGAACTGTTACTGACTTCGTTCGATCCGACCATTGCTGCTGCCTACGGCTTGCGTAACAACCTCATTCATTACTTGCTGATGACCTTGTTGACGATGGTAACTGTCGCTTCCTTGCAAACCGTAGGAATCGTGTTAGTCGTCGCCATGCTGATTACACCGGCTGCTACTGCCTATCTTTTGACGGACCGTTTGTCGATCATGATCTTTTTGGCTGGCGGTTTTGGGATGCTGTCTTCGGTTATCGGCCTTTATTTTAGCTTTACCTATAATTTGGCCTCTGGTGCCACGATTGTCGTGGTTGCAACTGTGTTATTCTTCCTGGCCTTTCTTTTCTCCCGAAAACACGGGGTGGTATGGAAATCAATCCGAGCGCGACAAAAACGAGTCGAGCTCTCAAAGTAAAGGAGAATATTGTGATGAAGAAGTGGAATCTGTTTTTCGTTTTTCTAGTATCAACCGTATTAATGGCAGCGTGTGGTGCTCCGCAAAGTGCGAACGAGCCCACGAAATCAGATAGCGACAAGCTGCAAGTCGTGACTACGTATTCCATCCTGTATGACATCGTGAAAAATGTTGGGGGAGATCGGGTAGAGATCCATAGTCTCGCTCCGATTGGTTCCAATCCACATGAATATGATCCACTGCCTGCTGACGTGCAAAAAACGACGGATGCAGACGCTGTTTTCTACAACGGCTTGAATCTGGAGGCGGGCAACTCTTGGTTCAATAATCTCATGAACACAGCAGGCAAATCAGGTCCGGATGCACCCGTGTTCCGACTCAGTGAGGGTGTAGCGGCCAAACACTTGACAACCAAAGGCAAAGAGAGCGAGGAAGACCCGCACGCTTGGCTGGATGTACGCAATGGCATCAAGTATGCGGAGAATGCAAAAAATGCTCTGATCAAGGTGGACCCAGCGCACAAGGAAACCTATGAGCAAAACGCCAAGAAGTACATCGAACAGCTGACTGCTCTGCATGAGGAAGCCGTTAAGCAATACAACCAGATTCCAAAGGAACAGCGCTTGCTTGTGACGAGTGAGGGAGCGTTCAAATATTTTAGCGAAGCTTACGATTTTGAAGCGGCATACATTTGGGAAATCAACTCGGAGAACCAAGGAACACCAGAGCAGGTTACACAGGTGGTCGATACGATCCGTGCGAAAAAAATCCCGGCTCTGTTCGTAGAGACGAGTATCGATCCGCGCAGCATGGAGATGGTATCGAATGAAACTGGTGTACCGATTGTCGGGAAAGTATTTACGGACTCTCTCGGAAAGCCGGGAGAAGATGGCGATACGTACATCAAAATGATGGAATGGAATATCAAGACGATTTACGAAGGATTGACCAAGAAGTAAAATTGTAAAACAAAGCACAGCTCTCCTTTATGAGGGGCTGTGCTTTTAAATTCTTCCACCGCTTAACATATTTCATAAGATTGAGGTATAATAGGCTAGTGTGTAAAAGGAATCCGGAGTTTTTATATTTTTAATCTGCCATATTGAAAGAGAGTGGGACTATGGGTCGTAAGTGGAACAACATTAAAGAGAAGAAAGCATCGAAAGACGCGAGCACCAGTCGTATTTACGCGAGGTTCGGGAAGGAAATTTATGTAGCGGCAAAGCAAGGCGAGCCGGACCCAGAGTCCAACCGTGCTCTGAAGGTCGTCCTGGAGCGTGCCAAAACGTACAGCGTACCGAAAGCGATTATCGACCGCGCGATTGATAAAGCAAAGGGCGGCTCTGATGAAACGTTTAGCGATCTGCGCTATGAAGGTTTCGGGCCAAACGGTTCCATGATCATCGTGGATGCACTGACCAACAACGTAAACCGCACAGCTCCTGAAGTGCGTGCCGCTTTCAACAAAAACGGCGGTAACATGGGTGTATCCGGTTCGGTTGCTTATATGTTTGACCCAACAGCGGTATTTGGATTTGAAGGCAAATCTTCTGATGAAGTACTGGAAATCTTGATGGAAGCGGACGTAGACGTGCGCGACATTTTGGATGAAGACGGTGCTGTCATTGTTTACGCAGATGCAGAACAGTTCCATGCTGTACAAGAAGCACTCAAAAACGCTGGCGTTAATGAGTTTACAGTAGCTGAACTGACCATGCTGCCACAAAACGAAGTAACGCTGGAAGAAGATGTACAAGCTCAGTTCGAAAAGCTGATCGATGCTTTGGAAGACTTGGACGATGTGCAGCAGGTGTACCATAACGTTGATTTAGGTGAATAATGTTTTCAATGGAGAAGACCTTTGTTTTAGGACAAGGGTCTTTTTCTATGTGGCTGTAGAGGAGAGAAGAATATTTCCAGTCTAGGCTCCAGGCTCCGTCCTGCTGTGGGCTAAGACTGCCCGCTCATCCCTTCTCCGCTCGGTAGGACTCCACAAGTCGCTACGTCTGGAAATATTCTTCTCTGTCGTTGCAGATTGCATTCTTCCATCTTTTAAGGCTTTTAAAACCCGTCTAACACGGAAAGTAATTTTTCATACTGATTCTAAAAGTATATAATTACAAATATTTACAATTATCGTTTTATTCTATAGTATGGATTTGGCGTTAAATTTTCTTAATCAGGAGGATATTTTATGTCACGTAAAAGGACAAAAGTTGCTGCTGGTTTATTCACTGTCGTTGCTTCGATTTCATTCTTTACAACAAGTGCATTTGCTGACTATCTAGGGGGAGAATGGGACATCTATGACGTTACATATGAAGATATCAACTTAAACGAAAAATACTCGGATTTACTTTGGTCTGCTGCTGACGAGTGGAACGCAATCAGTAATATCAACCTTTCTCCAGCAGATACTAATGAAACTGGTTATATTTCTGTAGAACATCCAGATTCAAGAACCGAAAAGGAGCTTTATAGGCTTGGTACATATGGACTTGGAATACCCTATGATGAAAACGGCAGGATGAATCGCTCTCCATATGCTTCAGCCAACATAATAATAGTAAAGTCTATGTGTGACGATCTTGATATGGATGATACGATAAAAACGATGACTCATGAATTCGGCCATACACTTGGTCTTGCCCATCCTGAAGATACAAGTGTAGATTCCATAATGGATAACAAAGATGTATTTGACTGGGATATCCATGGTCCTACAAAGTATGACAAAAAAGAGCTTAGAGGTCTCTACGACAACAACTAATTATGGAAAGGATGTGTGAATGTTGAAAAAATTGATTGCTATTGTGTCTGTGATAGCAGTAATTGTAGGTGTTGGTTCTGCGCTGATGTATAAAGAATTAAACCCTTCAAACTCTCATAGCGTTGCTCTTTCTAGAACATTTAGCTCTACTGAAGAAATAGTCAAAAAAGCTAATGTAATCATAAAAGGAAAAGTACCATCTGAGTTTAGGCAAGAAAAAGTGGGTACTGTTGTTTATAATGTCTACGAAGTACAAGTGGATAAACTATATAGCAACCTTTCTGACGCCAAGATAACGGAAGGTGAAAGTATCGAACTTTATCGTCTTATCGGTCTAGATTTAGGTGACAATAAAGAGCTTGCTAACGTGGTTGACGCGGACTATCACGAGTTAGAGAAAGGTGAATATCTGTTATTTTTGAGCGGTGAATATGATGATGAATTGAAGAAATATACTTATATTCCAAACACACCTAATCAATTATTTAAAATGACCAGTTCGAAAGGCTTAAGATCAAATCAGTCAGACGCTGAATTTGAAAATATAACGGAGGCGGATGAGCTTCCTTCCATCAATGAGGCAGATTTGTTAGAAGTAATAGAATCAATGAAGTAATTTTATCTTAGGCGCTTCCTATGAAGTGCCTTTTCTAATCTCAATAAATATATCATCCTAAAATGTGGCTGCGGTGAAGAGAAGAATATTTCCAGTCTAGGCTCCAGGCTCCGTCCTGCTGGGGGCTAAGACTGCCCGCTCCGAAGGGATTCGCGGGGAAACGCAAAAGTGGTAGTCGCTTCGTAACACGGGCACGTTGCGTTTCTTTTGCCCGCGAATCCCTTCTCCGCTCGGTAGGACTCCACAAGTCGCTACGTCTGGAAATATTCTTCTCTGTCGTAACAGATGTGATTCTTCGTTCTTTTAAGGATTTAATAAATCGGATAACACGGAAAGCTCGTAGAGGAAACAGGAGAAATAAGCGAAGATCTTTGGTACACCGACCGAGGTGTAATGAAAAAAAGCGAAACAAGCTTTTAGCGTCCACCTCTGAGACACCTCTTGAATGGACCACTTTGGACGCGGGTTTCGCTTTTTTTCATGGAGACGGGCAGTGAATCCCTCAGCGGGTGGGACAAGAAGCTGAGCGTTTTCTCCTGTTTCCTCCCCACCACTACCGCCCGACAAACGGATTTTAAAAGAAATAAAACCGCCTCCATAAAGGAGACGGCATATATCGAGCTCGTTAGTTTTGAGGTGTTACCGATCATCACGTGCGACGCATCTACCTCCAGTATGAAGTTAGAAGCTTAAAGCAGTGTGCGGTTTTCCTTACTCACTAGGTGATCGTGTAAATCATCCATGGCACATCGCCTCCGTAAAGGACTAAGCCTGATTGAAAACACAACACCGAGCTCGATGAGTATAGTATGAGCAAAGCCCATCTTTTTATTCACTCATCTTTAGCATCTGTTTTCGAATCGCATTTAAAATCGATTGGTTGCTGTAGGCAGTGCCACCAGCCAATCCTGGTTCAACTGCATTCATGTACATTTGATCCGCTTTGACTGCGCTTAGATTTTTCCATGCAGGCTGCTCTTGCAACTGCTTGAAAGCGGGCTGGTCTTCTTTGTTGACCATCACAAACAAATAGTTGGGATCTTCTTTTGCCAAAGCATCCATAGAGAGCGCGGTACGCTCCTGCACATTCGCGACGACATCTGGGACAGGCAGAGCCAAGTCCGTATATAACAGGAAATTGTACCGTTCATCCTTCGGATAGACGTAGAAGGAGCCTTCTTGGAACCACAGCGTCAGCACTTTCTTTTCTGGAAGTGCGGCGAGCTTGTCGCGGAGCTCCTGTGCGTTTAGCTTCACTTTACCTACAAAAGTATCCAAATTGGCATCTTTTCCACGAACATCAGCGAGCAGTCGCAAGTTTTCTTGCCAATGAGCTCCGTTCGTAGAGACGGGAATGACAGATGCAGCGGTTTGCAATTTGGCCAAGTCTTCCTTGGAGGTCTTGTCGGTTGTCATGATGACGTCTGGTTCGAGGGCAACCAGCTCACCTAGGTTATCTGCAACATTATAACGGAGATGTTTGGCATTTCTGATCATGGCTTGATATTCCGCAGGGAACTTTCCGTTTTTATCCATGGTTGCTGCGACGGGCGGGATTCCCAGCAAGAAAGAATCCTCATACGAAGCAGGGAAGCCTACGAAAACAATATCTTTGGTTCTGGCCGGAATTGTATAAGTGTTGCCTAAGTAATTGATCGATCTGGTTGGTTTCGATGCCGCTGCATCGCCCGTTTGTCCACCGTTGCCGCAGGCTGACAGGACGAGGAGCAAAGCGGCAATCGGGATCGCTAATAGCCGTTTATACATACAGGTCACTCCGTTCTTACTTCTTGTGTTATCAGGAAAGTAGCAGGACTCATGTAAATTATAGGCTACCCGATCCATCCGTCGCTGTTGCATTCCTGAACATTTTCAAACATTATGCTGTAACCTTTTTCCTGTTCAAGACACTAATGGGTATACGAGAAAATTTACGCTATAGGAAAGTAGTCGATCAGCCGACAGCAAGAGAATGGAGGAGCTTCTTTGTATGAAGAAATGAAACATCAGGTCATGGCCATCTATGAGCGGCATTATCATGATGTGTATCAATTTTTGCTGTACTTTGCCGGCAGTCAGAATGATGCAGAGGATTTGACGCAGGAGGTTTTTTTGCGAGTGATTCGCTCACTCGAACGATTTGAAGAGCGATCTGACATGAAGACATGGCTGTTTGCGATCGCGAAGCATACAGCGATGAATTACTATCGAAAACGCAAGTGGCAAAAGCTGTTGTCAGGGGACTGGCTGTCTGTCGTGATGCCAGCCTCAGAGGGAAATCCTGCTCAAGAAGCGGAAAGCCGGGAGGACGAGCAGAAATTGATCGTTGCAATCAAGGGACTGCCACCGCATTACCGCATGATTGTCATTCTGCGTGGCATTAAAGAGTACAGCGTCAAAGAGACAGCCGAAATACTGGGTTGTTCTGAAGCAAACGTGAAAACGACGATGCACCGGGCACTGAAGCTGTTGCATGGCAAACTGTCGCATACGAAGAAGGGGGAGTTGTACAGTGGATTGGCAAAATGAAAGAGATATGCTGGAACGGTTAGCGACTCTGAAAAAAAGTACACCCCCACGTAAGGAGTTTGTAGAGAGTTTACGTACTGTGCTGGAACAAGAAACAAGTCGGGTCGGCAAGAGGAGACGGCTGTTCATGAATCCGTTGAAAGCGGGGATGACAGCAGTCGTGATCGCTTCTGGATTTGGGCTGTATATCATGGCTGGGATGGGGCAAAACGAACTCGTGGACCCTCAGGTGACAACAACAAGTAGTCCGCAGCTACCCACCCATCCTGTATACGAGCAGGCGAAGAAGCTGCTGCAAGAATTGGCAGGTCGAGATGCGAGTCAATATGCGGTCAACGGCATGCTGTCCAATACAGAAACAGGTCATGTCGTGATGAACAAGACGGTTAACAACATTCCGGTTCTTGAAGACCAATACATATTTACGATAGACAAGGTGGGCAGGCATCAGATAAAAGAGATACAGACAAACGATACGACACGCATGGTCTTTCCTGATCCCAAAAAGGCAATGCCAATGAAACAGGCTGAGCAAATTTTTGGGCAAAGTGCCCGGCTCCTCTATGTAGAGGGGGAAGGGCGGTTGCAATACGAGTTTCCCTTTTCAGGTGATATCGATGCGATCACAGGAGAAATTTTCCCCACAGAACGCTATCATCCCGATTACAGTCTTGTAGAAATGCCGCCAATTCCTGTGAAACCGGGAGGCATAAAGCTGGTAGCTCCGGACATCGAAGAGGCAGATAGACTTTTTCGGGAGTGGGGATTCGAGCCTCCGTTTTCCTTCGTGGTTCATCAAGGGTCGGGCGTACATACGTACAAAGTAGAGACGCGAACCAAACAGAAAATGGAACTGACCGTGGTGACAGAAACAGGGGATATTCTTGACTATCGGTATGGAAATATCCATGAGAAAGAGGAGAAGCTCCCTCATCCGAAGCTGGAAAACGTTCAAGAAGCAGCTAAGCAGTTTCAGAAATACCTTCCGTTAGACACCAAAGAACTGCTACTGGGTCCTGCCAGTAGAAAAGGTAACATCGAAACCTATCAATTCTTCAAGTCCCATCAGGGAGTACAGATTATGGGGGGGTATACGGTTCTTTTTGATGTGGACAGGAAACAGGTGATCGGAATCATTCCTCCGTATGCCGAGGAATCTAAACCGCTTCCTGACAAAAGCATGGCAATGCCACGGGAAGACGCGACTAGCGTATACGTCACCCATCGTCCGCTGCGATTGGTTTACAAGCTGATAGAGAATCCAGCTACAGGGAAAATAGAGCCGCGTCTCGTCTATCATATTTATTATCACGATACCCCGCTTTATATGGTGGATGCGCTGACAGGGGAGTGGGTGCGTAGATAATAACATCGTAACTACAGAAAAACCAGGGAGCGGATTCCCTGGTTTTTCGCTATATCTCTTATTTGAATAGAGGAACGTAAATATCAATTTCATTGTCTTCCTGGTCTGGCTTGTAGCGCTCGTCCCAATACTCAAAATCAAATCCGGCATAATCATATCCCGATTCGCAGAGCCAAGACCCGTAAAGAAAACCATACGTCTCGCCTAAGTTTGTCTCAGGTCCCTTGTGGGTTACTTTTGCAAACGTCCCCGCAGGAATCGTGTGACTGACCATCCCTTCAGGAATATCTGCGAGGCTGGAAATTGCGACGCCAATTATGGTGGTAAAGGGATCTATCGCTGCATCGAAGTCATCTTTGTCAGGATAGATTTGGATTAGGTATTCGCCCTCACCAACCTGATTTTGAATCTCGTTTTTTCTAGCTCGCAAAGCTTCAGTCGTAGTAGCGGAGAGCTTTTTGCCTAAGTCTTCTGTCACATTCGCCGTAAAAGTGATACCAATTACGTGTGTTTCCTCGCGGGAGAGAATAGTTGGCTTCATGAAACAACGTCCTTTCGTGTAGGAGAATAGGGAACAGAGCTAATCCAGCAGCTATTTCAGCTCTCTGGCATATATCTTCGTCCCATCATGAGTAAACGTACCGATATATTTCTTGCCGCCTACCGTGTATTGAATGGAGAGGGTTTCCATGCGCGGGGGTGTGAGCAGCTTGTGCGGAAATGGGAATGGCTGCTTATTCGTCACGTCTGCAACGATCTGTGTGTCTGTATGAAAGAGCTTGCCAGTCTGTTTCAATTGCTTGAGCTGCTCTGGTTTATCCAGCTTGTAAGGAAGAGTCGTGGTCGATTTGTCCATCGCATTAATTTTCTGGAAGAAATACCCTTCCTTTGTTTTCGACACGGCAATAAACTGTCCGTCACTCGTCTCTTTCAAAAACGCATACTTTTTCGAAGCGAATGTCCCTTTTTTATTCATCAATAAGTAAAATTCGTCATTGTCCTTTTTGCCTGACACGATAAACACACCGGAATGGAAGTTGGATTCCACCTTGTAATTTCGAGAAGGCTTCAACACGACTTTTCCTTCGTGCGTTACAAAGTGGGTCATGCCATTGATTTTCACGCGGTGCAATCCTTCGCTGTACCCCATGTACTCATCAAAGAAAGGCTTCGCGTGTATTTTGCCATTCATATCTTTTAAACCAAATTTGTAGGATAAAAGCATGCCATCCTTTACGTCACGTTTGACAAAAGGATAGTGATGAATATCGAAAGTTATTTTTCCCGTATACTCACTTGGGATCGTGAATAGTTCCTCATCCGTGATCTGCTTGGATGTTTTCGTACGAGCATTATACAGATAAGAGGTATAGCTTGTGGGAGAATACAAAAACCACTCTCCGTCTATTTGCGTAAAATAATTGTTGTAGGTGCCTAATTCCTGTGTGTTGCCTTGTTGATCGAAAATAATAAACGAGCTGTGCCCGAAGAACGTAATAATATGAAAAAAACCGTATCCGTCTTGCAACGGACTGATGTATCCGGGGTACGCTAACGTTTCCTGTCTATCGATTACTTTCCCAGTAGGAGAGACAAGGGCAAAATAAGGGTACCACTCAAGCTTGAACTTTTTGTAATCGGGATCGTCAGGGCTCGATACTGCAAATGGTATAAAAAATGGTTCGGTCAAACCAGGTGGTACTTGAATCTCTTTTTCTGTCGGAACGTATTGGCCGATTGTCGTTTCCGGTCTGTCTGAACGGATGGCATTTTCGGAATGTGCGACAGAAGGAATGATTGATAGAGTGAGGCTTAGAGCAAACAGAATGTTGACGTATTTGGTCTTTTTCATAGGTAGAGTCACTTTCTCTTTCCATTTTTGTATGTAGAAGGTAGACGTTTCTCGAAAGGTGAATGTCACGCATGTGTTGATCTTACAATAGGGAAGCCACATACCTTCGTGGCAAAATAGCAATCGAGAAGAAGCCTCGGGCAATCGGAAATGCTAGGATAGAGACATCAAGGAAAAACAAACCCGAGGAGGAATCACACATGGCTTTGCAATCCAATCAAATTTTCGTCAATTTACCAGTGAAAGACCTCAACAAGTCGATCGACTTCTTTACAGCAATCGGATATGAGTTTAACCCGCAATTTACGGATCAAAATGCAGCATGCCTGGTGATCGGCGAAAACATTTTTGCCATGCTGCTGGTCGAAGAGTTTTTCCAAACGTTTACGAAAAAAGAGCTGACGGATGCAAACAGAAGTACCGAGGTCATTGTCGCGTTGTCTGCGGACAGTAGAGCGCAAGTCGATGAGATCGTAAGCAAAGCATTAGATGCGGGAGCAACTCCATCGAAGGACCCGGTTGACCACGGCTTCATGTACAGCTGGAGCTTTCAAGATTTGGACGGACATTTGTGGGAGTTCTTGCATATGGATCAAGGCGCTGTTCCACAGGAATAAAAGACGGAGTAAAAGAACTGAGGGCAAAAAGCATGGGATCGAAGAGGGATTCCAGCTTTTTGCCCTTTTTGTCAATACTGGCACATCGTATGGTAAGCCCCACACTTTCCTTTTGACAATCACTCGTGACATTTCGCTAGCTAAGCGTTATCTTGTACGTAAGAACACAGATGGGGTGAACGGATGCGCTTCTACACAACTTACATAAAAAAATACGGCGTAGTCGCCGGGATTTCCATGATTTTCTTAGCTGTGGAGGCGGTGTGTGATCTTTTGCAGCCGACGATCCTATCGCACATTATCGATACGGGTGTAGCAAACCGGGATATGGACTACGTGCTCAAAACAGGCGGGCTGATGCTGCTCGTAACGGCCTTGGGGGCTGTTGCGGCATCGATCCGAAATGTGCTGGCCACATACGTCTCACAAAACTTTGGTGCGCAACTGCGCGCGGATTTGTTTTCAAAAGTACAATCCTTATCCTTTGAAAACTTGAACAAGTTCGACAGAGCCTCGCTCGTGACACGTCTGACCAATGACGTCAATCAAGTACAGATGTTGGTGAACGGCATGATGCGAATATTCGTCAAAGCGCCGTTGATGTGCATCGGCGGGTTGTTTATGGCAACCCAATTGAACATGGATTTGGCTGTGATTCTCGCAATTGTTGTACCCATTGTGGGATTGTTTATTTTCTTGAATATGAAAATTGGTTTTCCGTTTTTTTTGAAGGTACAACAAGCACTTGACCGGGTGAACGGTGCGATGCGTGAGTATTTATCTGGCGTACGAGTCGTTAAGGCATTCAATCGCTTTGATTTTGAGCGTGGCAAGTTTACACGGGCAAACGAAGAGCTGCAATCCAAATCGGTATCGGCTACGCGGGTAATGTCTATCTTCAGTCCAGCGATCATGCTGACAATGAACCTCGGAATTGTCGCGGTCCTCTGGCTTGGGGGGCTTGGGGTAGAACAAGGAAGCATCGAAGTTGGTCATATCATCGCGTTTACGAACTACATGACGCAAATTCTGTTTTCACTCATGATGATTTCCTTGGTATTTAACATGTTTGTGCGGGCCAAAGCATCAGCGGGACGCATCGGAGAAGTATTTGCTGAAGAAAATCTAATGAGCTGGAAAGAGGAACAACCTCATGGGCTTCCAGGCAAAAAGGGACGCATCGACTTCGAGCAGGTCAGCTTCTCGTATGACGGTGGGAGCGGACAGTCGGTACTCAAGCAGATTTCGTTTACTTGTCTGGCTGGGGAGTCCGTCGGGATTATCGGGTCGACAGGCGCTGGAAAAAGCAGTTTGGTTGGCTTGATTCCACGGTTTTATGATGTAACGGAAGGTACGATTCGGGTAGATGGCATAGATGTACGAGACATCGAGCCCAAGCGATTACGTGAAAAAATGGCGATTGTGCCGCAAAAAACCATGCTATTTACAGGCACGGTGATGGAAAACATCCGTTGGGGCAAGGCAGAGGCGACCCACGAGGAGGTCGAGCAAGCGGCACGCATGGCACAGGCTCACGAGTTCATCTCCGCCACTCCTGAAGGCTATGAGACACGCGTAGGGCAGGGAGGAGTCAACTTCTCTGGAGGGCAGAAGCAGCGTATTTCCATAGCTAGAGCCTTGGTGAAAAAGCCGGAAATCCTCATTCTCGATGACAGTACAAGCGCGGTAGATGTGGCGACAGAAGGGAAGATTAAGGATGCGCTTCGAACCTATGCGGCTGGTCTCACCTGCATTTTGATCGCACAACGGATTACGTCCGTCATGGATGCGGATAAAATCATCGTACTCGACAATGGAGAAGTCGCTGGTATTGGTACGCATGACGAATTGATGACCTCTTGCCATGTCTATCAGGAAATCTTTCAGTCACAAATCGGCAGGGAGGTGAAGTAAGGTGAGTCAACAGAAGCAACAACCTGTCTTTTCACCGAGACCTGGACGAGGCTTTGGCCATGCTGCTGCCAGAGGTCCAGTTAGCAAGCCCAAGAATTTTTCGGCTACGCTAAAAAGGCTCTGGCAAGCTTTTGGCAAAGAAAAAAAGCTGCTGCCGATTGTATTTGTCATTGTTTTTGTCGATGCATTACTCATGCTGTCTGCCCCTTATTTGATCGGAAAGTCGATTGATGCGATGACAGGTGGCGAGGAAGCTCTTAGCTTTTTGTCTATCATCATCCTTGCCTTGCTCGGCTCCTACATCTTAGATGGGGCACTGACCTTTTTGCAAAGCTGGTTGATGGCAGGCATCTCGCAACGGATCGTCACGAATCTGAGGCAAGCCCTTTTTGACAAGCTGCAAAAGCTGCCGATTGCTTATTTCGATGAGCGTACGCACGGGGAGTTAATGAGCAGACTCACGAATGATATCGACAACGTCAGCAACTCGATCTCTCAATCCACAACGCAGTTGATGTCAGGAGCGATCGTGATACTTGGTTCGCTGGTGATGATGCTCGTCTTATCACCGATCCTGACACTCGCATGCCTGATCACGGTGCCACTCGTGTTCCTGCTCACACGCACGATTGCCAAACGAACGAGTGTACTATTCAAAAATCAGCAGATGGAGCTGGGCAAGCTAAACGGGCACATTGAAGAGACGATTTCAGGCATTCAGGTGGTGCAGGCCTTCAATTATGAGCAAAAGGCCATTGAGGACTTTACGACGATCAATGACCGGCTCTGCAAAATCGGGATGAAGGCACAGGTATGGACGGGGTTTCTCATGCCGATCATGAACGTGATTAACAATCTCGGCTTCGCCATGGTAGCGATTATCGGAGGCGTTCTCGCTGTAAAAGGATTGATCACAGTAGGGGTGATTGCGAGCTTTCTCAGTTATTCCCGACAGTTTGTCCGTCCGCTGAACGACCTCGCGAACATTTTCAATGTGCTTCAATCCGGTGTTGCTGGAGCGGAGCGGGTGTTTGAGGTATTGGATGAACAAGAGGAACCATTGGATTCTCCAGGTGCCACTGTGCTTGCGCAGCCCAAGGGTCACGTCGTTTTTGATCAGGTCAGCTTTGGTTATCGTCCAGATCAACCGATTTTGAAAAATATAAGCTTCGAAGCACAGGCAGGCAGCACCATCGCGTTAGTTGGACCGACGGGTGCAGGCAAGACCACCATCGTAAATTTGCTCACGCGGTTTTACGATGTAACCTCAGGAACGATATATTTGGATGGAAAAGACATTCGGGAGTATTCGCGGGACAGCTTGCGGCGCAGCTTTGGCTTTGTTTTGCAGGATACGTACTTGTTTTCGGGTACCATCAAGGAAAATATTATGTACGGCAAGCCGGATGCGACAGATACGGAGGTAGTAGCCGCTGCGAAAATGGCGAATGCGGACGTGTTCATCAATCGGCTGCCGATGCGTTATGATACGATGCTGACGGAAAATGGGGGCAACCTGAGTCAGGGACAACGCCAGCTTTTGGCGATTGCCCGCGTTATACTTGCCAAGCCGTCACTACTCATACTTGACGAGGCAACAAGCAGCATCGACACACGAACAGAGCTGAATATCCAAGATGCGCTCCTCACCATTATGGAGGGACGTACGAGCTTTGTGATTGCGCATAGGCTGGGTACGATTCGGGATGCCGACACGATTATGGTTGTGGATCGGGGAGAGATCGTGGAAAAAGGCAGTCACGATGAACTTATTGAGCAGAAAGGAACCTATTATCAATTGTTTTACAATCAGTTTAAAAATCTGGAGGCTGCTGGGGAATAACAGAGCACCCCGTCTAAAAACGGAAATGACGTGGAGGACGGGGTGCTTTTTTATCGGTTAGGTTGCTTGTTTGCTGGCGGCGATCAACAAGAAGATCGGCCGACGGAGTTCGTCTCGCATCCCGGGTATATCCAGCATTTCTTCAGGAGGACCAGGTTCAGCGACTTTTGTTAGGTGAAATCCGGCAGCAAGGAGATCGTTCATATAGCTCGAAAACGTTCGGTGGTACTTGACGACTTCATGATCCAGAAAGGTGGTTTGCCGGATGCCTTCCTGCTGATAGTTGTCCACTGGCCAGTGCAAGCGTTCGCCCCCGGGTCCGTAATGCCAGTCCTGTTCAGCCTGAGCAGTGAAGACGGGATGCTCCACGGAGAACACGAAGGAACCTCCAGGAGCAAGACAATGATAAACACGTTGGCAAAGCAAGTCAAAGTGCTCGACATAATGGATGGCCAAGGAGCTGATGACGACGTCGAATTCCTCTGGAGCAAAATCAATGTCTTCAATCGGAAGACGCAAATACTCGATGGCGGGATCAGTTGTAGTCTCTCTAGCACGTGCCAGCATTTTTTCGGAAAGGTCCACACCCACAACAGAGCGGGCCTGTTGCTCACTTGCATATCGGCAGTGCCAGCCGAATCCACAGCCTAAATCGAGCACCTTTTTCTCGCGAAGGGAAGGCAGTAGCTCCCGAAACGCATGCCATTCTCCCGCGGCGTTCAGTCCCTCAACCGAACGAGCCATTTGACTGTATTTGGTGAAAAAACCTTGCTCATCGTATTTGTTCTGTTTCATCCGTTCATACCTCCTGGGGCGGGTCGTAGGCTTGGATTAGCTCCCGCAGCGCTTGCTTGACGTCCCCTTGAAACGATCCACCGTGATAGCAAATCAACTGCTCGATGTCATATTCGAGTAAGTGGTGGACAGAGCGAACCGCTTCCTGCATATCCAGCGTATAGGACGGATTGGCGATTTCGAGTCTACCGTTTTCGATCACAACCGCATCTCCGGCAATCAGCGTTTTGCTTGCGATCAAATACAACGAAATATGTCCCGGCATATGTCCAGGTGTGTGAATGATCTCGATCCCGCCACACCAAGGCAGACGTTCGTGATCCGTTACGGTGCGATTAACCGCAGTAGGCTCGATGGACTGCAAAAAGCGAATAAATTCCTTAGCGTGCTGCTGTTCACCCGACAACAGATGGTCCAGTGTTGCTTGCGCTTGCTCTAATCGCAAAGATGTTTTTTGTCCAGCGATGTATGGTGCTTCGGATTCATAGGCGATGATTTCGAGGTGCGGATAGGCTCGTTTTAACGCTGACAAAGAACCAATGTGATCCATATCGTGATGCGTCAAAATGACCTTCGTAAGGTCGTCGAGCGTTAGCTGCTTCTTGTGTGCAGCCTCCTGAAGCAGTGGCAAAAAATCGGGATAACCACAGTCCACAAGGATCAATTCATGCTGATCCTGCAGCAGCACCGGGGTAATGACCTGTGCAGATCCATTGTACATAAACGAAATGTCGAGAAAGTGAATCTGGTTCATACATTCTCCCTCCTGGCTAACTGATCTTAAAAAGGAGTGTAACGCAATTGGGAAACAGACACACGGTCGACCTTTTCTCTGTCTCATTTATGTCCACGAATAATGCGACGAATACTGTGTTCGGTCAAGTAATGTTTCCGGGCGAGCATTTTGACAGAAGCTCCTTCGTGAAATGCCTGCAAAATCGCTTGATTACGCTCGCTTAGCCATTGCTTTGTGTCTGTAGAGGTGCCCCATTGTCTTTTGTTTTCGTGGTGGATCGGGATGTACAAGTAACTTCCTTGAACATAATGCTGAATTTGCCGCAGCAGATCGTCTGGCAATAGGTCTTGTGCATTTTTGTATTTCATGTGCTTTGCTCCTGTCTATATAGCGTGATGTGCGTATATAGATGAGCAAAGAGATCCTCAACTCAATAGGGGGAAGGCTCTGAACCAAGAGAAAGGGGGAACTCTTTGCTCAGAGCCGCATTCGGCTCTTCGTACATAAGGGTCTAGCACATGAATCATCTCCCTTCTTGTCTCTATAGTAGTGAGAAAGGGGAGTTCCTTCAATAATCTTCTTTGCCCCCTTTTCCAAATAAAGGGTATGATGGGGGTGGATAAACGAATGAGTGGAGGTGGTAAGATGTTGAGAGCATGCGGAATATGCAACGAAAATCTGGATCAAAACAACCAGTGCAGCTGTACAAGGCAAGAGAGGGGTTCGTCAGACCGCAACAGGGGACGCAGAGGATGTATAAAATGCGGCTGCACGCGTACAACTGTGACACAGATGTCAGCTACAGGCGGTGGCTTATCGCGCATGTTGAATGTTCAGTATCAGGTATATGATGTCATCAGTTGCGTGAATTGCGGTTATAGTGAAATGTATAAACAAAATTCTTCGTCATCGATGAATATTGTAGATTTGTTTTTTGGATAGGGGATGAGAAAAAATGAGTCTTGGTGGTTTTCAAAGCGGCTTTTCCGCCAGCAAGGTACCACGTTCGGAAGTGCGGTGGGGACAGTTTTTAATATGCGATCACGGATGTGAGGAAGTCATCCAATTGATTTCGCATGTATCTGGTGAAGTCGAATTTGAGCTATGCAAAATCGAGGCAGAGCGAATGGCACACGTTCTTTTAGAAGCATCGAAAGCAGAGCGTTCATGACATGTATTTTTCATAAATTTCTTGAAACTTACAGCCCACTCCCTCGTATAAATGAATGAGCATGTATAGATAGGGGAGGACGAGTATGAGCGACAAAAATGTTGTAAAAATGAGTCCCTTTCAAGCTGGAGGAAAGCTAATCGCAACGATTGTGATACTGGTCTTGTTGGTTTTACTTGGTACGCAGTCTTTTACGATTATTTCAGCAGGGCATAGTGGAGTTGTGCTGCAACTGGGAGCGGTACAGCCAAAAGTGCTGCAAGAGGGCATGCATTTTAAAATTCCGTTCATCCAAACCGTGGTGCCGATGGAAGTTCGGGTGCAAAAATCAGAAATGAGTCAGACTTCTGCTTCACGTGACCTGCAAACCGTATCCACAACGATTGCCGTTAACCATCATTTGGATGCAGAAAATGTCAATAAGCTGTATCAGCAAGTGGGATTGGAGTACAATAGTCGAATTGTTGATCCTGCCATTGCCGAATCATTTAAAGCGGTGACCGCTCAATACACAGCAGAGGAACTGGTATCCAAACGTTCCGAGGTCAGCCAAAAGGTAAAAGAGGTCCTGCATAAAAAGCTGGCAAACTATAACATCATCCTCGACGAAATCAATATTCGCGAGTTTACTTTCAGTGATGAATTCAACCGCGCCATTGAATCGAAGCAGGTTGCTGAGCAACAAGCGCTGAAATCGAAGCTGGACCTGGAGCGGATCAAGATCGAGAAAGAGCAGGAAATCACGAGAGCAGAAGCACAGGCACAAGCACTGCGTCTGCAAAAGCAAGAGGTTACGCCAGAGCTGATTCAGCTCAGACAGATTGAGGCACAACTCGAAGCGATCCGCAAATGGGATGGAAAGCTGCCGAACGTAACGGGTGGAGCTACTCCGTTTATCAACGTTGGTACCCCATAACCGAATAAATAAACAAAGCCACTCCCTTGAAGAGGAGTGGCTTTGTTCTTAGTTGCGGATGAGATAATCAAAAGCTCCCAAAGCCGCAGTAGCACCAGATCCCATCGAAATGATGATCTGTTTATAAGCACTGTTCGTGCAATCACCGGCAGCAAAAACACCAGGGATGTTTGTAGAACCATGGCTGTCTACCACGATCTCACCAAAGCGAGTGCGCTCAATCGTGTCGCCCAACCAATCTGTATTCGGTACCAGACCGATCTGTACAAACACACCTTGCAATTCAATGTGCTTGGTTTCACCTGTCTCACGTTCGATGTAAGAAATACCGTTTACTTTATCCGTACCCGTAATTTCTTTGGTTTGAACGTTTTTGAGTACAGTGACATTCGGCAGACTGTAGAGACGATCTTGCAATACCGCGTCAGCTTTCAGTTCTGGCGAGAATTCCAGAACGGTTACATGCTTCACAATACCTGCGAGATCAATCGCTGCTTCCACACCTGAATTACCGCCACCAACAACTGCGACATCTTTGCCTATGAACAAAGGACCATCGCAGTGAGGGCAATACGCTACACCCTTGTTCTTGAACTCTGCTTCACCTGGTACACCCAGATTCCGCCAACGAGCACCTGTCGACAAGATGACTGTCTTACTCTTCAGAACAGCGCCGTTTTCAAGTTCAATTTCGATCAGATCCTTCTTCTCTAAACGCTTGGCACGTTGCAGCTTCATGACATCAATGCCATACTCTTTTACTTGCTTCTCCAAGTTGGCTGCGAGCTGAGGACCTTCAATGTATTTCACACTGATGAAGTTCTCAATGCCCAATGTGTCATTAACTTGACCGCCAAGGCGTTCAGCAACGAGACCAGTACGAATCCCTTTGCGTGCTGCATAGATCGCCGCACTAGCACCTGCTGGGCCACCGCCCACAACAAGCACATCATAAGGGTCTTTATTGTCAAACTCGGATGCGTCTGGAGCAGAACCCAGCTTGGCAAGAATTTCTTCCACAGTCATACGGCCGCTTTCGAAAAATTCACCATTGAGGAAAACGCTTGGCACAGCCATCACGTTCTTGCTCTCTACCTCGTCCTTGAATACGGCACCGTCAATCATTGTATGAGTAATACCAGGATTGAAGATACTCATCAAGTTCAGAGCTTGGACAACATCTGGACAATTGTGGCAACTCAAGCTGATGTAAGATTCGAACTTATATTCACCACGAAGGTCTTTGATTTGGTCAATGACACTTTGCTCGACCTTTGGAGCTCTTCCGCTAACTTGCAAGAGAGCCAATACCAAGGAAGTAAATTCGTGACCCAGTGGAGTACCAGCAAAAACGACGCCAGTATCTTCACCGACACGATTTACGCTAAAGCTAGGTGTGCGCGTTAATTCTGCTTTCTCCACACTGATCTTCAAAGACATGCTGGCTAACTCATCAATCAGTGCAAGCATCTCAGAAGATGCCTCATCGGTGCCTGCACTGACTTTGAGTACAATATCGCCTTCCAAGAGCTCGAGATATTGTTCTAGTTGCGCTTTGATTTCTTGGTCAAGGGCCATTATCTATCACACCTTAAATTTTGCCTACGAGATCAAGGCTTGGTTTCAGTGTTTTGCCACCTTCTTGCCATTTTGCTGGGCAAACTTCACCTGGATTGTTGCGAACATATTGTGCTGCTTTGATTTTGTTGATCAGAGCACTTGCATCACGGCCAATGCCACCTGCAGTAATCTCAACAGCTTGAACAACACCGTCTGGGTCGATGATGAATGTACCGCGATCTGCCAGACCTTCAGCTTCGATCAATACATCGAAGTTGCGGGAGATAACATGGGAAGGATCGCCGATCATGATGTATTCTACTTTACCGATTGCTTCAGAGCTTCCGTGCCATGCTTTATGAGTAAAGTGAGTATCTGTAGAAACGGAGTATACTTCAACACCGAGTTCTTTCAAAGTTGCATATTGGTTTTGCAGATCTTCAAGTTCAGTAGGGCAAACGAATGTAAAGTCTGCTGGGTAGAAGCAAACTACGCTCCATTGACCTTTGAAGTTTGCTTCAGTTACTTCGAGGAATTTACCTTTTTGGAATGCTTGTGCTTTAAAAGGCAATACTTCAGTTCCGATGAGTGACATAGTGTTAGCTCCTTTATATGTTTTTTGTATTGTACATATTCAGGACATGCGTTACGAGGCATGCTTGAATATAATTTACAATG
Source organism: Brevibacillus sp. FIR094 (assembly GCF_050477165.1). NCBI lineage: Bacteria > Bacillati > Bacillota > Bacilli > Caryophanales > Paenibacillaceae > Brevibacillus > Brevibacillus sp. FIR094. Next base: position 39,393 of record NZ_JBEAES010000031.1, on the reverse strand, counting down.
ATTATTATTTAATAAATGATTCAGTAAGTCAAGTTTTTTATAATGATTATAATGTGATAATTTTTATAAGGCGTTTTCTCCAGTATTTAGTATGATTCGAACGGCATAAGAGTATTCGTTTGATGCATGAAAAATTGACGATTCGTTCGTAGAAACCGGGCGGATTGTTTTACGTATGAATGAAAGAGCGAATTGACAGCGTAATAAACATACAGGAGTGATGATATGCCATCTCCAATAAGGGCACCGCAAAAAAGCTTGTCCAAGGATGCGTTCAAGGTACAACTGATTACTGAGGGGATTACGGCAGTGATCGGGTTGGTTATTTTGGCCGTCCTTTATTATCTAGATGATCGTTTTGCTTGGAAGGATTGGATCGGATGGAGTCTGCACGGATTGTTCGTGATCGGTGTGATCGCGATGATTTGGTCTTTTGTCGAGCCGTATTTTTTATATAAAAGCTGGCGATATGATATCGACGAAGATTTCCTGCAATTGAAATTCGGGGTGATCACAGAGAGACATTTCCTTGTCCCTATGACGAAAATCCAAGCAGTCTCTACGAAACAAGGACCGATTTTACGAAAGTATAGGCTGTACACTATCTCGATAAAAACAATGGGTTCCTCGCACGAAATCCCAGGACTGCCTGGGGATGTCGCTTCTCAATTAAGAGAACAGATTGCTCACTACGCCAAATTAAAGGAAGTGGAGTAGTGATGGAAGCAAAACGATACCATCTACTAAACATCCTTTTTGATCTCATCACCCAAGTAAAGCATCTGTTTTTTCCTGCGTTGATTCTGTTTGTGTTCAATCGTGACTCGACGAACGCATTCATTACGTACGGGCGAATTGTGTTTTACATCTATGTAGTAGGGATGCTGATCTATCTGGTTTTGAAATGGGTTTCGTACAAGTATAGGCTGGATGATGCTTCCTTCCATCTTTACGAAGGAATTTTTACGAAGAAAAAGCAAACGATCCCCTTTGCCAAAATCCAAAACGTCAATCGACATACGACGCTGCTGCACCGGATTTTCAAGGTGACTTCCATTCGGTTTGAGACAGGGATGGTTGGCGATGATTCTACCGTGGAGTTCGCCGTGATTTCTCTGAACGAAGCGGATCGACTGGAGGCTTACACGAAACAGGCAGTGCGAGTAGAGAAAGAGCCTGAAGCGGAAGGGAAAGAAGGAGGCGCGACCTCTTCGGAGGAAATCGGTACGCCGTATCCCACTCCTGAGCGAGCCATTCACTTTACGCCAACGAAAAAAGAGATTATCAAGGCTTCCTTCACTTCTTTCAGCTTCCTCGGGATGATTACGTTACTGGTATGGGCGTATTTCAAGCTAACCGAATATATCGACGTGGAGGAGCAGGTAGTAAGTATTTATTCGCTTATAACGAGCTCGTGGACATTGATCACACTGACAGCCGTTGGACTTCTCGTCCTATCCATCGTGTTTGGCATGGTCACGACCTATATTCGTTACGGAAAATACGAGATTTCGTCGGATCGTGAGCGAATTTACATTGCCAAAGGAGTCATCGAAGAAACAGCTTTTTCGATCGCAAAAGAAAGAGTGCAGGCGATTAAAATCAAGCAATCCTTGTTAAAGCGCATGCTGGGTCTCGCCGAAGTCAAGCTGACGGTTGTCGGCGGGGATAGTGATTCGGACAAAGATAAACAGGATGTCAGCTCACTCTATCCATTTTTACCGGTAACACGTGCGTATGAGATGATCTCAGAAATATTGCCTGCGTATGAAATTACGGAAGAAATGACGAGTCTCCCAATCAAATCGTTATGGGTTCGCTTGGTCAGATCCTGCTGGATTTGGCTTATAGGAACAGGTACGCTTTCCTACTTCAAGCCGAATATTTGGGGATGGGAGCAAGCATGGTGGATCATATCCATTGTTTTGACACTGTTCGTTCTGGTCTATGAGGTCATTGAATTCTACAACACGCGATACACCTTGAATGAACACTTCATCCAGTTCCAAACAGGTAGCTTAACCACAACGTTATTTGTCTCCAAACGAGAAAAGATTATTGAGGTCAACGTCAAGAGAGACCTTCTTCAAAAACAGTTAGGTCTCGCTTCAATCAAAACGGTCAATCGCGCCAAACCAGTGAGTCATAAAGGAGTAACAGATGTGCCGATTGAGTTGGCAGAAGGGTTTTATCAGTGGTATATGGGACGTAGAAAAGAGATCAAAGTAGAATAGAAGAAGAGAGAGCGTAGAAGGAAAAGACGAATCTTTTCCCTCTACGTTCTTGTGCTTTCAAACAGCTCCAGCCATTCCCCATCAGGACCTTTGAAGAACATATAACGCGAACCGTTCGGTAGTGTAGTTATTTCCTGATCGATAAAAGATACACGTAGTTGCATCAAGCGGTCGATTTCAGCTTCGAGGCTGTCCACAGCAAACGCCAGATGGTGGACCTTGCCCTCTACCGGCAGTGAATCGCTATATCCGTGAATGAGCTCCAGCTCTGTCTCTGTACTCCCCGGAAATCCAAGAAAAGCGAGGGTAATGACTCCGTTGGAATGAGCGAGCTTTCCTTTTAGCTCCATCCCAATCACCTCGGTGTAAAAGGCAATGGAGGCCTCCAAATCTTTTACCATCAAACCCACATGTTCCAGTTTTTTGATTGCCATATCCATTCGTTCCTTTCGACAGGTATGATTATTTCTATTGTAGAAGAATTTGTAGGAAAAGTCTGTATGCTTAAACAGTCAGGATGGGTTTTCCGTTGAAAAACATGGCTATAATTTGGATATAGTGGAAATTTTGTCATCTTTGGGGTGGAACATGGAGTCAATTCTGGAAGTAGTTGCGAGAGCAGCGCTGGCTTTTGCGATCATGATGATCATTACACGGTTGCTGGGCAAGCAGACAATCGCGCAAATGACGTATCATGACTTTGTCGCTGCGATCACTTTGGGGGCGCTGACAGCAAACCTAGCCTTTAACAACATCATCAAAATATCGCATATGATCGTGGCGTTACTCACTTTTAGCGGTATCGCCTATTCGCTCATGCTCCTCTCTCTGAAAAGCCGAAAGATGCGAAAATGGTTTTCGGGCCAGCCGACGGTGATCATCCAGGATGGAAGAATTCTTGAAGATAACATGCGCAAGCTGAAGCTGTCTTTGGATACGCTGAATCAAGAGCTGAGGGAGAGAAACATTTTTAATATCGAAGAAGTTCAATATGCTGTGCTGGAGTTGAACGGGGAGGTATCGATCCTGCGAAAACCGCAGTTTCTACCTGTCACTCGTGGAGACTTAAAGCTGAAAACGGGGAATAGGCAGGCATTCCCGATTGAATTAATCATGGATGGCCAAATCATCCAGAGCAATTTACGCCAACATAGTCTGACCATCGAGTGGCTACTCTCGCAGGTGGGCAAAAAAGGCTTGAGTGTCGCGGAAGTGAATTACGCGGTGATTAGCTCCAATGGACAAATTTACTTCGATCCGTACAAGGATGGTATCACCAATCCGATCGACAAAGAATAAGGATTCGCAAAAAACCTCCGAGATGGAGGTTTTTCACTTGCTCGAGTATTGACGGAGTGTCCCCGTTTGCTTCAAATAGTTATAAAATCTGTGCAAAATAGTGACAGCTTCCGCGCGAGTCAGCATTTCTCTCGCCTCAAATTGGCCGTTCCATGCAGTCATGATCCCTGTTTTTTGCAAAAGGGCGAGGTTTGTTCCTAGGATTCCACTGTAGTCATCCGTAAACAATATTTCATCGCCATCTTGGCCAAAGAGAAGCGGATATAGGATGTTCGTTTGGTCTCTCCCATCTTCGTTGTACCGACCATCCTCCTGAAAAAAGTCTTCAGGCGAGTTTGGGTCAAGCGAATACTGACTCAATACGATGGGAATATCCCGCATGCCAGAAAGGATTTGTAAGACCTCTGCCGCTGGAATGTCTTGGTTTTCTAACATAAAGACGGGCAGGACGTTTGCTGCACCAATTCGATTTAGTTTCGTGTCTGGGAAATAAAAATAGCCATGGGACGAATAGCGGACAGCGTTCCACCAGTCTCTTGTGACGATCGAGCTAATCTCCGTGTACGCCCAGTGATTTTTAGGCACGTCGGCAAATCGTTCGATGCGATAGTCGCCATAATCTGTCTTTTGGTTAGTCTTGTACGGTCTGTATTGATCAAACAGGCGATAGATCATGACAGTCATTTCTGCTTTATCGACCAATCTGTCAGGCTGGAAGCGACCGTCAGGATAACCACTCACGACTCCCTTATCTACCATGAAGGAAATCGAATTCATGGCCCAGCCATATTTCTTCGGATCGACATCATTAAACTTCGGTGCAGCATGAGAAACCGCAGGATAAACACTAGATAATCCCAAAATGAGTGCAAGTAACACCGTGATGACTTTCATATGTTCTCCTCTCTTTTTTTAATGAAATTGTAAGGATTATCCTTCTAGTATACTATCCGACGCTGGAAAAGGAAGGTGTTCGGCAAGAACAGATGTGACGATATGCAGCGAGTCAAACTCGCCAGACGAAGCCGCGATGATTGGCGGTTTAGAAGGAAACAGGTGCTTGTTTATTTCATGGGGAGAAAGCCCTTGGCTATGCAAATACAGGATTTCCCCAGACAGATTCTCCAAATGCTCTAGCTTTTGTTGCAAGCGTGTTTTCCCGTCAGGATGATAGCCGGAATGAGCGCAAAAGATCGACTTGAAGTCACAAGCGAGAACCGTACGAAGGGAATTCATCAAGGTGGGGATCGATTCTTCTCGTAATATGACCTTCGTTTTCACACCCATAAAAAGATCGCCACAGAACAAGCGACCAGTCCTTTCGTCCAATAGGGCTACATGGTCTTGGGCATGGCCGGGGGTATTAAGAACTTTCCATTCGATGGAGCGAGAGTGATGGATGTCATCCAAAGGTTGGGCCACAAACGGATCGCGAATCCCCCAAGTAAGCTTACGATAGAAAGGGTAGTGTGCTTTTTGGGAGCAAATGTCCATTCCTTTTTCGTGAATGAAAAGAGGGACCTGTTTATGCTGGGCAATCCACGAGGCGGTACCGACATGGTCTTCATGGCTGTGCGTCAGTACGACTGAATCAAACGAGGCTTCCTGAAACCTGTGAACGAGAGCTTGCTCGAGTACTTTCGGGCCAGTATCAACTAGCATGCCATCCGTCACATAAACATAAATCCCTGATTCCCAATCTCCTACGCGAACAATCCCTTCCAGACATGCCACGTCTTCATGATAATGAATGTGAATCATACCGCACACCTCCCATAGTGATGGAATCATTATACTATTGAATGAGTATTCAGTCATTTTGTTCGTCAAATCAAGGTGCTCAACCTACACTGCTGTATCGTGTATGATGGTAAGGATGATTGCTCGTATGAGGTGAAAACATGAATGCATTGCCGATAAATGAAGTATTGCCAGAGCTGGTAAACACACTGCGCAAAGAGACAAACGCAGTGTTGGTCGCTGCTCCAGGTGCGGGGAAGACGACGCGGGTACCACTGGCCTTGTGTGAAGAAGCTTGGTTACAAAATCGACGTATTGTCATGCTGGTCCCACGCCGACTGGCCGCACGTCAAGCTGCTACCTACATGGCTGCCTTGCTGGGGGAAGAAGTTGGACAAACGGTCGGATACAGGATCAAGCGTGAATCAAGAGTAGGTCCAGATACACGGATTGAAGTGATTACAGAAGGAATTTTGACGAGAATGCTACAGGATGATCCGGAGCTATCTGATGTCGGTCTTGTTATTTTCGACGAGTTCCACGAACGGAATTTGCACGCAGACTTAGGGCTGGCCCTTAGTCTTCAGGCACAAAGCTTGTTTCGGGAAGACCTGCGAATTCTCGTGATGTCCGCTACGCTTGATGCCGAGCCTGTGTCAGCCTTGCTGGGGAATGCTCCTGTTGTCAGTAGTAAAGGCAGGATGTTTCCGGTGGAGACGCACTTTTTGACTTCCCGGATGGAGGGGCGCCTGGAAGAAGCGGTTGTGCAGATGATCTCCCAAGCGTTGAGACATGAAGAGGGAGATGTGCTCGTCTTTTTACCGGGAGCCAAAGAAATTCAACGGGTGCAAGAGTTGCTTGAACAAAGCGGTGTGGGCACGAACTTACGGATTGCGCCTCTTTACGGAAATTTGTCGCAGGAGGAACAAGATAAGGCGATCCAGCCCGGGAAAACAGGGGAGCGCAAAATTGTCCTCGCTACCACGATTGCCGAGACGAGCTTGACTGTCGAGGGTGTACGCATCGTGATTGATAGTGGACTAAAACGGGTCCCGCGCTTTTCTCCACGAACAGGGATGACGAGACTGGAGACAGCAAAGGTATCGAGGGCGTCTGCCGACCAACGTCGAGGAAGGGCTGGACGACTTGCTCCAGGGGTCTGCTTTCGAATGTGGACAGAGCAAGAAGATCGTATGCTCATTTCACAGCAGGCACCTGAAATCATGGAAGCGGATCTGGCTGTGCTCGCTTTGGAGCTGGCTCTGTGGGGAGTTGGGTCGGCGGACGAGCTGGATTGGCTGAATCCCCCGCCGAAGGCAGCGATGGCACAGGCTCAAGAGCTGCTGCTTCAGCTGGGGGCATTAGATGAGCGGAAGCAGATCACACCACATGGACGAGTGCTGGCTGGGATGGGTGTGCATCCGAGAGTGGGCCACATGATTCAGAAAGCGAATGAACTGGGGCAAGGTGAACTGGCTTGCGAGCTGGCTGTCCTCTTGGAAGAACGCGATATTGTGCGGGGGCGCCAAGCTTCAGCAGATGCGGATATGCGTACGCGTGTTGAACTACTTCGTCAGGTAGCAAACAAACAGAGTGGGGCAGTGGAGCTTTCGATTGATGTAGGAGCATGCAAAAGACTTTGGAAGGAGGCGGCGTACTTCAAACGGGTATGGATAAACAACAAGCCTAGTGACACTTCCACTCGTGCAGAAGCGACGGGAAGACTGCTGGCGTTTGCGTACCCGGATCGGATTGCTCAGCGAAGGGTGGATGGACGTTATTTGCTTCGCAATGGGCGGGGGGCGGCTTTTTCCGTGCAGCAACCACTGACTGCTTCGCCGTATATAGTGGCAGCGGAACTCGATGACCAAGGTACAGATAGTCGGATATTACTGGCGGCTAGCTTGGACGAAAGCGAGCTGTTGAATGATTGTGCGATGCAGATTACCGAACGAATGAACGTATGGTGGGAGCAATCAGCAGGCGCAGTTCGCAGCCGTAAGCAAAAACGGTTGGGGGCAATCCTGTTGGCGGATATACCTGCGGAGGCTTCGCCAGATGAGGTGTTAACAGCATTTTTGGACGGAATAAAGGGAGAAGGCTTGGAGATTTTGCCGTGGAATCGGCAGGCGAGACAGCATCGGGAGCGTTTGTTGTTTATGCATCGTCTGGAGGAAGACTGGCCGAATGTGGAAGATGAGGCACTGCTTGCTTCCTTGGAGGAATGGCTCGCTCCCCATGTGTATGGTTTCAAAAGAAAGGAGGACTTGCAGTCGCTGTCAGTGACGACGTTGCTGGAGAGTATGCTGTCATGGGAGCAGCGCAGACAACTAGACGAGTACGCTCCGACTCATGTGATCGTCCCCAGCGGTTCCAAAATTCCTGTCGATTACAGTGATACAGCGGCACCGGTGCTTTCGGTCCGGCTACAGGAGTTGTTTGGTTGGCAAGACTCTCCGAGAATAGGCAGAGGCAGAGTACCACTGACATTGCATCTGCTTTCACCAGCTCATCGTCCGGTACAAGTGACACGGGATTTGGCGAGCTTTTGGGCAAATGCGTATTTTGAAGTGAAAAAAGATTTAAAGGGACGTTATCCCAAGCATTATTGGCCAGATGATCCGCTAGCGGCCATACCGACAAATCGGACGCGTCCACGCTTGTAAATCGATTAGCTAGGTATATTCGGGCATAGAGGAAGGGCTCGGCATCAGGTGAAATTTCCCATTTTGCTAGTTCCATGTTCGTGAGTCACGTCAATTGTGAAACCTTCTTCGTGTTCGGGCACGTCAGGAAGATACCGTGAATCACGTACTACCCCCTCTACCTTTATTATGCTGCCTGTTGATCAGGCGGTTTTTTTTTGAAAAAATGCAGAATTGATTTAAGTCAATGACCGTCTCTAACCATCCTCCTACAATAAAATGAAACAATGCAAAACAGGAGGGGTCTTATGGCGATCTCAATCAATCAGCCATCGATTCAGAGAAAATCGGCTCTGATTGCGGGTGTTTCACTTCTCATCATGGTGTTTGCTTCCTTTTTTTCTTTCGGTTTTGTTCATGGAAATCTTGTCGTAGAAGGAGATCCCAACGCAACCTTCCACAATATCCGGACATCCACTGTGCTTTTCCAAGCGGAAATTTTGGGATGGCTCATGATCCTGATCACGGACATACTCGTCGCCTGGGGGCTCTATCTCTTTTTGAAGCCTACGAATAAATACTTGTCCTTACTCGCTGCGTGGTTCCGTCTAATGTATACGGCTGTTTTGGGAATGGCCATACTGAACCTGCTCATTGTTTTGCTCCTCGCGAAAAGTGCTGCTCCGAATTCCTACTTGCCAATCGAGCAGGTTCCAGGACAAATGATGCTTTACTTGGAGGCATTTCAATCCATTTGGTCGATTGGCTTACTTATTTTTGGTGGGCATCTGATGATGATCGGGTATATGGTATTTCAATCAGAAAGTATCCCGAAAGTCATTGGCTTGTTATTGGTGCTGGCCTCCATCGGTTATATTTTCATCAACGTAAGCAACTTGTTTGATTGGCAAAATATCGAGATCATTTCAATTCTGACCGCCATCTTTCAAATACCCATGATCGCAGGAGAGCTGGGCTTTGGGATCTGGTTACTGTTCAAGGGCGGGAAATTACCCAGGTAAAGATGACGACTCGCTGCTATTTATCGATAGAGACCCTCTTTTTGATTCGACTTAACGACTCTGGCGTCATGCCAAGATAGCTCGCCAATTGATGCTGGGGCACACGATCAATTAAGTGAGGGCGTTTTTGCAAAACGGTTTTGTAACGTTCTTCGGGTGTGGAAGCGATGAAGGAAGCGAACTCATCTTGTATCTCGCCAAGGTTTTCTTCTAACATCTTGCGTGACATGGTTTCCAATTGTGCGAATTTGTTGAACATGTCGCTTACCGTATCAAGATTGCCGACAACCAATGTACAGTCTTCGAGACAAGCTAAAAAATATGCAGATGACTGATCTAGCTTACGCTGCCCCAGGTTCACAATGGTTTGTTCTTCTGTGTAGAATTGGGAGGTAACTTCTTTCCCCGTCTCATCTATTGAATACTGTCTGACACATCCCTTCAATACAAAATAACATTTCGTGGGAACATCTCCTTGTCGAAGCAGTATCGTTCCTTTTTTATATTCCTCCGTAACGATTTCTTCAACGATTGCCTGTTGTTCTTTTTCAGAAAGGGTTGTAAATCTAGTTAGGTATTTCAATAGAATTTCTTTCATTTCGTGTTCCTTTCCTGAAAGAAAAAGGCTCCCATGCTCGAAACGGGAACCTTTTTTCTTTTTAGTCTTTCGTCGCGGCTTACGCCTTGCTCCCCCACTGCTCCCGATAAATCAACTGTTGTAGGTCCTCGCGTTGTCTCCATTGGTGCAACTCCAAGAGTGGACGTTCCGGATAATGATCCGTGTAGCCGATCGACAGCAATGCGACAGGATCGATATGCGGCGGTATGTTCAGGATACGACGCACGTCTGCCTTCTTATAAAAACTGACCCAGCCCATCGCCAAATCTTCTGCGTAGGCTGCCAGCCACATGTTTTGGATCGCACAGCTGACAGACATAATATCTGTTTCCGGGATGGAATTGCGTCCGAGTACATGGTCTCCGCCACGTGTAGGATCACAAGTGACACAGATGGTGACAGGCGCTTCCTTGATCCCTTGAATTTTCAACTCTAAAAAGGTCGACTCTCGTCCCGTACCTTCGTAGTGGATGGCTAGCGCCCGGCGTTCTTTATCCGCACATTCTGCGAGAGCTTGTTTGGTTGCGTCGTCTTCTACCAGGACAAAATTCCAAGGCTGCATGAATCCGACAGAAGGAGCATGGTGGGCAGCAGCCAAGATCATGGCGAGCTTTTCTGGGGCGACAGGGTCTTGACGAAAGCTACGAATATCGCGACGATTACTGATGGCTTTATACAAACCGTTTTTTTCTTCCGCGGTTAAGCGTTTCATGAGAAAAACCTCCCTATTTGCATTCAGGTCTCTTTATTTTACTTATAAAGTATGCTTCCTTCCAGACATCTGCTTGACATATTCATGTCCTACGCTAAAGGGGAGAGTAGTCCGAGCAGAGGGGAGAGAGTACGAGCATGCAAAACATCTTAATCGTGGAAGACGAGTTACCCATCTCTCGGGTATTGAAGGCGTACTTGGAAAAAAATAATTTTCAGGTCGAACAAGCATTTAACGGCGAGGAAGCAGAGCGGAAGTTTGATTCACTCAATCCTGCGCTCGTCTTGCTGGATGTGATGCTACCTGGACGAAGCGGATGGAGTATTCTCGAATATATTCGGGCGAAAAGCTCGTGTCCGGTCATCATGCTGACAGCGTTGGGACAAATCGATAACAAGCTGGCGGGCTTGAACAAAGGCGCCGATGATTATATCACCAAGCCCTTTATTGCTGACGAAGTGGTCGCTCGCGTACATGCAGTATTACGTCGTTCGAAACAATTGATAGAAGGAAGTAATGTAAAGAAGTTTGGCAGTCTGAATGTCGACTTCAAGGCGTATTCAGTCATGCTACACGGCATTGAGCTGGCCTTCACTCCAAAGGACTTGTATCTGTTTCTCTTTTTGGCACAGTACAAAAATCAGACGTTCACCAGAGAACAATTAATTGAACAAGTGTGGGGGATGGACTACGAAGGAAGTGATCGCGCAGTAGACCTAGCGATCAAACGCATCAGACGATCCTTGGAGAATTGGCCGACATCCGAAGGGGAAATTCGAACATACCGGGGCTTGGGATACAAGCTATGTGTATATGAGTGAGAAAAGGCGAACCTCCTTATTTCGTTATTGGACGACCCGTTATTTGATCACATTGTGTATCGGCCTTTTCGTGATCGGGGTTGCGTCCAGCTACTGGATTTCGTACAGTGAGACCCAAAAACGCCTTGATTTTATGAAGCTGATGGCAGCAGAAGTATCGGACCGGGTCGTCGATGCAGATGGCAATGTGAAGATGGCTCCTTTTCTGTTTCGGATTGTGGACAGTCGTCAGCAGTCACTCGGAGTCAATTACAAACCAATCTTGGTCATTTTAGATGAACAGAAGCGACCTGTGTTTGGCGTTCCAGGGCCTTTTTCTGGGGAACTGAAGCGCATTGCTCCTAATTTGGTAGAAGCGGATGACAGCATGTCACAGATTCAACTGGAGCGGGGCAGCGACGTGCTTTTCGTAAAGGAAAGCATTGAGGTTAATGACCGAGTCGTAGGCTGGGTCATGCTATTCATCCCACAACAGCATGTGATGCGAAGCACGACCGAATTCCAGTTGCTGACGATCATGCTAGTTAGTCTTGGATTGCTTGGGTGGCTCATTATTTATTTACTGACAAAAAAGTTATCTCAGCCCATTAAAGATGTGGCCGACGCCGCTAAGCAAATCGTACTGGGGAATTATGAGATTCATTTGGATAAAAACAAGCGCGAACAAGAGGTATATGAGCTGATCCATTCTTTTAAAGAAATGGCAGATCGGCTGCAACAGCTTGAAATGATGCGTACGGAGCTGTTAGCAGGCGTGACCCATGAGCTGAAGACTCCCGTGACCTCCATCAGTGGCCTGTTGCAAGCGGTGAAGGATGATGTCGTGAGTGGAGAAGAGGCCAAGGAGTTTTTAGATATTTGTACAAAAGAAACGACGCGTCTGCAGAAGATGGTAGAGGATTTGCTCGATTTTAACTCTTTTGCTGTCGGTGACATTCGCATCCGCCCACAACCGCAAAACATGCAAGAGCTCATCCTGGAAATCACGCACCAATGGAAGATTGCACAGGAAGAAGAAAAGCTTATTTTGCACATCGAAAAACCGCCTGAACCAATCGTGGTGCAGACCGACCCGTTACGTGTGCAGCAGGTCATGTACAATCTATTAAATAATGCTGCGCAGGCAATGGAATCAGAGGGGCGGATTTCCGTGTCCTTATCGGCAACAGCAGAAGAAATCCGCATTGACGTGAAGGACAATGGACGTGGGATACCGATAGAAGAACAGTCTTTGATTTTCGAGCGATTCTACCGAGGCGAGGACAAGAAGCATATCGTTCGTGGGCTGGGGCTTGGTCTTTCTTTTAGCAGAATGATTGCCCAAGCGTTAGGCGGTAGGTTGACCCTGACAGAAAGTACCTTGTCGGGCAGTACATTCACCTTGATTTTGCGTAAATAACATACGTATGGACAAAAAGCGACTAGGTTAGGCCCGGTCGCATTTTTTTTATACATTATGGACAATGAACAAGCCCCACCGCGATACGTTATTTTACAAATTCCAAGACCTGATCAATGATGTGATTAGCCCCCATCGGAGTAACTCCACGATTCCACAGTTGTTGTTCCACGATATAAACCTGATTTTTTTGAACGGCGGAGAGTCCTTTCCATACCGCTGAGCTTTTCATTTCAGCCAATTTATTTTTTGCTTCTTTTTCTACATTCTCCATCAAAAAGATATGGTCTGGATTCAAGGCTGGCAGCTCTTCAAAAGAAATCGGTATCATCGGCTTGTTACCTTCCAGTTTCACCCCTTGTAGATCTAGTTCCTGATGAATGATTCTCCCGATACGAGTATCGTCGACCCCATATACTCGAAGCTCCTTTGGCATGACACGCATGACGACAAATACTTCATTACCCGCACGCTTGTCCAATTCTATTTTGGCAGCTTCTACCTTGTCCAAATATTTCTTCAGTTCTTGTTGTGCCAGCTCCTCTTTTCCTACGATTTTACCGAACTCTAGCAGCATTTGACGCCAGTCTCCTTGCAGTTCACTACTTATGAATATCGTAGGAGCAATTTTGCGCAGTTGATCGGCAACTTTTTCATGGGAAGGTCCAAAAGCGATAATCAGGTCGGGTTCAGACTCAAGAAGGCGCTCCATGTTCAACGACTCTGAGCTGCCAATGGGAATGACACCTTCCATCTCTTTGGCGATATAGGGTAAAAACTGATCATTCACTAAGGAAGTAGTGGCTGCGTAAGGCTTTATTCCAAGTGTTAATAACGGATCAGAGAAATAGTCGAGCAGAACGGCAATTTTTTGTGGGCTGGCTGGGATCTCCACGTCCGAATAAGCATCTTTATAGGTTCGAGTGAGCAGGGACTGACTTTCTGTCTGTTCGTTGGCGCTTTGTTCCTTTGGCGAAGCAGTAGAGCCACATCCTGAAATATGTAAAACAACTGCTAAAAGAAGGAGGAGAAAAAATAGCCTCAAACGGAATGCACGATACATGGAAGTAACCTCCTAATGAAAAATGTTGAAATCAATATTGATTATCATTATCAATTGGATTCGAGCTAATTATAGGGTGACTTTATTCGATCGTCAATACTTACTGAGAATCGTTCTCTTTTGTTGAGTCCAGTATGAAGCTATCTGACTTTCCCCTGACGTATTCGTTCCGTATAGTGGTCGCAATCAAAAAGACAAGTCTTCAATCAAGTAGACGGTAGGAGGACTGAGCGTGACTCACAAGGAGAAAAAGAGAGAGTTGTTTTCGAAAGTAGGAAGCAACAAGAAAAGGTGGATGGTTGGAGTTTTGGTTGTCGGGGCCGTGGGCGTTTCAGGTGGTATATTCGGCTACCAGTCGTTATTTACCCCACAATCGGCGCAGGCCGCTTTTCAAGTAGAGACGGTAAAAAGGGGAGACATCTCAGAAGTCGTGCAGGCGTCAGGCACTGTCCAGGCTTCCAAGCGCTCGTCTCTCTCGTTTTCTGATGCAGAAGAAGCTAAGGATGCGATTTCTACCATTGAGGTCGGCGTTGGTGATGCTGTGAAGGCAGGGCAAGTTCTGGCGACGATGGACGATTCCGTAGCGAGAATCCAGGTGACCAATGCGGAAGCCAATCTTTTATCGGCGCAAGCCAAGCTAGAGGAGGCACAAAAGCGCAAGAGTGCCGCTGAAATCACTTCTTTGCAAGCTGCCGTCAATCAGACCAAGAACGAATGGGAGCTGGCAAAGCAAAACATTGATGGAAAAAAAGCGGCGAATGACGTAGAGAAGGCAAAAGCCAACTTAGAGAGTGCCCAGAAGACGTACACTTCTCAGCAGGCCTTGTTTGCGGCAGGTGCGATTGCCAAGAGTGAATTCGACAGTGCCCGGTCCGCGTTGGACCAAGCCCAACGCGATTACAACTCGGCGGTATTAACAGCCGGACAGACGACAGGGCAGGCCAGTGTAAAGGTAGAGCAGGCTTTGGCTGCGTATCAAACAGCGCAAGAAGCGTTGCAGGAAGCGAATGAAGGCCCCGATGCCGCCACAGTATTATCGGCCAAAGCAGCGGTGGAACAGGCAAAAGCGGGGCTGCAACAAGCACAAAAAGCACTGAGAGCAGTCACCTTGAAAGCACCAATGGACGGTGTGATCGTCCAAATGAATGGCAATGTAGGAGAAATACCCGGCAATGATTTCATTATCATGGATAATTCGAATAGCGGAGATTTAGAGGTATTGGCCCAGATTAGCCAGAGTGACATCGGAAAAGTTCAGGAAGGCTTGCCTGTGACGTTTACGACGAGTTCTTATGCGGATGAGACGTTCCGTGGAAAAGTAAAGCTGATCTATCCAGAAGCGAAAACCGACGCTGGAGTCACCACTTATGATGTGCTTTTGTCTGTGGCAAACCAAGATAACAAATTGAAGATCGGGATGACGATGAACGTCGCGATCGAACGAGGAACCCATAAAAATGTGCTTGTGGTACCTGCGCAAGCGCTGCAAACGCAAAATGGCAAGGATGGCGTGTATGTGCTAAGAGAGGCTGCTGCACAACAAGCTGGTGAAGGAGCGGAAGGAAATCAGGCTGAGGCGAAGCAAGCGAATAACCGCAGTGGAGGCAAAGAGGGCAGAGCGAATATGCCGTATCGATTTGTTCCGATCAAAATGGGGTACTTCACTGCCGATCAGGTAGAGGTGACGGAGGGTCTTACCGAAGGAGAGCGCGTCGTCATCCTCGTAAATACACAGACCTCAGCTGGAACGAGTCAAAATGGAAATCGAATGGGCGGCGGCGGTATGCCGGGATTCGGCGGAATGGGCGTCCAGATAAGGGGACGGTAAGCAGATGAAACCGGTCATTCAAATAGAAGAGCTGAGAAAACAGTACGTCATCGGAGATCAGGAGATTTATGCACTCAGGGGTGTCAGCTTGTCGATTGAGGAAGGGGACTTCGTGGCAATCATGGGCCCCTCCGGTTCAGGCAAGTCTTCCATGATGAATGTGATTGGCTGTCTGGATAAGCCTACCTCGGGAGAATTTTTTTTAGACGGCTATCCTGTATCACAAGCACATGACGATGAATTAGCGGTTATCCGCAATCAGAAAATCGGCTTTGTTTTTCAAAATTTTAATCTGTTGCCACGTACAACCGCAGTTGAAAATGTAGAGCTTCCTCTATTATATGGAGGCACGTCTGCACGGGAACGAAGAGAAAAAGCTATCCGGGCATTAACGAGTGTCGGGCTGGCAGAGCGATTGAACAACAAGCCCAATGAGCTGTCAGGTGGACAGCAGCAACGCGTGTCGATCGCGCGAGCTCTCGTCAATGATCCCGTCATCCTGCTGGCAGATGAGCCGACAGGGGCGCTGGACACGAAGACGAGTGAAGAGATCATGGGTATTTTTCAAAAGCTGAACGATGAGGGCAAAACGGTTATTTTGGTGACACATGAACCTGATATTGCGGAGTATGCCAAGAGGATCGTCCGGTTTCGTGATGGGCAAATCATCGCGGATGAAGTGGTGGAGGATCGCAGGAGGGTGTCGATGGAGGGGAGAGCAGATGAGCTTTATTGAATGTGTACGCATTTCATTTCGCAGCATCAGGGCAAATGGTTTGCGCTCCGTTCTCACGATGCTGGGAATCATCATCGGTGTGGCAGCTGTTATCGCGATGGTGGCGATCGGGGAAGGGACTTCCACGTCTGTTGCATCGCAAATCAATGGTTTAGGGAGCAACCTGCTGATTGTCACACCTGGACAGGCGACACAAGGCAGGGTAAGCCTTGGGGCTGGCTCTCTGAATACGCTGACGATGGCAGATGTAGAAACCCTGATGCAAAAAGAGTCCATTTCGGGTGTGGCTCCCAGCGTCAATGCGCGGGGGCAGATTGTCTGGGGAAGCAATAACTATTCCAGTACCCTCGAGGGGACGTCAGCCGATTTCCCTCAGGTGAGGAATGTAGAAGTAGGACAAGGGCGTTTCTTTAGCAACTTTGAAGTGAAGATGCAATACAACGTGGCTGTCGTGGGGACAGAGGTGGTCAGCAACCTGTTTAAAGGAGCGAATCCAGTAGGGCAAACTGTTCAGATCAACCGGATTCCGTTTACGATCATCGGCGTATTGCAGAGCCAGGGAAGCTCAGGCATGACAAACAACGACGATCGGATCATCATTCCGATTACCACTGCGATGAACAGGTTGACTGGAGGCAAAAACGTGGGCTCGATCTATGTCTCGGCAGCATCGTCGGACTTGATGGAGAAGGCGCAACAAGATATTCAGCAAGCCCTTCGTGCCAATCACAAACTACGGCCACAAGTTGCCGATGATTTCCGCATTACGTCTCAGTCAGATATTTTAAGTACGGCACAGTCAGTATCCAGCTCGATGACCGCGCTGCTATCTGGCATTGCCGCTATCTCGCTGATTGTTGGCGGGATCGGCGTAATGAACATTATGCTTGTTTCTGTCACGGAGCGAACACGGGAGATCGGGATTCGCAAGGCGATTGGAGCCAAGCGGGGAGATATTCTCCGCCAGTTTTTGATCGAAGCGGTTACGCTTAGCCTGATTGGCGGGGTGATTGGTATTGCCTTAGGGGTAGGGGCTGCGTTACTGGTTAGCAAGCTCGGTCAGATGGCGACCTCAATTAGTCTGTCGCCGATCATGTATGCGTTTTTGACCTCTACATTGGTCGGTGTCATTTTTGGTGTGTATCCGGCGAGAAAAGCAGCACAGCTCAAGCCAATTGACGCACTGCGGTATGAGTGAGTGTGTAATTTTACCAATCCGGGCATACTAGCCGTGAGAGGTGTTGGTGCTGATGGAAAAAAGCGTTCAATTTTCCGTACCATGGCGAGAAGCGACACGCATTGTGAAAAGGATCAAAACAAGCAAATTGCGTTATTTTGTCAGACAACCAGAGGGCAAGACCAGTGTTGCGTTCGTCTTTCCTCGAGTTAGCGTCAGCCAATATGTCTATTTGTATATCATTTTTGGACCAAGAGCTGCTGATGTGCTCAACAACGATAGCAAATAGAATGATCCCTGATCGCCCGAGCAGGCGTCAGGGATTTGCAATAATTCACAGGAAAACAAAACCTGACACTTTTCGATAGGACTGTTTCATAGTACAATTCCAATATGAACGAACTTGGGGAAGTTCGGGATGGCGGCACCCAATCTGTGCAGAAGGGCCGCCTCTTTTTTTTGCTATTGTACAAAAATAGGTACAATTACCTGAATATACAGCTGGCATGAGTGGGTAGTTGGATATAGAATGAGCTTATTCACGTGAATACAACGTACTGCTCTCTCCCAAGATTTGATCTTGGGGCTTTTTTTTGTTCAAAATGCATGAAAAAAAGCCGTTTCTCATAACGGCTCTGTTATCGATAGGTAGGTTGAAAGCTTCCTTTCAGCAAGGCATCAATTAATTGCTCCTGGGTGAGAGAAATCGTGATGCCCATCCCAGGCAGATCGACAGAAAAAACATTCTCTCGGTACAAATACCAGAGATCGCCTGTCGGCTCAATGGAATAGACGTGAATATTTTTCTGTGAATGCTGGCCTGCCTTTTGGATTTCCCGCAACGCCGTAAACAGTTCTCCCCAAACAGGCAGATAAGGCTTCGTTTGGTGCTGCACAATCGCTTGGATCAGTTGGTTTTTCACGAGAGAAATAGCATCCATGGTTGAGTGGTTCAACGAAAGCATGACCGTTATACTCCTTTTGCATGGCTTGGCGCATTAGTCTTGCGTGATGGCGATTTTTGTCGAAGTTATGAATAAGTGTAAAATAGTTATCAGTTCGATGCAAGAGAAGAGAAGGTAGAGATGAGCATTTGGATATTTGACGGTTGCTGCTGATTTGGATAGCATAGGAAAAGCGGTTTTGACAAATGGCAATAGCGAGAAGCGGGAGATGAGATTGTGGCAAAAAACACCGGTTGATCATCGAGTTTTGCGGTGGATTTGGACAAGGGCTGGCCTTGCTGTATGCTTTGCGGTCGCCTGATGTTCAAGTGGCAGGAATCATTTGCAGAGACACACAGTCAAGCTTGGCCAGCAAGCTGATTGATTTTGCGCAGCCAGGCTATGATATTCCAATCGTTACAGGTGCCAAGCAACCGCTTTTCTCGGGAACGATAGAGCCGACCACCTCGGAAGGTGTACGGCTCCTTGCAGAGAACACGCAGGATGAGGAAAGTGACTTGACGCTCGTGACGTTTGACCGTTTGACGACGCTAGCTTTGGCTGTCGCGCGTGATCCATTGTTGGCGCGTAAATTTACGCGAATCGTGGTGCAGGGTGGAGCCATACGCGTACCAGGAGATGTTACGGCCATTGCGGAAACAAACATGCATGGTGATCCAGAAGCAGCTGCGCTCGTTTTGGCAGCCCGCTTGCCGTTGGTGCTTGTTCCAATAGATACAACTAGCTCGTTTCGTTTGACGGAAGAGCAAGTACATACACTGGGAAGTCTCGCACAAGCAGCGGGCCTGATCGATAGAACGACGATGTCAGACATGCAGTTCACCATTTCTGCTCGTGTGCTCCATGCATGGGTAGCGATGCTCGCGGCTCTCTCGCCTGAAAAGGTGCGGACGGAGCAGATGAAGCTCTCAGTCGAATGCAAAAGCGAATTGTCACGCGGTGCCATTCTAGCCGATCTACGGGCGAAACCAAGTATAGGAACCGATACGGCCGTATGTATTGAGGTTGAGATGGTAGAGGCAGAGCACTGGCTGCAAACCGTTTTGGATCAGGGAGGGGTATAAGCGCATGGAAAAAATCATTTTGGATGTAGATACCGGGATTGATGATGCGCTGGCGATTGCTTATGCCGTTCACTCGCCTGCTCTTGAAGTGTGTGGGATTACCACGACTTTTGGCAATATTACGGTGGAAGAAGCAACACGCAATACCTTACAGGTGCTAGAGCTGCTGGGTGCCTCTGCGATTCCTGTCTATCAGGGGGCATCGAAGCCGATTGTTCGCGACCTCGCAGGAAAAGCAAGGCTGTTCCACGGTGAAAACGGGCTAGGCAATGTTGTCCTTCCTGAGCCATCGACAACGGCTCAGCCACAGTGTGCCACACAATTTCTCATCTCTGCGATAAAGGAACATCCTCACGAATTGACACTCGTGACCGTCGGGAGCATGACCAATCTGGCGCAAGCGATTATGGCTGCACCAGAAATCGTATCCCTTGTCAAACGAGTGGTCGTGATGGGAGGAGCTGTAACAGTGCCGGGGAATCGCACGCCTGTAGCGGAGGCGAATATTTGCGCCGATCCGGAAGCGGCAGCGTATGTCTTCCAGTCCGGTATTCCAGTGACGCTGGTAGGCCTAGATGTGACCATGCAAACGCTGCTCACCCGCGAGCACTTGCAGGAATGGAGAGCGAAGGATACACGCTTGCATCATGTCTTCGCGGATATGTGCGAGGTGTACATGAATGCCTACGCCACAGTGGGCAATTTGCGCGGCTGCGGTCTGCATGATCCATTGGCGGTAGGTGTGGTCATTGATCCGACGTTTGTGAAGGCAGTCCCGATGCACGTTGCGGTAGATACGTCCGGGGGAGCAAGTGATGCCCGTACGATTGGGGACAGACGGGAACATCCAGCGCAGCAGCCGAATGTGGACGTGTGCTTGGAGGTTGACCATGAGCGCTTTGTCAGCCATTTTTTATTAGGAATTTAAGGAGGAAGTCATTGTGTTAAAAGAGTTTAAAGAGTTTGCGTTAAAAGGAAATGTGATGGATCTCGCTGTCGGTGTCGTTATCGGTGGGGCTTTCGGGAAGATTGTGACCTCGCTTGTCAATGACATCATTACTCCCATGATCGGGTTGCTTCTAGGCAAGGTGGATTTCTCCGGTTTGTTCATCAATTTGAGTGGAGTTCCTTATAATACGATTACGGAAGCAAAAGCAGCAAAAGCTGCGACACTGAATTACGGGTTGTTCCTCAATTCCGTGATTGATTTTGTCATCATTGCCTTTTCTATTTTTATCGTCATCAAGCAGCTCAACCGTTTCAAACGCAAGCAAGAAGTAGAGAAAGCACCTGAGACAACGAAAGAGTGCCCGCATTGCATCTCGGCTATTCCGATCAAGGCTACACGTTGCCCGAACTGCACCTCCATGCTCGAGACAAAAGGAACATTGGCGCACGAATAAGACGAATATACAAATAAGACGAACAGAGGAGGGCGATTTATGCCTTCCTCTGTTTTCGTTTCACGCGGTTTTTATACTGAGAGTGAAGTCTTTTTATCGTATGGTAATAGGTCTTGTCTTTGAGCTTGGCAAACAGCCCGTGGGATGGAAAGTCGTAATTGACCTCAATAATGGAGAGGTTTCCAGCTTTATCAATAGCAAAATCGACGCCGATTTGCGCACTGTGCCGATATTTATTAAAGTGGGCACATACGCGGTGACTGATTTGGATCAAATCAGAGACGACACTTTTCAATTTGGCTGGCGCGACTGCTCCAGATTTTTTCAAGGCATGGGGGACTGTGACGGCATATCCGCCGCCGCGAGCGACATTGGTAATAATACTGTCGGAACCGGCTACCTTGGCTAGCATGCCAGCATACTGCCATTTGCCTAATCCATTGCGCATCATCATGATGCGAATATCAAAGGGGCGGCCGTCGATTTCAGCTAAATCCAGCCCTTTTTGTATGACGTAATTTTTTTCTGTGCACAGGCTGGCGAGCTGCTGCTTCAAGTCTGCCAAGGTCATAGCGTGCATCGGCTCTCCACGTTCTTTGACGAACTGGTAGCCCCCGTCGTCCGTTTTCCAGACACGGATAATGCCTTTTCCCATATGGGTTCGCGTTGGTTTGATATAGACGGTTGAATACTTCGCTACAAACGAGTCCAAATGTGCAGGCTGATACAAGGAAGTAGGCGGGAGGTAAGGGCGGATGTGCGGACTTTTTGAAAAGAACTGATGAAGTTTCCACTTGGAAGAAGAGATCACACCATGCACCTCACTTTCGAAAAATCCATTCGTCCTAACATATGCAACTACATTCACAGCCGTTTTTGTTGGCTCCCGATGAGACTGGCGTTTTTCAAAAAATGCCGAGGAGTGAGAAGGATTTAGAAAATTGTGGGGGAATATATGTTCTAATCCATTGGACAAGGATGGCGAAAATCATGCGGCAATATCGCCCAGTACAACCTCCGACCCTGCAACGAGCGAACGTCCAAAATGAGTACCGTTACCGAGAATATATGCCCAGCAAAAGCCTGGCGAACTATATCGCCTGCTACTGGGCCTCAGAGTACAACGGTGAGGGTATCGCACGTACGAGCCGAGTCATTCCGGATGGATGCGTCGATATCATTTTCAATCTCGGAGCTACTTCTGTAAAGAAGGGGGCATTTCTAACGGGACTGATGCGGACGTATGAAGACATGCTAGTAACCGAACCACAATCTTTGATCGGCATTCGGTTTTACGCTGAGGGAGCAGCTCGCTTTTGGCGCTATCCCGTCGCCATGATCAACGGACATCATCCCAATCTGGAAGACATCTGGGGTAAAGAGGCGGATGAGGTGATAGAGGGCTTGCTCGAGGCTTCCGATACGGCAGAGCGGATCGCATGGTTGGAGCAGGAGCTTATCAAACGATTGTGGAAGGATGATCCGTCAGACCAGTTGCTATTGACAAGCATGAACTACTTATATGAATACAGAGGAAATCTTTCCATGGCCGCGCTTGCCGAAAAAGTGAATTACAGTGAGAGAACCTTGCGCAGGACGTTTCAACAACAGTTGGGTATGAGCCCGAAGGAACTGGGTCGAATCATTCAATTTCAAGGGCTGCTGCAAATGCTGGCTAAGGGAACACGCACTTCGTTTACAGATGCAGCTCTCCGATGTGGCTATTACGATCAGTCGCATTTGATCAAGAGCTTTCACACATTTTACGGTATAGCTCCAAGTAAAATTGTCTCGCCAGATCGTGTGAATCGATAATCGCGAAAAGTTGTCCGTTTTTTACAATCTTCTTTTTGCGAGACGCGTTACCCTAAAGAAAGGATGGTGAATTCATGTGAATGAACAAACATTAGATACATACTGCCGCAAGCAGCCCGGTGCCACCCATGACTATCAGATGGATTGGGAATGCGATCGCTACCATGTTGGAGGCAAAATATTTGCCATGATCGGAGGCGACTCCAAAGGTGTTCGCATCCTCACCTTGAAATGCGATCCGATGCGTGCGGAGGAATTGCGCGAGACCTACGAAGGAATCGTAGCCGGCTATCACATGAATAAATCCCATTGGAATTCTGTCTACTTGGACGCTGACATTCCCGAAGGCTTATGGGAAAGGATGATCGAGCATGCGTACGAAACGGTGCTCCAAAAACTGCCCAAGCGCGTCCAACAAGAAATCAAGAGCGAACAGGAGTGAGTGATATGGGAATCAAGCTTGATATGGTAGGGATTGTTGTACAGGATATGAAAAAAGCGTTGGATTTCTATCGGGTACTAGGTTTTGATATTCCTGCGGGAGCAAATGAAGAGCCGCATGTGGAGGTAGCGCAGGACGGTGTTCGTCTGGCCTTTGATACAATGGAAGTTGCCAAGGGTGTGTATGGAGGATGGGAAGCACCTGTCGGGCATCGGATTGAGCTGGCTTTTTTGTGTGAGGATGCTGCGGCACTTGATGCGTTGTATACAAAAATCGTTTCACATGGCTACGAGAGTCACCGTGAACCGTGGGATGCGTTCTGGGGCCAGCGGTATGCGATTGTGAAAGACCCGGATGGGAACCTGATCAGTTTGTTTGCGTAATACGATCTTTACATAAGAAGACAAGCCGAGCCTATGTGAAAAAGGTTCGGCTTGTTTTCTTATGGGACGGAATCATTGGCTGATTTATAAAACTTTTTAATAGGAAAACATACCCATCACATCGCTGGTTTTTCTCCATAGAACGGGTTAGTACTGTGACAGGTTGAACGGGGGGAGACTTGTGCATGGTAGTTATTTCAAGAAATAAAATTTACTAATAATCGATTGACTTGTGTAATTTTGCTACATATAATGAAAGCGATAACAGGATCGAATTTTTCAACGATTCTCGATTCTCAAATGGGGGCTTTTGACATGGATCAACCTGCAAAATTGCTCGATTATCGTGCGAAAAATGAGCATGTACTCATCGGCCTCATGTCAGGCACTTCGCTGGATGGCATTGATGCCGCACTGGTAGCGATCCGCACAGATGAACAGGGCGAGATCGAAAAGGTGACTCTCCGCGATTTTTTTTATCTGCCTTACTCCGATGACTTGCGTGAGTGGGTCATGAATCTGTGCAGTGTAGAGACAGCGAGAGTGGATCAGTTGACTGCGGTTCATTACGGCTTATCTGAATGGTATGCCTATGCGGTACAGCAATTGATGCAGAAAGCTGGTGTCACGACAGCCGAAGTAGACGCAGTCTGTATGCACGGACAAACCATTTGGCATATTGCTGGGCGCACGCCATTTCCTGGACCATTAGGAATGACAGAGGTCAGGGCATCCTTGCAAATCGGCGAGCTGTCCACACTGGCAGAACGTACGGGTATTCCGGTAGTGGGGAACTTCCGCGCTCGAGACTTGGCTGCTGATGGAGAAGGAGCACCGCTTGTACCGTATGCAGACTATATTTTGTTCCGCCATCCGCAAAAAGGCAGACTGCTGCAAAACATCGGTGGAATCGCCAATGTCACAGTACTTCCTGCAAGCGCAGCGCTCGAGCAAGTCGTCGCTTTTGACACAGGCCCTGGCAATATGATCATGGATCAAATCGTTCAGCTCATGACCAACGGACAGATGAGGTATGACGAGGGTGGCAAGCTGGCCGCAGGTGGCACCGTCTCATCGGTGCTACTGGAAAAATGGCTGCAGGACCCGTATTACCAGATTAAGCCACCGAAGAGCACAGGCCGCGAAGTATACGGCAAAGCTTTTGCCCAAGAGCTGTTCCATGATGCGGATCAACTCGGCATTAGTCAAACGGATCTGTTAGCAACGGTGACCGCATTGACTGCCACGACCATTGCGAACGCCTATGTGCAATTCGTATTACCAACAACCAATGTGGAGGAAGTGATCGTCTCAGGGGGAGGCGCTCATAACCAGACGCTTCTCGCCATGCTGCAGCGTCAATTGCCGACAGGAATGACCGTGATGACGGCGCAGCAGTTTGGGATGCCTGACGATGCGAAGGAAGCTGTCGCTTTTGCCATTTTGGGTCATGAGACACTAATGGGACGACCATCCAATGTGCCATCCGTAACTGGGGCGAAGAGGGCCGTACCGTTAGGAAATATATGCTTCTAACATGAGATCAACAGAGGGGGTATCATCGTGAAAAAACGAGTATTGGCAGGGTTTTTCCTATCATTGTCTCTCATGCTTTCCGCTTGTTCAGGTGGAGGAACAGCACCCGCAGAGCAAGGCAAGTCAGCGGAAGGACAAGCAAAAACAGAACTGATCGTGGCAGCCGAGCAAGAGCCAGTGGGGTATGACCCGCACAAGGTTCCAGCGGCATCCAGTGTGCGTGTGTATGCGCTCATTTACGATAGCCTGACCAAGCTGGACGAGAACATGAACATCGTACCGAACTTGGCAGAGAAATGGGAGATTGCACCAGACGGAAAAACTATCACCATGTTCCTTCAAAAAGGCGTCAAATTCCATAATGGCAAAGACATGACGGCAGAGGACGTAAAATTCAGCTTTGAGCGAATCATGAATCCAGACACGGGTTCGATCGCGAAATCGTATTTTTCCAGCGTAGAAGCAATTGAAGTGAAAGATCCAACGACAGTTGTCTTCAAGCTGAAAAATGCGGATGCCTCCTTCGTTGCAAATACGGCAAGTGCCTATGCTTCCATCGTGCCAACAGGCTCCACTGACCTGACTAAGGAAGCAATCGGTACTGGTCCATTCAAAATGGAAAAAAGTGAGTCGGGACAATATGTCCTGCTGAAGAAAAATGCGGATTACTTCAATAAAGAACTGCCAAAGGTAGAGTCTATCAAGTTCCAAATCATGAAGGACGAGGCTGAGCGTCTTGCTGCGATTCGCTCCGGTAAAGTCGACATTAGCATGGTGTCTGCTGATTCCGCGAAGCTCTTGGTAGGCAAGCCAGGCGTACAGATCAAGAACTACCAATCCCTGGAGTACAGCTACCTGGGCATTAACGTAAACAAAAAGCCTTTTGACAATCCAAAAGTGCGCGAAGCGATCAGCTATGTTGTTGACCGTAACCAAATTATCCAGACTGTTTGGAAAGGGGAAGCGGCTCTAACTGGTCCGATCGCTCCTGCTTTGACTAACTCGGCTTTGGACCCTGCTACTTATCCGACCTACAAAACAGATGTAGAAAAAGCGAAGCAATTGCTGGCGGAAGCGGGCTATCCAAACGGTTTCGAGACCCAAATCGAAACAGCAGCAACTTACCCAGACATGGTGGAAACGGCACAAGTGATTCAACAACAGCTCAAAGCAATTGGCATCAATGCGAAGATCAACCAGCTTGAGTGGGGGAACTACATCGAAACGTGGAAATCCAAGGACATGAACTTGATGGTAGGCCGCAACACTTCTGGTGTAGATGCTGACCGTTCCATGCGCTTCTTCTTCTCGACAACTGGTTCTGCTAACGTGTGGAACTACTCCAATCCTGCCTACGATGAACTGGTGCAAAAAGCACTGACGACAGTAGATCAAGGAGAGCGCAAAAAGCTGTATGACGAAGCACAAACCATGCTGGTAGCAGATGCACCAAACCTGTTCCTGGCATCTCCGAAAAACTACTACGCGGTACGTGACAACATCGATTTCACGCCGTCCGCAGCGGGCGAAGTATACTCGCTGATCAAAACTTCGATCAAGTAATGTAGCATACGTGTGATGAAGGCTCCGCCAGAGGTTAGGCGGAGCCAAGTTTCTAAATATGGAGGGAAACTCGTGGGATCTTATCTAATCAAACGTGTCGCCAGCCTGATTCCCATCCTGTTTGGCATATCCGTATTGATCTTCACGATCCTGCATCTGGTGCCGGGCGATCCAGCTTCCATCATGCTAGGAACGAATGCCACACCGGAAGCAATTGCGGCGTTGAATAAAAGCATGGGGCTGGATCAGCCGTTGATTAACCAGTACCTGCATTGGATCACAGGAATCCTGCAAGGGAATTTTGGTGTATCGGTCCACACCGGAGAAGAGATTTTGCCCCAAATTCTCAAGCGTTTTGCCATCACCATGCAACTGACCGTATTTGGCGTTCTGATTGGGTGGGTCCTCGCGATTCCGTTCGGGATTCTCTCGGCGATTCGCGCTCATTCCAAAACAGACATCGTGGTTCGTGTATTTACGCTGCTAGGTATTTCTGTCCCGAACTTTGCCATCGGGACACTGCTCTTGCTCGGCTTTTCTCTTTATTTCAACTGGTTCCCGCCCATTGATGTGGTGAACTTCTGGGAAGATCCGATTGAGGCGTTCAAAGTATTCATTTTGCCTGCGATAACCATGGGGATTGTAGTGGCTGCTGGTGTGATGCGGATGACTCGTTCTGCATTTTTGGAAACCATGGACAAAGATTTTATTCGGACAGCACGGGCCAAGGGTAACAGTAAGTGGACAATCGTCATGGGTCATGCGTTCCGCAACTCTTCGATTCCGATTGTCACGATCGCAGGTATGCAGATCGGTTACCTGCTGGGCGGGTCTGTGATCGTCGAGCAGCTATTCTCGATTCCTGGTTTGGGCCAGTACATTCTGGAGGGAATTTATCAGCGGGATTATCCGGTTGTACAGGGAGGCGTTTTGTTCGTCGCTCTGGTGTTTGTCCTGGTCAATCTGCTCATCGACCTGATCTATACCTGGATTGATCCGCGTATCAAGTATTGACAAGGGGAATGCGACATGAGCACATTTCGAAAGCGTTTTTTGGCGAATAAGACAGCCGTCTTCTGCTCCATTTTGCTGGCGTTGCTCTGTTTGACGGCAGTGCTGGCTCCGGTGTTGGCTCCGCATGACCCGACACAAATGTTTCAGGATCATCGGATGGAAGGCAGCTCGGGTGAGTTTTTGCTAGGTACGGACCAGTTTGGTCGTGATCTTTTGAGCCGCATCATCTACGGTGCGCGCGTATCGCTGGTGGTCGGACTTTCTGCCGTTCTTGTCAGCGTCGTTTTTGGTACGCTGTTTGGCTTGATCGCTGGCTATTTCGGGCGCTGGATTGACGGTTTTATCATGCGTTGTATGGACGTTCTGTTTGCTTTTCCGGAAATTTTGTTGGCGCTGGCGATTGTCGCCGCATTAGGGCCGGGAACCTTCAACACGATCATGGCCATTGGAATCGTGAACATTCCGATCTTCACCCGGACAGTGAGGGGAGCGGTACTCTCTATTAAAAATCTGGAGTACGTAGAAAGCGCTCGTGCCATCGGTGCGAGTACACCGCGTATCTTGTTTCAGGAAATTTTTCCGAATGTAACGGCACCACTACTGGTTCAATCCTCTCTGGCGATTTCAGGTGCGATCCTGACCGAATCGGCCCTCAGCTTTTTGGGCTTGGGGATTCAGCCGCCAGACCCGTCATGGGGAGGGATGATTTCAGAGGCGCGCCGCTACATGGAGTTGGCTCCGGGCATGATCATCTGGCCATGTATGGCCATGACGGTGACGATTCTTGCTTGCAACATGTTTGGGGATGCCGTGCGCGATATTCTCGACCCGCATCATCGTGGGAAATAGGAACGATAGGCAGAGGTGAGAACGAATGAACGTGCAACAGATTAGAGAACGAATGGAGTCCAGTCTGACACAAGGGATTCAGCAGGGGATTTTTCCGGGAGGCGCTGTCAGCGTGCTGCGAAAAGGCGCGACAGCTTTGACAGTCTGCACGGGAAAAACAAGCTATGGACACGATGGTAGGCCGGTTCATAGTCAAACGTTGTACGATATGGCCTCCTTGACCAAGGTAATGGTGACCTTACCGCTCATTCTCATCAGTGTGCAGGAAGGCAAGCTCTCGTTGACTGACTCCGTGACGACCTACCTGCCAGAATTGGTGAGCGCCAACGATCAGGAACGCAAAGGACAGATCAAAATCATTCACCTGCTCACACATACATCGGGACTTCCTGCATGGCGTCCGTACTTTTTGCTGGGGAAAAATCGGGAGGACTATTTGAGGCTCATCGCAAACGAGTCGATGCTGGACGCCCCGGGACGAAGCGTTGTGTACAGCGATCCGGGATTCATGCTGTTGGGCTTTTTACTGGAGCGCATCTGGGACGAGGAACTGGACGCGCTGGCGAAGCGACTGATTTTTGAACCGAGCCGAATGTTTCATACGAGCTACTTGCCGTTGGAACAAACACGTTTGCAAGGAATGGACATCGCTGATACGGAGAAGGGCAATGCCTTTGAACAAGAGATGGCAGTGACTTTTTTGTTGGAGCTGGCAGAAGCCAGACATCCTTTGGCGCTGGAATGGCAGCAAGCTTTGACCGGATACGGTTGGCGAGAAGGAGTTATTAATGGCACGGTTCACGATTGCAACGCGCACTATGGCTTGGAAGGTGTCAGTGGGCATGCCGGACTTTTTTCCACCTTGGCTGATACAGAGCGCTACATGCACATTTGGACAAGTGGGAAGGCTTCTGTGCAGCTTGATCCGACGCTGTGTGCCTTGGCTACTCGCTCACTCACAGACGATTCGATTCATCGCAGAGGATTGGGGTGGATCAATTCCCCGACAGGCGGCTCCTTAGAACAGCTTGCCGCAGGCTGTAGTGGGGGAGATCTTGTTTCGGAATGCGCCTTTGGGCACACCGGCTTTACAGGAACGTCGATCTGGTCGGACCCGGCGAGAGACGTGACGCTGATTACATTGACAAACCGCGTGCATCCTGTCGCGAACCCGTTGATCGGGGCGTGGCGGACCGCTCACCATAACCGATTATTTTCTGTAATCAAACCTGACCACACATCCTGATGAAAAGGGGGAGTACTCATGGCAGCAATGCTTACGATTGATGATTTGCGAACTTCTTTTATCCAAGCCGGCAAAAAGCTGACCGTGATCGAGGGTGTCAGTCTCTCTGTAGAGCCAGGTGAAACCGTCGGTGTGGTCGGTGAATCCGGATGTGGAAAAAGCGTGACCAGCATGTCCATCATGCAGCTCTTGGGACGGAATGTGGAGATGACCGGGAGCATCCGTTTTCAAGACAAGGAGCTGCTCTCACTTACGGACAAACAAATGCAGACGATTCGCGGCAATCAGATCGCGATGATTTTTCAGGAGCCGATGACTTCGCTCAACCCATTGCATTCGATCGGCAAACAGATCAGCGAGCCCTTGCGTCGGCATCTCGGACTGTCCAAACAGGAAGCCAAGCGACGGACGATCGACCTTTTGAAAGAAGTCGGGATTCCACGTGCCGATGAAATCATTTCCGACTATCCGCACCAATTGTCAGGCGGGATGCGTCAACGTGTGATGATCGCGATGGCGATGTCTTGTGCGCCCCAGCTCTTGATTGCTGACGAACCGACGACGGCTTTGGACGTGACGATTCAGGCGCAAATATTGGAACTGATGAAAAAAGTCCGTCAAGAGCAAGGCACTTCCATCCTGCTTATCACACATGACCTGGGAGTCGTGGCGGAGATGTGTCATCGTGTCATCGTCATGTATGCAGGTCAAATCGTAGAGGAAGCCGACGTCAAGCAGCTGTTTGACGAGCCGAAGCATCCGTATACGAGAGGACTTTTGAAATCGATGCCTTCTGTCAATGTCAACCAAGAGCGTTTGGATGCGATTCCGGGCTCGGTGCCCCTTTTGAGCGAAATGCCTGTGGGTTGTCGTTTTGCACCGCGCTGCTCACAAGTCATGGATATTTGCCGCGAGAAAAATCCAGAGCTGACACCTGTCGCAGACAACCAAAAGTGCCGCTGCTGGCTGTATCGCGAGGAGGACGTGCAATGAGGCAACCACTGCTGGAAGTCAAATCATTGACGAAGCATTTCACGAGCAAGCAAGGATTCTTTAGCAAGGAGAAAGTCGTCCGTGCCGTCGATGGAGTCAACCTGACTGTTTATCCGGGCGAAACTGTCAGCATCGTAGGCGAATCAGGTTGTGGGAAGTCCACGACAGGACGCTGCATTCTACGCCTGATTGAACCGACAGATGGAGAAATCTTTTTTGAAGGACAGGATATCCGCAAGCTTAATGAATCAGAGCTGCGACTGGCTAGACGCAACATGCAACTCGTGTTTCAGGACCCGTTTGCCTCGCTGAACCCGCGAAAAACAATCGGACAGCTATTGGAAGACCCACTCATCATCCATGGCATCGGCAATTCAGCAGAACGCCGCAAACAAGTCGAGGAGATGATCCAGATCGTCGGCCTCTCCAAGCAGCAGCTGGATCGTTTTCCGCATGAGTTTTCCGGTGGTCAGCGCCAGCGGATCGGCATCGCGAGAGCATTGATTTTGCGCCCGAAGCTGATTGTGGCTGATGAGCCTGTGTCTGCACTGGACGTGTCGATTCAGGCGCAAATTTTGAATCTAATGCAAGATTTGCAAAAGGAATTCAATCTGACGTATTTGTTTATCTCGCATGATTTGAGCGTCGTCCGCCATATTTCGGACCGGGTAGCGGTTATGTATCTCGGAAAAGTGGTGGAGGTAGCGGATAAACAATCGTTGTACGAGAAACCAACACATCCCTATACACAAGCACTGCTATCAGCGGTGCCTGTACCGAATCCCCATTTGACGACCCAGCGGATCATTTTGGAGGGAGATCTGCCTAGTCCAGCGAATCCGCCGTCTGGCTGCACATTCCATCCGCGTTGTCGCCACTGTATGGATATTTGCAAAACGGTTGCTCCTGTGGCTAGCGAGGTATCGAGAGGGCATTTTGTCACTTGCCATCTGGATCAGTCATGAAGTGAGCATGGGGCAGTAAGATTGAAAAGGAGGTTCGATAGAGCATGAATCTGGAGAACTTGCAAGCATTGACGACTGAAGAAAAAAACGAGGGCAGCAGTGATTTGGATCAATTGAGTGCCCGAGGCATCGTACAAATGATGAATGATGAGGACAAGAAGGTTCCTTATGCGGTAGAGCGCGTCCTCGATCAAGTATCCGATGCGGTAGATGTCATCACACAAGCATTGGAAAAGGGCGGAAGACTGTTTTACTTTGGTGCTGGAACGAGTGGACGTTTAGGGATCTTGGATGCGTCCGAGTGCCCGCCGACCTTTGGTACCCAGCCTGAGCTCGTTCAGGGTGTGATTGCAGGAGGACCATCCGCAATGGTACGCGCGGTAGAAGGCGCCGAGGATTCTTTTGAATTAGGTCAAGAAGATGTGCATAAATACGGCGTGACCAAAAATGATGTGGTCGTAGGGATCGCAGCCAGTGGGCGGACTCCGTATGTTCTCGGTGTTTTGGCGGAAGCACAGAAGATCGAAGCCAAGACGATTGCTGTCTCTTGCAACAAGCCTTCGTACATTAATGAAGGCGTAGATGTAGCGATTAATGTCGTCGTAGGACCGGAAGTATTGACCGGATCGACGAGGCTCAAGGCAGGAACAGCCCAAAAGCTGGTACTGAATATGCTGACGACAGCGACGATGATTCGTCTGGGTAAAGTGTACGGAAATCTGATGGTCAGCGTGCAAGCGACCAACCTCAAGCTGAAGGAACGAGTAAAGCGGATCATCATGGAAGTGACCGGAGCGAGTTACGAGGAAGCGGAGCAACTGGCTGATCAGGCAGACGGTGATGCAAAGACAGCCATTATCATGAAGCTGACTGGATCGAGCAGGGAAGAGGCCACTCGTTTGTTGAATGTTACCAATGGAAGAATCAGGGAAGCGATTCAGCAGTTGGACTAAGTTTTTGGGAAGGGATGGAGAGATTCCATGTTGCCAGAATCCATTCGCGAAGAGCTGCGTGCCATCGTCGGAGAGAAAAACTGTCTCGACAAACAGGAAGCATTAGTCGCCTATTCGTATGACGCGACGCCGATGCAGCAAGCATTGCCGGATGTGGTCGTCATGCCGAGGAGCACAGCCGAAGTCCAGCAGGTCATGCGAGTTGCGGTACGACACCACATCCCGATTGTGACGCGTGGAGCCGGCTCTAATCTATGCGGCGGAACGATACCAGTCGGTGGCGGAATTGTCTTGGTGTTGAGCCGGATGAATCAGATCGTAGAGATTGACGAACAAAATTTGACGATAACGGTGCAGCCGGGAGTACGAACGGTCGACATCCATCAGGCGGTAGAGGCGCTCGGTTTGTTTTACCCACCAGATCCAGGCAGCATGGTCATCTCCACGATTGGCGGGAATATTGCGCTTAATTCGGGTGGACTGCGCGGGTTGAAGTACGGAACAACCAAGGATTACGTGCTGGGTCTCGAAGCTGTGTTGCCGAACGGAGAAGTCATCCGTACCGGGGGCAAGCTGATGAAGGATGTGGCGGGCTATGATTTGACCAAGCTATTGGTCGGTAGCGAGGGCACATTGGCGATCATTACCGAGGCTATTCTCAAGCTGATTCCGAAGCCGCGGACACAGCGGGTTATGCTGGCGATGTTCGCAGATATGGCACAGGCGGCGAGGTCTGTTTCCGATATCATTGCCAATCGTATCATTCCTGGCACGCTTGAATTTCTTGATCAGGGCACGGTCCGTGTTGTCGAGGATTTCAAACAGATCGGGCTTCCGACAGATGTGGCGGCGATCCTCCTGATCGGTCAGGACGGAGAGCCGCAGACTGTTGATCGGGACATGGAGCAGATCGCTGCTATTTGCCAGAAGAATGATGCCGTCCAAATCAAGGTAGCGACGACAGTCGAGGAAGCTGATGAGGTAATGACTGCCAGGCGCAGTGCGCTCGCCGCATTGTCACGGATGCGTCCGACGACCATTTTGGAGGACGCAACAGTTCCTCGTGCCTCTATTGCGCCGATGGTCGCTGCGATCCAAGAGATTACGGAGCGTTACGGACTGCAAATTTGCACCTTTGGCCATGCAGGAGACGGCAATTTGCATCCGACCTGTATGACAGACGCTCGCAACACGGATGAAATCGAGCGTGTCGAGCATGCCTTCGAGGAAATTTTTGCTGCGGCAATCGATTTGGGGGGAACGATTACGGGAGAGCATGGCGTAGGAATCGTCAAGGCACCGTATTTGGAGTGGAAAGTAGGGGCCGCAGGTATGGAGATCATGAAGGGCATCAAGCACGCTTTCGATCCTCACAATCTCCTGAACCCTGACAAAATGTTTGCCAAACAGTCCCGGAACAGAGTGGTGGTCCAGCGTGCTTAAAGAAGCCTTGGTAAATAAACTCGATTATGACGAGCTGTCCAATTGTATGCGCTGCGGCTTCTGTCAGCCAGCCTGTCCGACCTTTCGGGAAACAGGCTATGAGGCAGCTTCTCCACGAGGTCGCATCGCCTTGATGAAAGCCGTAGCAGACGGTGTCATGGAGCCGGACAAAGATTTCGTCGATCAAATGAATCTCTGTCTAGGCTGCCGGGCATGTGAGCCAGTATGTCCAGCAGGTGTACCGTATGGTCAGCTGATCGAGCAGACGAGAGAAGCGATCGAAGAGGTGCAGGAGCATCCATGGTGGGTCAAAGTCGTCCGCAGGCTCGCGTTTTTCCACCTGTTCCCTCATCAGAAGCGCATGTACCAGCTCGGCGGACTTTTGCGCTTTTATCAGCGCTCAGGTGTGCAAAAAGCCGTTCGCAAGCTGGGAGTGTTATCCATCCTGCCTAAGCAAATGCGGGCAATGGAAGCGATCATGCCTGAAGCATCTGTTACAGGTATCGTGGACTTTTTCGGTGGTACGGTTATTCCAGCTGTAGGCGAGCGCAAGTATCGCGTGGGAATGTTTCACGGCTGCATTATGGATGTCCTATTCAATGAGACGAATCGCAACACCGTGCGGCTTCTGAGTGAGGCAGGCTGTGAGGTAATCATCGCCCCAGACCAGGTGTGCTGCGGTGCTCTCCATGCACATAGCGGTGAGCGTGAACAGGCTCGCAATCTGGCACGAAAAAATGTGGCTGCTTTTCACAAAGCTGACGTGGATATCATTGTATCCAATGCAGGCGGATGCGGGGCGATGCTACAGGAATACGACCATTTGCTGGCGGAAGATGCCGAATGGCAGGAGAAGGCACAATGGTTCGCTTCACGTGTGAAGGATATTAGCGAGGTGCTTGCACTCCTCGTCGAACCAAAAGCATGGCAGTCATTGCCGCAACGGATCACCTATCAATCCTCCTGTCACCTGCGCAACGGGATGAAGGTGACCAAAGAGCCAGTGAGTCTACTGCAAGCCATTCCGGGAGCCACATACGTACAGCTTCGCGAGGGAGATCGTTGCTGCGGCTCAGCGGGCATTTACAACCTGGTGCAGCCTGAGATGGCCGGAAGCCTTTTGGATGAAAAAATGGGTTATGTAGCGGCTACCCAAGCAGACATTCTCGTGACCTCGAATCCGGGCTGTCTGTTGCAAATGAAAGCAGGCATTCATCAAGCTGGACTGGAAGGAAAGATGGAGGCCGTGCACATCGTCGATTTATTGGCGCGAGTACAGCTGGAAGAAAAGCCCTTGTCTACCCCAGAGTGAGTGGGGAGGACAAGGGCTTTTTCCCTTTAAGAGGGGCTAGCGGTGCTGTGCTTTTTCCTGATCGTAGATATCCAATGCGGCTTGCACGGCGCGCCCTGCGTGTATACGGGCACCATGCCGGATGAGAACCGCTTCCAACGCCCCAAGCACATGCAAAATGTTTTTCTTCCGGCAGCTGTAGCCCATTGTGCCAATCCGCCAGATTGTCCCTTTTAGGGGCCCAAAGGAACTGGCAATTTCAATATGAAAATCCTCGAGCAGCATAGCGCGGACTGACTCTCCGTCCAGTCCCTCAGGAATTTTGATGCAGGTTAAGACGGGGAGCTTGCAAGCCGGATCGCCGTAGAGCTGCAATCCCATCGCCAATACACCAGCGACCAAGGCTTGTTCGTGCAAGCGATGTCTGGCAAATCTCGCTTCCAGACCTTCCGTGAGGGCAATGCGCACTCCCTCGCGCAAGGCGTATAGCATCGTTGTCGCCTCTGTATGGTGGTTCAGCCGTGCAGGTCCCCAGTAATCCATGAGCTGGCTCAAGTCAAAATAGTTGCTGCGGATTGTTCGGGTTTGAGTAGATGTCGGAGCAGAGAGATCAGCGAGTCCACGCTCGATCTTTTTCCGTTGGAGCAAAAGTGCTTCGACACGAGAATTAAACGTGATAGGAGCCATCCCAGAGGGAACAGACAAGCATTTTTGCGTGCCGCCAATACATGCGTCGATATGCCAATCGTCTACCTTTACTTCTGTCCCGCCGATCGAAGCGACAGCATCGACGACAAATAGGACATCCATCCGGCGGCAAGCTTCTCCGATTTCTTTTAAAGGCTGAACGCATCCGGTGGATGTTTCGCCGTGAACCATTGCTACGATTTTGGGCTGAACTCGCTCGATTTCGGCAATGACGTCCTGCGGTTCAAAGACACTTCCCCAGCGCGTTTCCATCGTAATCACATCTGCGCCGTACCTTTCCGCAATCTCTGTGAGCAAGTGCCCGAAGCGTCCATAAATGGGCACAAGCACCCGATCGCCTGGTTCGATTATGCTACACAAAACGGCCTCAATGCCCGCCCGGGAAGTTCCATCAATAGGGAATGCCCAATGATTGGATGTCTGAAATAATTTCCGAAGCATTTCCATTGTTTCGTTCATGATGTTCGTAAATTCTGGATCGAATTGCCCCAAAATGGGTGAACCCATCACGCGAAGAACACTAGGCTCGGCCTCGACGGGCCCAGGCGTCATGATCGTCCGTTGTGAGGTGGTCAGTTCTTTGTATGCACACATAAGCTCTCCCCCAGCTCTTTCTATATTAAGGGCCGCTTTTCCGATTCCATCACCGGAAAAAACGGCCGTAGCACTACCTGTCTTTTGTGCCCATCAAAAATCTATTTTGAAATTCAAGAAACCAGCTTTTCGCAGTGCCTCGTAAATGATGACGAGCGCTGGACCGAGTATCAGCCCGAAAAATCCCATCACCTGAAATCCGAGGAACAAGCTGACAAGAGCGGCAAGCGCACTAATTCCCAGATTAGATGCGAGTACCTTTGGCTCAATGATGCGTCGGACGACCGTAATCACGAGGAAGATGACGATCAGGCCGATTGCCAAAGAAGAGTTCCCCATCAAGAAGTTATAAATAGCCCATGGGACGAGGAACGAGCCTGCTCCCAAGATGGGGAGAATATCGACGAAAACAATCATGAGCGAAATGACGGCTGCATACTTGACCTGCAAAATGAGCAATCCCAAAAAGGACAGCGTGAACGTCATCAGGCTCAAGATGATTTGGGCACGTAAAAATCCAATGGTGGCACGGTTCAATTGAGAGATAACCACCTCAACCTTTTCACGAGCAGACACCGTGAACATTCTCATGAAGCCCGCACGCAATTTCGGCAAATCGAGACTGATCAAAAACAAGGCAACCAAGTAAATAATCGTGGAGATCAAAAAGCCCGGAACGATGGCTGCCACACCGAGAATGCCTTTGGCTACCGTGGAAGCTGAAGTAAGCGCCCAGCTCTTAAGACCAGCGAAGACACTCTGGATTTCCGAGACGGTTTCGGCAGGTAGCGATTCATAGTAAGTTTCCCAGCTCATCAAATAGGACTCGACCAACTCAAAAATATGCTGTGAAAAAGCCGGTAATCGCTGAGCCAAATCAATTCCCTGAATCACAATCTGCGTACCGATCCAGTACAGCACGATTCCAAAAGAAATGAGGAACAGAAAAAAGGATGCGATTACCGCACTCATCCGATTCATTCGTAGCCTTTTGATAAGAAACAAGACGAGCGGCTCAACCAGAATTGCTGTTAACAGTGCTAGCAAAAAGGGAACGGAGTAAGGTAAAAGAAACAACCCGACTGCCAGAACCAGTAGCAGGATGATCATTTTCCGAATCGTCATGACTGCGCTCCATTCTAATGAAAAATCGCTGAGAATTGATTCCCTTATTTTATCATTTTTCCAGAAGCGAACACAATGAGCCCAATAATAGCGCGATTTAATAGGGAATTATCAGAAAAAATAAAGAAATGAAAAGAATATAAAAAAGGGGAAAACACAAAAACTCATGATATGATGCACACCTATATACCACTCAAGTTTGATGCGTATCAGCATATCGACTTGAGAGTCACATCTTAATCTTTCATAGCGAGGTGTCAGAATGAAGCGGTTTGGATTAGCGATGCAGATTGTCATCGGTCTCATTCTGGGTATCCTGGTGGGTGCTATTTTTTACGGCAACCCAGCAGTGGCGACCTATTTACAGCCTATCGGTGATATTTTTCTCCGATTGATTAAAATGATTGTCGTTCCGATCGTTGTTGCCACGCTTATTGTGGGCGTAGCAGGCGTGGGTGACATGAAGAAGCTGGGCAAAATTGGTGGTAAGACGATTCTGTATTTTGAAATCGTTACCACGATTGCGATTATCGTTGGTCTTTTGGCAGCGAATATCTTTCAACCGGGTGTCGGCGTGGATCGAACAGTCCTTACCAAGACCGATATCCACAAGTATGTAGACACGGCAGAAACAACACAAAGCCATGGCATGGTGGAAACATTCGTCAATATTGTGCCAACCAATGTGTTTGATGCACTGGCTCGTGGCGACATGTTAGCCATTATTTTCTTCTCCGTTCTGTTTGGACTTGGTGTAGCAGCAGCAGGAGAAAAAGGAAGGCCCGTTCTCAACTTCTTCAATGGGGTTGCAGACGCGATGTTCTGGGTTGTAAACACAATCATGCGTTTTGCTCCATTTGGTGTTTTTGCACTGATTGGTGTTACCGTTTCCAAGTTTGGTTTGTCATCGCTCATTCCATTGGGCAAACTGGTTATTTTGGTTCACCTTGCCATGCTGTTCTTCATTTTGGTGGTATTGGGAATCATCGCACGTATCAGCGGAGTCAAAATCACTTCCATTCTGCGTGTACTGAAGGACGAGCTGTTGTTGGCTTACTCCACTTCCAGCTCCGAGACTGTACTGCCTAAAATTATGGAAAAAATGGAGAAGATGGGCTGTCCGAAGGCGATCACGTCTTTTGTTATTCCGACAGGCTACTCCTTCAACCTGGATGGTTCCACACTGTACCAAGCACTGGCTGCTCTGTTCATTGCGCAAATGTATGGTATTCACATGCCAATCAGCACACAGATCACGCTGATGCTCGTACTGATGGTTACGTCCAAAGGGATCGCTGGTGTACCGGGAGTATCGTTCGTAGTATTGTTGGCTACGCTCGGCTCTGTAGGTCTCCCAGTAGAAGGTCTTGCTTTCATCGCCGGTGTAGACCGTTTGATGGATATGGCTCGTACAGTTGTTAACGTAGTAGGTAATGCGTTGGCAGCAATCGTGATCTCTCGTTGGGAAGGTCAGTTCGACAAAAAGAAAGCAGACGATTATGTTCAGGCAGTAAAAGCCGATCCGAGTGCTGCTTAATATAAGCGATAAATAGTGTGAGGAAGCCTCTTGTCAGTGTAAGAACTGGCAAGGGGCTTTTTTTCATTGTGTTTAAGAGTGGCTTCTTCTACATGGTCAGAGATAACAAATTTTTAGATTGATTAATAGAGTATTAGGCTGGGGACACATTAAACTAAACCAGCTAATAGGATGTCAACATTTTTCAATAAAACGTGTTTTGTTTAATT
>NZ_JBEAES010000030.1:0-68187 GCF_050477165.1 Brevibacillus sp. FIR094 | reverse complement strand
TGGGCAACTGGCGCCACTGGGCAACTGGCGCCACTGGGCAACTGGCGCCACTGGGCAACTGGCGCCACTGGGGCAACTGGACCTATTTTCACCGTTGAAAACTTCTCTGCCTTTTTATCAACTGTGACCCTTAGCGCATCTTCCCAATTAGTTAACTGGTCAACGGCCAGCCCCTACTATGGCAGCGCGAGTTTCAACGCTCTAACTGGCACTTATACAGTACCAGCGACTGGAACTTACGCCATTAAAGCAACTATCAACTATGAAACGACCGCAGCCATTACCGTTAGTTTAGGCGCCGGAATCACCCCTGCATTTGATGTACAGAGAATCACCCCTGTTGCAACAAGTCTCATTATCGGTGATTTCCCTGTCCTCAACGTAAACGTTGCGCTCGTACTCACATTGAGAGCCATTCTGGGAGCTGGAACAGTCACACTCGCAGGTGACGTTCAACTCAACGCCGGAGATACACTCGGTTTGTTCTATGTTGCCAATGGATTGACCATCAACCTCAACTTAGGTGGAGGCGGCGAGGGAATCGTCTGGTCCATTCATCGCCTCACATAACTAGGCCTTGCCTTTATAAAAAAAGCTGACTGCATCTAACATGCAGTCAGCTTTTTCTTGTCCGTTACATTCCCAGCTTACACCTTTTTCACAAATTCCGATTTCAATTTCATGGGACCAAAACCATCGATTTTGCAGTCGATATCATGGTCTCCCTCAATCAAACGGATGTTTTTTACTTTTGTTCCGATTTTCACGACCAATGAAGTCCCTTTTACTTTGAGGTCTTTAATGACGGTTACGGTGTCGCCATCATTCAAGACATTTCCATTTGCATCCTTGATGACCTTGTTATCTTCACCGTTGTCGCTGTCTGCTTGCAGAGTCCACTCATGGCTGCATTCCGGACATACCAAGGAGCTTCCATCTTCATACGTGTATTCTGATTTACATTTTGGGCAATTTGGCAATTGACTCATCTTTGATACAACCTCCATTCGATACTGTCCATTCTACCACAACTGGTCAGAAAATCTGGCCACCTAACCAGTAAGCCCTTCGTCCCGTGCTTTTTTAACGGCCTCTTCGCGATTCTTAACACCCAGTTTTGCATAAATCACTGTGGTGCAATTGCGTACCGTTCCTTCAGAAAGATAGATTTTCTCCGCGATTGTTTTCATGCGAAGCCCCTCTACTAATGAGGCCAATATGCCTCTTTCCCGTTCCGTCAACCCATAGGGACAATCGCGTCCTTGCTTTTGGCGAAGCCCATTCAGCTCTTCTTGCTGCAAGCGCATTTCTTTGAAAAGGACATCCGCAATCTTATGGTTAATCAACGCTTCACCCTGATGAACAACTCGTATCGCCTCTACCAACTCGACCGGACTAACCGATTTTAACAAGTAGCCATTCGCGCCTCTCCCTAGCGTTTCTGCCGCAAGAGCTGTTTCTTCGAAGGTCGTCAACATAATGACGCGCATATCCGGCCACCGCTCACGTATTGCTTGAAGTGTCTTCGCCCCGTCCATGACAGGCATTTGAACGTCCAAAAGTACGACGTCGGGCTTTTCTTTTGGAATAATGTCCAGTGCCAGCAAGCCGTTCTCTGCGACCCCGACCACCTGCAAATCTTGCTGATTCTGTAAAACGAATTGCAAACTGTCCCTCACAATGGGCTGATCATCGACGATCAGGATACGTATGCCTGCACTTGGTACAGCCTGCACAGCTGGCAGACTACAAATGACCGTCACACCTCCTTCGTCCATACAATGGATCGATAATCGTCCCTGAAGTGCTTCCAGCCTTTCCTTCATCGATTGCAAACCAAATCCGAATTCGATCGTCCCATTTCCTTCCCCATTATCTTCGACCTGCAACCGGATCTGAGCTTCTTCAAAGTAAAGCCCCACTTGAATTTGTGTTGCCTTTCCGTGTCGCACAGCATTGGTCAATGTTTCTTGCAAGCAGCGGTACAAAGTCAGCTTCATGGAACGGCTCAACGCATACTCAGCGCCGTACATACGCAGCTTGACGGACACCCCTGTAGCCACTTGAAATTGCCCGATCAATTCAACGAAAGCCGACTCCATGGTCGTAGCAGATTCATAGCCTTTATGAGCCCATTTGTGGAAAATCCCTCTGGACTCGTCCAAACCTTGTCGGGCCATCTGCAAAAGCATGTCCAGCCGACTAGCCTCCGCATCTGGTATTCTAGACCGAAGCATCTCCATACCCATAATGAGCGATGTCATCGTGTGTCCGATCGTGTCATGCAGCTCTCTAGACATTTTGTTCCGTTCTTCCAGCAGCGTGATTTCCTCCACTTGGGAAGTGTATTGCTCCATTATCTGGTTCTGGTGTTGAATAATCAGGCTCTGTTTGTGCATACGGCTAAGCAATTGAAAGGCAAAACCAAGCGCATATGCCGCGAAATGGTACACAATTAGATCACTTACGACTATAGGCTCGAAATCAAACCCAATTGCTTCCCTCACAAGAAACGGGATCGCCAAAATCGCCAATGGTCCCGTCCAGCGATAAGATCGATCCACACTGTGATATCCGATGAGAAAAGCGATAGGGATAAACTGCCACCTTACTCCTTCAAAAAAGAAGTTCAAGGTAATGCACAAGCCTCCGCTCAAAATAATCTCAGCGAACAAATATAGGTTACGAGAGTATCGACGCAAACAACTGGGGACGACAAGCACTAAGAATAGAACGATTAATGTAATGACTAGCGGATAAGGCAATTGATCTTGATGGCGGACAAAGCCGAGAATAATCGTCAATCCCCACATAAAGTGGATGGTGAAGATCATCCAGTCGACCCATAACCATCGTTTAACGAATGCAAGCAATTGGCACACCTCATCTACACCCAAACTTTCTTTCCATTATATTATCAGATGACATCCAGCTACTGTCACGATAAACAATGACATTCTGTTACTTCTCACCGTGACACTCATCGTCCTATACTCATCCCTATCGCTGGCCTTACAACAATGGACTGACGCTAAACGTGAAAGGTGATGAACATGACATTATTTGCTCTACGAAAATGGTTTGCCGTTCTACTCGTATCCTGCCTCATGCTAATACAGCCTCTATCAGTGGCCAATGCTCGCTCGCCGCTCACTACTCCTTCCATCGAACAAGTCGTTGATCCCCTCATGAAAAATGAAATGAACAACTTGCATATCCCGGGCGCAGCCATTGTCATTACCCAGGGAGATCGCATCATTTTTAGAAAAGGCTATGGTTTTGCCGACGTCGAAAAGCAAATCCCCGTTGATCCTGAGCGTACGGTGTTTCGAATCGGTTCCGTGACCAAGTCGTTTACCGCTACTGCAGCGATGCAGCTCGTGGAAAAAGGCAAGCTTTCCTTACGCGAAGATTTGAATACCGTCCTAAAAGACTACAAAATTACCAATAATCGTTACGGCCCAATCACACTCCACCACCTGCTCACACATACAGCCGGCATAGATGAAAAAATTTATAAAAGAGACAACCGCCAGAGTGTGATACCGGAATTCTCGACCGAGACCGTAAATGAAACGCTTCAGATGCAGGAGACGATTTTCACGCCAGGCAGCAAATTTCAATACAGTAATGCGGGAACCGGATTGTTAGGTAGTGTAATTGAACAAGCTTCGGGTCAATCTTTGCATGACTATATGCGGGAGAATATCTTTCGCCCGCTAGGTATGGATTCCGCCGAATTGTATCTCCCGCAAGATAGGAGCAATCTGGCTAAAAGCTATTATTTCGACGGAAACGGCTATCAAACGATTCCTTATTCGGGGATTATTTTCCCAGGGAGTGGTGCCGCTAATATGACACCAGTCGACTTCGCCCCCTATATGATTGCCCACCTTTCTGACGGCAGCTATAACGGCACATCTCTGCTCAAACCAGAAACTGTCCAGCTTATGCATGCCCAGCAATTCGCGGCCCATAAACGCATGCACGGGATTGGCTACGGCTTTTTTAAAGGAGAGACGAAAAACGGCATTCCTACCCTATGGGCAAACGGTGGGATTGATGGCTTTATCTCGAAAATGGTGCTGATTCCCTCAGAATCACTCGGCATCTTTGTTACGGTGAACGCCACGCATGCTGGCTTGGAGCTGCATAGCAAAGTCGTAAATGCGTTTACCGACAAGCTACTGACAGAGCAAGTCCGCAAGCCCCTAACTCCTGTTAATGGAACCATAGACGAATTAAAAAAGCTGGAAGGTCAATATCTGCTCACCCTGACGCCCGAGAATGGCTGGGGCAAAGGGCTTCGTCTTCTCAGTAGCTACCCTTACACAGTGAAGGCATTGGATGGACAGACGATATCCGTGACTGGTAT
Source organism: Brevibacillus sp. FIR094 (assembly GCF_050477165.1). NCBI lineage: Bacteria > Bacillati > Bacillota > Bacilli > Caryophanales > Paenibacillaceae > Brevibacillus > Brevibacillus sp. FIR094. Next base: position 63,812 of record NZ_JBEAES010000030.1, on the reverse strand, counting down.
GTTCCAGAATGAAGGACAACAATCTCTTGAGAAAAAGTTTGTGCAAGTAGACGATCATTTCTTTCAAGAGATCGATGGTGAGGAACAGCTATATTTTCACGAGGAACAAGGGAAATTTTATATGACAGGACCGATGAACTTTTCGCTTCCTCGTATCTCCTTCATCGAAAGTCCGCCTGTTCTCCTGGCTCTATATGTGATTCCCGGAATCGTGTTCATCCTTCTTTCGCTCGTTTGGATCGCTCGTTTCGGGCTCCGCAAATGGCGGAATCAATCGCACGCTATTTCGAAGATCGTTCCAATTATGGCTCTGCTTCATAGCTTGTTTTTTATCATCCAATTCACCTATGCGAACGGAGCACTGGTATACGGCTACCCGGCCTTCTACCAAGTGGTTGTCGCATCCCTGCCGATTGTCTCGTTGGCCACCGCCGCTTATTTGCTCCTGCGAATCGGAACAGCCAAGGAGCGTGATCGCTGGAAGGTAGCGAATGGTGCAGCAGCGGTACTCTCCATCCTGTATACTGGCTATTTATTTTACTGGAACTTTCTTTCGATTCATTACTCATAGGACTCCGAGGCCGCAGCTGAGCTTTACAGTTGCGGCCTTTTTTTAAGCATAATGTTCGCTCCAAGGAACTACCATTAAACAAGGCCGCATAAGGAGGAACGAACCATGAGTACTTCAAGCTTAAAAATCGGGATTATTCTGGGCAGCTCTCGCCCAGGCCGAGTCAGTCCCCAAGTAGGTGCGTGGCTCAAAGGAGTTGCCGATCAACGAGGAGATGCAGCGTATGAAATCGTTGATATTGCGGACTTTCATTTACCGTTCTTTGGCGATCCGAATGGTGAGCAACCAGTAGCCGCATGGGCGGAAAAGCTATCTAGCCTGGATGGATTCGTATTCGTTACCGCCGAATACAACCACAGCATCACAGGGGTATTAAAAAACGCACTCGACCTCGCCCGCAAGGAATGGTACAACAAAGCGGCTGGTATCGTCAGCTATGGTTCGTCAGGCGGAACTCGTGCAGCAGAGCACTTACGTGGAATCCTGGGAGAATTGCAGGTTGCCGACGTTCGTACACAACCTGCCTTCAATCTATTTACTGATTTTGAAAATTACACGGTCTTTCAACCATCCGAATTGCACATCCCACATGTAAACGACATGTTAAATCAAGTGATTAGTTGGTCAACGGCATTAAAATCGGTTCGAGACTAATAGAAAAATGACTAGCAGCGATATCTGCTAGTCATTTCTGTTTCGTTCCTCACTCATATCGCAACGCATCAATCGGATTGAGCCTGGCTGCCTTATGAGCTGGGTAGAGCCCAAAGAAAATACCGATGGCACTGGAGAATCCGAAGGCGATTACGATACTTTCCCACGATAATAGCGGCGGCACATCGACATATTGGGAGGCAAACATGGCTGTCCCGATGCCGAGCAGCACCCCAATCGTTCCACCAATCAAGCAGACGATCATCGATTCGATCAAAAACTGCAGCATAACATCTCCGTAACGCGCTCCTAACGCTTTGCGAATGCCGATTTCCCGCGTCCGCTCCGTAACGGATACGAGCATGATGTTCATGACACCAATCCCACCGACAAATAGCGCAATCCCGGCAGCGACACTAAAGATCGTGGTGAGCGTGCCGGAAAAGGAATCCATCTCACCTAGTGCGTTCTCGATACTATCGATTTGGTAGTAGTTTTCGCGATCGTGCCTGCGGTTTAAGTACTTCTCTGTCTGTCTCTTGGCTTCTTCCATCGTTTCCTTCGACTTAGCTTTTACAGTCATCGTATGAACCATCTTCAACCCGGTCACATTTTGCAGATAGGTAATCGGCATATAGGCACCCTCAGATCGACCATTGTCAAACATCAGCTTGGCTTCCCTTACCACGCCAATAACGACGACTGATGCTGCTTCGTAAGTCAAACGCTTGCCAATCGGGTCTTCACGTCCGAAAAGCCCTGCCGCTAACTTTTCGGTTAAAACGATAACCGGCTTCCCCTCTCTTACTTCCTTGGCAGTAAAATATCTGCCTGCAACTATTTTCAAGTTGGGTTGAACCTTTAACAAATCCTCATTTGTTCCTTGTATACTTGCGTCCTTCCCCTTTTTCGGGCCACGAATCGTTCCAAAATAAGAGGCGAACGGCACGGCCTCTTCAATGTAGGGCGATTGTTGGGGAAGTGCATAAGCATCCTCCACTGTCAAATCAGTAAGCTTGCTTCCTTGCCCAGGGTCCCAGCCAAAATAAACGCTGAAATTAGTAGCACCCTGCTTCTCCAACTGTTCGGTATAGGCCTGTTGACTGCCGTTCCCTAGTGTAATCACAGCAATGACAGACATGATTCCGATGATGATCCCAGACATCGTCAAGGTAGCTCGGAGCTTATTTGCCCCAATCCCTTCCAGAGCCGTACGAAAGCTTTCGAGTAAATTCACGTGAGGATTACCTCCTCGGACGCAGTAGCAAACAAGCGCTTTTCCACTCGCTCATCTCGGATGATTTGACCATCTCGAAACGTAATGACGCGCTCGGCATGTTGGGCGATATCAGCCTCGTGCGTGACGAGTAGAATCGTTACCCCTTGCGCATGTAGCTCTTGAAAAATCGCCATGATCTCGATGCTGGAACGACTGTCGAGATTCCCTGTCGGCTCGTCAGCAAGTAAAATGGTCGGCTGGTTAACCAAAGCTCTGGCAATGGCTACCCGCTGTCTTTGACCGCCGGACAGCTGCGTTGGTTTATGATCCATCCGCTGGCCGAGTCCGACACGCTGCAACGCCGCTTTCGCTCTTTTTTTGCGTTCTGTCATGCCGACACCCGCATACATCATCGGCAGCTCTACATTTCGCAGCGAAGTGGCACGTGGCAACAGATGAAATGCTTGAAAGACAAAGCCGATTTTTTGATTGCGTACCTGCGCCAGCCCACTATCCTTCAGCTGCGTAACATCAATTCCATCCAAGACATACGTTCCGGACGTTGGCCGATCCAGACAGCCCAGCATGTTCATAAACGTCGATTTTCCGGAACCAGAAGGTCCCACGATCGCCACGAATTCACCTTGAGCCACGTGGATATTGACATTTTGCAAAGCAAACAATTCCAGCTCATCCGTCTTGTACTGTTTGGTTAACCCCTCAATGTTCAGCATATGTATCCCCCTTTACTCCGCAAACTCTTCGGGAGATGATTGGAAGACCGTTTCATTTTCTTGCAAGGTTTCCGGTGGATTCACTACCAATTCTTCACTGCCATCCAATCCGCTTTCAATTTGGATAAACAATTCACTTTCAATTCCAGTCGTCACTTTTTTCTTCTTGGCCTTACCATTTTCCGCTACCCAGACAAAAGAAGATCCATCTTGGTCCATCACGACTGCCTCAATGGGGACTTGCATGGCGTTTGCTGCTTTTTGCAGGACGATGTTCACATCCACGTGAAAACCTGGCTTTAAATACTCCCTCGTCTCATTCAGATGGACAGCGACCGGCACTCTCGTACTCTCTCCATCCCGCTCTTTGCTGGTTACAGCTATAGGAGATATGCGCGACACCTTGCCTTGCAACTGTTCTCCGCCTAAGGAAATGCCTGAGACCACCGCATCCTGTCCGATTTTGATTTTACGCAAGTCAGATTCTCCGACTCCTGCTTCGACCATAACATCATCGGTATCTCCAACCGTGAGAATTTCCTCGCCTTTACTTAGGTATTTCCCTTCCTTCACCTTCATCGAGAGCACCGTCCCGTCAATCGGAGACACGATGCTGCTTTGCACACGTTGCTTTTCATATTTCGCTTTTTCCAAATTCAGCTTTTGAATTTGCGCCTCGTAGGAGCGAATCTCTGCCTTATCTGGCCCTTTTTGCTTCAAAAGTAAATCTTGCTTCGCGACCCTTACTCTTGATTCCGCGGTCTGTAGCTTTTGCTTCGCCTCCTCTACAGCCTGTTGGGTAGACACGCCTGCGGTAAACAGCGATTGCGTTCGCTGATAATCTTTTAATGCCGTTTGGTATTCACGTTCATACTGGGCAAGCTGCTCCTGCACTTTCGTGACTTCCTCAGGCTCCACACCTTTGGAGAGCTTTGCGATATTCGCTTCCTGAATGGTGATTTGCGCCTCGATATCCATGATTTCATTGCTGACATCAGACATGTCGATATTGCCGATCACCTGCCCTTTCGTCACCTTGTCTCCCTCTTTGATGGAGAAATTCCGCAGATCACCTGCATGATTGGCGAACAAGGTATGTTCATTTCGTACCTTGACCATGCCCGAAGTCAAAATGGTGCTTTCCAAATCAGCCGTTACCACCGTTGATAACGTGACAGGAACGCCATTCTTCTTCTCTCCCGAAGAAGCCGCATAGCCGCCGAACCCAGCCACAAGCACGCCTACCCCCAGCCAGATCCACAAACGCTTTTTCATTCCCTTACCTCCCCCAAAACTTTTACGCTCCGATAACCCTTGGCCAATCAAAAAACCCCACTTTTCCCTTTGCAGGTTCCACCCTGGCTCGTCACCCGATCAGGATAAGGAAAACTGTTAAAAGAAAAAGTGGGGAAAAACTTAAATTTTTTTAAAGTGAGGGAGTCTATTCGTAAGGCAAGCGTATTTCAAAAACGGTGCGGATCAAATTGCTCTGAGCAGAAATCGTCCCTTCATGGCGCTCGACAATATTTTTGGCGATAAATAACCCAAGACCTGTGCCTCCGTTTTGATGAGTGCGTGCCTTGTCACCCGTGTAAAACATCTCGAAAAGATGCGGCAGATCTTCCGGGGGAATCTCATTGCCATAATTAATCACCTGCACAACTACCTCGTCGCGATCCAAAAAACCGTTGATATCAACAAACTGGCCATCTTGTCCATAACGAATGGCATTGGTCATGATATTCTCGAAAACGCGTGCCAGAAGCTCTCCGTCTCCGAGAATCGTCAACTGTGAGGCCACATTCATTCTGGATTCCAACTGATTTTTCTCCAAGGAAGGATATAGCTCCTCGTTTAACTGCATGAGTAATTCACTCAGGTCAATCAGATTCTGTTGGATAGTGAGCATGCCGTAGTTCATTCTCGTAATTTCGAAGAGCTCATCGATCAGCTTTTCCAAACGCTGCGACTTGGTAAAAGCAATAGTCGTGTAATGCCTGGCTTGTTGCACCGTCAACTGCTCGTCCCGCAAAATGATGTCCAAATACCCTAAAACAGAAGTCAGCGGCGTCCGCAGGTCATGCGCTAGATTCAAAACCAGCTGATCCTTGCTGCTTTCGGCAAAATCTCCTCGTTGTACAGCTTCCTGCAATTTTTCACCCGCCAGATTGATGTCCTTGGCAATATCCCCGAACTCATCGTTCGATGGTATGTGGATATGGTGGGTAAAGTCGCCATTCGCAAGATGATGAATCCCTCTTGAAATCTCCTGAAAATAGTTGGCATACCGTTTGGTTAACAAGAAGAAAAACAAGATGGCTAGTGGAACAAAAATAAGCAAAAAGAAGTAAATGTCCCCTATTTCTCGCATAAGATAGCGAATCGGCGTTAACAAGCTTTCAAACCTTACCTGTGTTCGATAGTAAAGCTGTAGCGTTTTATAGATGACATAGGTAACCGTACCGGATAGAAGCAGACTGAGGCCCAGAAGCTTGACCATTTGGAACCGAAAGCTCCGTATCATCTTAGCCATGAAAGGAATACCCTACTCCCCAGACCGTCTTGATCCACTTGTTCTTGGTTTTTTCTTCTCCCAGCTTCTTTCGCAAGGTGCGAATGTGCACCATGACTGTATTGCAGCCTTCATAGTACGCTTCGCCCCACACCTGCTGGAAAATATTATCCGCACTAAATACCTTCTTTGGATAGCTGGCCAGTAGGTAGAGAATATCAAACTCTTTCGGCGTTAACTCAATCGTTTCTCCGTACAGGTTCACGGTTCGCTGCTCAGGGTAAATGACAAGTCCACCTGCCTCTAAGACCTTGTTACTCGCTACTGCTACTGCTGGTTGATTCAGCTGCTTAAAGCGTCGCAGCTGGGCATTCACACGGGCGACAATTCCATTGGATTGAATGGCTTGGTCATATAATCATCTGCACCCATCACCAATCCCGAAATTTTATCCAGATCGGACGTCTTGGCACTCAAAAAGATAATCGGCATATTGTGCTGTTCACGAATGAGCCGGGTGACCTCATAGCCATCCAGCCCAGGCATCATAATATCGAGGATTGCCAAATCAATCGAATGCGTCTGCACAGCTTGGAGTGCTTCCCTTCCATCCGCTGCGATAATTGTGTGGTAACCTTCTTTTTTCACATGCAAGGCAACGAGCTCAGCAATCTCCGCTTCATCGTCGGCGATCAATATGGTGACCTGCTTCATCGTTTTTCCCATCCCTTTTATACATTTGCTACCATTATAGCAGGTATGAAAAAACTTTTCTGTTATCGCACCATGATATGGTTCATACAATTATGTATAATAATTATTTTCAGTTTGTTTTGACTTTACCGACTCTTCTATATTACTATATTCATGTCCATATCATATCTATCATAAATATACTTGGGGGTAATTTATGAAAAAACTAATGCTTGCTGTTGTATCTGGTTTGTTGGCACTTACAGTTAGTGCGTGTGGCACTGGCACGGATAAAGCCGCCTCAACATCTGGGCAATCCGGTGCCAAGAAGTACCTGATTGGTACAGATGCAACTTACCCACCCTTTGAGTTTGTAAAAGACGGAAAATACGTGGGAATTGACATCGACCTGATCAACGCCATCGCCAAAGAAGAGGGCTTTGAGGTAGAAATTAAGCCGATGGACTTCAAAGGAATCATTCCGGCTGTTCAAGCGAAGCAATTGGACGGAGCCATTGCAGGGATCAGCATCACGGATAAGCGCAAAGAAATTTTAGATTTCTCTGAACCTTACTATCAAGCAGGTCTTTCCCTGGTCGTACGTGAGGATAACACAACGATCAATGGAGAGGCAGATTTGGCTGGCAAAACAATCGCTATCAAAAAAGGCACGACTGGCGCGACCTTTGCTGATGAGCTCGGGAAAAAGTACGGAGCGACTGTCAAATACTTCGACGATAGCCCTTCCATGTTCCAAGAGGTTCAGAACGGCAACGCTGATGTGACTATCGAGGACTATCCTGTTATCTCTTATAAAATTGCGGTAGACCCTGCATCCAAGCTAAAAATTGTAGGCGATCGTCTCAATGGTGACCACTACGGCATCGCCGTTTTAAAAGGCAATAAAGAGCTGCAAGACAAACTCAACTCCGGTCTGAAGAAGCTGAAAGAGAATGGAAAATACGATGAAATCATCAACACCTACTTGAGCACCAAAAAATAAAGGCGCGAGACGCGCCTTTTTTTCACCTTAGAAAGAATGGAGTTGTCCAAATGAGCAGTAGTTGGGATGTCATTGTCGATGCGCTTCCTGTCTTGGCCCAAGGCTCTGTGGTCACGTTAAAAATAACGGTCATTTCCCTGTTTTTCGCTCTCTTAATCGGATTGCTTTTTGGCTTGATGAGCACAAGCCGGTCCAAAGTGCTTCGCGGCATTGCAACCGCTTACGTTGACTTTCTTCGCGGCACACCGCTGTTGGTTCAAATCTTCTTTATTTATTTTGGATTACCGCCTGTCCTTGATATCAAAATTCCAGAGACAACCGCAGGTATTCTTGCGCTCAGCCTTAATGCCGGAGCGTACCTGGCTGAAATTTTCCGCGGAGGGATTCTCTCCATCGATAAAGGGCAAATGGAAGCTGCTCGCTCCCTGGGACTCACGCACGGAAAAGCCATGCGCCTGGTTATCTTGCCTCAGGCTGTTCGCCGCATGATTCCTGCTTTCGTCAACCAATTCATCGTGACGCTAAAAGACACCTCGCTCTTAACGGTCATCGGTATCCGTGAACTGATGAACAGTGGTGAGATTATCATTTCTAGCAACTTCCGCTCATTCGAAATTTGGGCTGTAGTAGCAGTCTTCTACTTCCTGATGATATACATCCTCAGTCTGCTATCCCGTTCCCTTGAGAGGAGGTTCGCGAAATGATTCATGTAGAGAATTTGAAAAAGAGCTTTGGCTCGTTGGAAGTCTTAAAAGACATCTCGACTACCATTGAAGAGCGCGAAGTCGTCTGTGTTATCGGTCCCTCCGGATCGGGAAAAAGTACGTTTCTGCGCTGTCTGAACCAGTTGGAAGAAGTGACATCTGGCAAAATCACCATTGAGGGCATGGAGGTTACCTCCCCCAAAGTGGACATTAACAAGCTGCGAGAGCGTGTCGGCATGGTGTTTCAGCGGTTCAATCTCTTCCCGCATCTCACTGTTTTGGAAAACATCATGCTCGCGCCCAAGCACGTCAAAAATTCAGAGCGCCAGCAAAATGAACAAAAGGCTCTGCAACTCCTCAAAAAAGTAGATTTGGCGGACAAGCGAGACGCGTATCCAGATCGGCTGTCAGGCGGTCAACAGCAGCGCGTAGCCATTACCCGTGCGCTCGCCATGGACCCTCATATCATGCTGTTCGACGAGCCTACCTCTGCACTCGACCCGGAAATGGTTGGAGAGGTTCTTCAGGTGATGAAGGATTTGGCCAAAGAAGGAATGACGATGATCGTGGTTACGCATGAGATGGGTTTCGCCCGTGAAGTAGCCGATCGCGTGATTTTCATGGATGGCGGATATATTGTAGAGGAAGGCAAACCTGCCGAGATTTTTGACAATCCTCAGCATGAGAGAACCAAGGCGTTTCTCAGTAAAGTGCTGTAGACAAGCCACGGGCATGATGCGATTTTTCATCCATCATGCCCACTTTTTTTCTATGAAACTACCTTACACATACTCATGCGCCAGCATCAAAAACACGCTGGACGTCCACGTAAAGGCCCGGTCCCTCAGTCCATCACCTGTCAGCGCATCGAAGTTTTCCGCCATGCCACTGCGCGCTGCCATTCGGCAAAAACGTCTGGCAATCTCCTGAGAAAATGCTACTTCGCCTGCTCGCCGCAATCCATCGACCAACAGCATCGTCACAGGTGCCCAGATCGGACCTAGCCAATAGCCATCCGCGCGGTAGAAGGAACTAGTTGGACTCTCCGTAGCCAATCCATTCTCTGTCAAAAACCGCTCCTGCAAGTCCGCAATCAGCTTGTCCCGGATGTCCTGCGGCAGCTTTTCACCAAGCACGAGAGGCATATAGCGAATCAAGCTGTCTCCTTGGGTAGGATGATCGCTGCCGGAGTGAGTCGCGTAGAAATTCTCCCCGTTCCAATGCTTCTCCAGCAGTCGTTGCAACGTCATTTCGGCCTTTTCCTGCCACCTCGCTGTCTCTTCGGGACGTCCCAGTCTCTTCGCCAAATCCGCCAGCACATCCATTTGCAGAATCAAATACGCAGGCAGGTCCGGGCTTTCGATGGGCGCCCCATCGAGGAAAATCGTGCTGTTGTCCCAGCCGCAGTCATAGCCGTGATTATACTGCGGAATCCCGTCCTGATCATCATCACGGTAACGGAACCACCAATCTGTCCAACGACAAAGCGGTTCGTACATCTCTTCTAGCATCTCGTTCGTGATCGCGTCGTTTCGATCCAGCATCCAGCGCAGCGTCCAGCCGTGAATCGGAGGCTTGCAGCAATTCCACAACGCATACCGATCATTGATAAAATCGGGGAAGACACCACTTTCGTCCTGCCTGTCGATAAAGATCATGAGCTGATCCCATGCCAACGGCAAATTTGCTCGCGTCAGTGCCATCGCATTGAAGCAATGATCCCAGCTCCAGATATTCGTCATCCAGTTTTTGGACATGTACATCGCGGATCGTGGCAGATAGCCTTCAGGTCTCACCACACAAGACCAAGTGATATACGCCGCGAGTTCTCGTGCTTCGTTCATGCTTTCGCGATGCTCCGCAGACACGGAGAGTGTCTTTTCCAGCCAATCGTCGTACTCTTTTTTCACCTGCTCCCATCCATCGGCAAAGGCAGGATAGCTGCGTTCCTTCCAGACGGTGTGGAACTCCTCTAGAACGCCTTCCAGCACACCTGTTTCCTCGTCGGGATGAAAGGTTACGCTCACTTGCTGTTCACGCGAAGCCTTCGTAGGGTTGACCACCAGCGCTCCAGCAAGCGGAGTCATTCGCAAACGAATTTCCGTGGAAAAGTGATTGATTTCCCAGCATCCGGCTCCTGCTTGAATCGCATAATCAGCTGCCGTCGATTCCAGCACCAGTCGCAATCCAACGCCTTGACCACGTACCTGCACCAGCTGCGGCTCGCTCATGCACAGCTTCACTTCGCCTTTATCCCCGTAAAGACGCAGCAAGGTTGGCGTAGCCTCCGTCTCAAACGGAATCGCCACGCCATCTGCTACCATTTCTACTCGGAAAATCGCGCCATCGTGGTTGTCACCTCCACGAATATTGCGCAAATACAGCCCTTCTGCTCGCTTGGTGTTACCCAGTCGTGAGAGTACGAGATACGACCCGTATCGGCTAAAAGGAACGATTCCTAAATCAAACTGCATATGTCTCACCTCGAGGTTGCTTCGTCGATCGTTTACGATCGCGCTTTTCCAACAGACGGCTCATTCTGGCGTTCATCCACCAGACAGGCAGACTCGCTCCCAACAAGATCGGCAAAACAGGAATCGCCAGCAAGAGAATCAAGAGAAGAAGCAAGCCGCCCATCGTGACGAACGAATGCAACGGAAAAGCCGCGACCAGCCAAAACGATTGCTTGAGCGTCCTCTTTACGTCTGCATCCTCCCGAACAAGCAGGGAAAATGCGTAGCAAGAGGTAGCCGCATGCAAGAATCCGATCCCCGCAAAAACGGCCGCGATCGAGAGCCCCCACACGGAGCCCAATCGCAGGAAGAACACCACATCGACCCACAGGATTGCCCCCGTTAGCACCATCCCTGCGCCAAGCCATTGGCTCCTCCAGAAGTAGTGGCGAAAAGCATGCCAGAAGGCGGACGGAAGCCCCCGATCGCTCCACTTTCCACTAAGCGTGTCGTGCAGAGCAGCTGTCGCTGGATAGATTCCAAAGACGATGCCTCCTATGAGCGTGCACGCCACCCACATGAGATGCGCTGCCGCCATCCGCAACAAACGCTCACCAAATTGATGAAATGACCATGCCCAGCCTTCCCACTTCGCCCGATTCCCCACGGTGGCTCCCTCCTTACTTGATAGCCTTTTACTTAATAGCAACGCCAGCTGAATTGTCTACGATATATCGTTGTGCGAGGAAAAAGAGGAGTAACGGCGGAAGCGAGATCAGGAACGTTACCGCCATCAGCCCGGTTGCCTCTACTTCATACATCCCTTTAAATTGCGCCAGTCCTAGCGTCAGCGTGTACTGACTTTGGTCATTCAAGAAAATGAGTGGTCCCAAATAATCATTCCATGTACCCAAGATGTTGAAAACACTCACCAAAATCAAAGCAGGCATCATCAACGGCATAATAATCCGGGCGTAAATCTGAAACGAACCAGCACCATCAATACGCGCCGCTTCATCCAACTCACGAGGAATGGTCATAATAAACTGTCGCATGAGGAAAATGTAAAACGCTGACCCAAAGAACGAAGGAACAATCAACGGCTTGAGCGTGTTGATCCAGCCAAGATAGTTAAACTCCATGTACAGCGGGATCATCGTCACTTCCCACGGAATCATCATCGTGGCCAGAACGACCATGAACAGAAAATCTCTTCCTTTAAACGTAAACCGGGCAAAGCCGTACGCGACCAGCGAAGACGAAATCAACTGACCAATTGTCGTCAGGATCGTCACCGTCAACGAGTTTTCCAAATAGAGATTAAATGGCTGCGACATCCACGCATTCCCGAAGTTCTCCCAATGCAGCACATCCGGAATCCATTTGGGTGGATACTGCAAAATCTCATTGTCCGACTTGAGCGCAGTAGAAATCATCCAGTAAAACGGTGCGAGAAACAGGAATGAGAAAAAGATCAAGCTCGCATAAGCGATCGTTTTGCGCATCAAGCTTCTTCCCCTCCCCTGCGGTTGTCGCCCTCGTAGTACACCCATTTGCCGGACGTTTTAAATACGATGAAGGTCAATACCAAAATGATCGCAAACATAAACCAGGAGTTCGCCGAAGCATATCCCATCTTGAAGTATTTGAAGGCGTTGTCATACGCGTACATGGCATAGAAATACGTAGATTGCAACGGTCCGCCTCCTGTGAGCAGGAGAGCTAGACTCAACTGCTGGAACGCACTAATGATCGTCATAATCAGGTTAAACAAAATCGTTGGACTCACCATCGGAAGTGTAATGCGGAAAAACTTTTGTACCGCCCCTGCCCCATCAATCGAAGCCGCCTCATACAAGCTCTCCGGGATGCTTTTGAGCCCCGCCAGGAAAATCAATACCATGGAGCCTTGCCCCCACAAACTCGCGATTACCATGGCAATGAGCGCCCACGTCGTATCGTTTAGCCAATCTGGACCTGTAATCCCAACCAGACTGAGCATATAGTTGAAAATACCGTATTCCCCGTCATATACCCATGCCCAAATCATCGCCAGCGCCACACCTGAAATCACGCTCGGCAAGTAAAATACGGTGCGGAAAAAGCCGCTGCCTTTTACCTTCTGATTCAGCATCATGGCCAAAAACAACGCGATGAACAAATTCAACGGTACAAACAACAACGCAAATTTAATCGTGATCCAGAGCGATTGCCAAAACAATGGATCGTCCGTAAACATATTGACGTAGTTGTCCAAGCCGACAAACGTAACCTCACCAACGACAGGCCAATCAAAAAAGCTCATGACGAGCGAAAACAACATCGGTCCCAGCGTAAAAGCGAGAAAGCCGAGAATCCAAGGCAAGATAAAAAGATAGGGCGTAAGAAACGCCCTTCCCCTGAGTTTTTTCGGTTGAACGGTCATGGCAGGCTGTTTATGTGTCACGACACTTTCTGTATTCAATTCCCTGACCCCCTTCCGTTATTTTAGGAACTTCTGGGAGTCTTTGACTGCCTTGTTCAGTAATTCCTCGGCATTTTGTCCCATCATGATCGCATTGACCGCTGCGGAAAGGTTCCGGTTGATTTCGTTCCAGTGTGGATTCAACAGGAAGGCTGGCGTATCAGTAGATTGCTCCAATGATTTATAGAACGGCGCGTAGAGCGCGTCCTGATCGAGCTTCTTCTCTTGTACGACACTAATACGCACAGGCAAGTCAGATGTACGCATCTTGATCGCATCACTGGAAACGAAGAACTTCAAAAACTCCCAAGCCAGTTCTTTGTTTTTGGAATCCTTGGCGATCGATACAGAGGAGGTTCCAATGACACCCTTACCAGGCTTACCAGGGAATTGCGGCATCACGACCGTACCAAAATCGACATTCGCCTTCTTATATGACTCGAGCGACCATACGCCGTTATCATACATTGCGAGCTTGCCCGCTTTGAACAAGTCGTTCCCGCTCTGCTGGTTTTTACCACCGACGAGCAAAGCGCTCTTATCTTTCGTCAAATCACTGAAGATTTGCAGGGCTTCTGCCGTTTCCTTACTGTTCATGTAGCCTTCGATGGTTTTTCCGTCTGGACTAATGAAGCTGCTGCCGTTGCTCCACACGAACTGCTGCAAATCATACGTATCCGGCTCCGAACGAACAGCGAAGCCGTACTGCTTCTTGTCACGAACGGTCAGCTGTTTGGCAGCCGATTTGAAATCATCCCACGTCCAGTCGTCTGTCGGAAGTGGTACATTTGCTTCGTTAAACAGCTTTTTGTTGTAGAAGACGACCCGCGTCGAGAAGCCCGCTGGGAGACCGAACAATTTTCCATCGAATCGATTATAGTTTAAGAGGCCTTGGTAAAAGTCGTCGATTGCCACTGATGGGTCCTTCTTTACATACTCATCCAATGGCTCGAGCGAGGCGTGGTACGTTGGGAAATCCCACATGTACATGACATCCGGCGGGTTTTTCGCTCCGAATGCCGCTACCAGCTTCTGATCAAAACCATCTGCATATGCCTCGACTTGTACCTTCACACCCGGGTTTTTCTGTTCGAATTGTTTCGCGATATCTTGTTGGATCTTCAGCATTTGGTCCGTATCCCATGTCGCGAAACGCAATGTAACCGTTTCCTTTTTATCAGACGATGCTGGCGTTGTCGTACCTGTGTTACTAGACGTGCCGTCTGATCCTGCTGGCTGGGCTTGTGAACAACCAGCTACGACGGCCAAAAGTAGTGCCATACCAGCTGCCATCCATTTTGACGCAACCTTTTTCATCTGTGATCCCCCCTAGATTTGCCCCTCATTTTTCTTTATTTTAATGAAGGGAAAAAAACGGTGAAACCGCTAACTGTTCGCAATAGTGCGTCAATTTGTTTCCTCTTTTTCTCTTTGGTCAGGTTTGTGCCGTGGAGTGGACGATTGTTCGACTGGACCCCTCCTTTTGTTTGAAACGGTAGTGGCTCGGGGTCATCCCTGTACATTTTTTAAACCATTTGCTAAAGTATTTCGCGTCAGGAAGACCGACTCGCTCCGCTACCTCCTGAATGGACAGAGCTGTTTCATCCAGCATCGCTCGGGCCATTTTTACCCGGCGCTTGTCGACAAACTCGCCGAAGCTCTCGCCCACTCCTTTTTTAAACATCACGCTAAAATGACTGCGGCTTAGTCCCACCTGTGAAGCTACCTCACTGACGGTCAATGGTGTATCCAGACGATCGAGTGCGTAATGAACAGCCTGCTTGATCGGTTCCTGCCACGGGTCTTGAATGACGCCGTACTTGCGCGCCCGCTCCGTGCGCTGATAGAGCATCCGTACCGTCTGAATCCACGGTTCGAGTCCAGCAAACGGGCTTGTTGTCTCCCAGCTCGTCACCTTTCCTGCCAGCTTCCATTCCACGAGCAGGGATTCTACCTGCCTACCAGTACTTGCGGGAGTCAGTAAAAAACGGATATCGCCACATGCAATCCACTCCCATTGGCTGTCCAGCTCCCGTGTAATCCATGCCCGCTCCTGCTCCTCGCAATTTGCACTGCTGCCCATCCCTTCCAAAATCCATACACGCATAGAATCGTTCATCCACGACCAGTGTGATTGCAGGAGGGAGGACAAGCTTTGCTCGAAATCCCGGCTCAAACCAGTCAACCATGCACCGAATTCCCGCTTCCATTCGTCAGGGCGTTCCCTACTTTTATCGTGTCGCGCGCTCTCGCCTGCCAGCTCAGACCGCAGCTTTTCCAACAACGTACCCCATTCCTCATCCTGAAACTCGGTCTTCAACAAATATCCGGACACCCCGAGAGAGATTCCCTGCTGAGCAAAAGCAAAATCGCGGTGACAGCTGAGCAGAAGCATCTTTGTTTGGGGAGCATGCTCCTTCACTCGCCTGCACAGCTCCAACCCATCCATTTCCGGCATGACGATGTCCGTAATCACCAACTCGGGCTGTACTTGCAGGAAAGCCTCCCAGCCTTTCCGACCATTCGGTGCATCCGCTACCACTTCCATCCCGTAGCGACTCCACGGCACCATTGCCTTCAGTCCTCTTCGCACCAGCACTTCGTCATCCACAATCATTACCTTGATGTTCATCAGGAATTTCCTCCCTTTTCGGCCATGTGATTTGAATTGTGGTTCCTTCTCCTCTGACAGATGAAATTTTCATGCCGTGCTCCATACGGAAATGAAGCTTGAACTTCTGATCGACGTTGTACACGCCAAGTCCTCGTTTGCTAGAACGCTCCAGATCAGGATCGAGAAGTTTGGCCAATCGCTCCGGCACAATTCCTGCACCGTCATCTTGCAACAGCAACGTCACAAGCCCTTCTTTTTCACTGACACTGATCCGGATCGTTCCGTGTCCGTCTTCGAATGCGTGGAAAAAGATATTTTCCAAAAGCGGCTGGAGAGTCATTCGCGGGATCAAATATCGACGGCAAGCATTTACTCCCGTCTGTTCAAATTGAAAAACAGGACCGTACCGCAGCTCTTGGATTTGCAGAAAATGCTCGACGGTTTGCAGTTCCTTTTCCAACGGGACAAGCTCCTGCGTAATGTCGAGATTGCCCTCTAGCACTTTGATAAGATGATAGAGCATATTGCCGATTTCATTGGCGCCAGATAATCTTGCCTTCCACTGGATGGAATTGAGTGTATTAAACAACAGATGCGGGTTGATCTGATAGTGAACCGCTCGCAGCTCTGCTTCCTTTTTCAACTGCTCGGTGCGACTCACCTCGGCGATTAGCGTTTGAATACGCCTCACCATTTGGTTGAAGCTCACCCCTAACCGCCCCAACTCGTCTTCCGTGTCTACCTCTGCGCGTGTCTGCAATTCGCCTGTTCCTACCAGCCGCATCGTTTCTTGAAGTCGTTTGATTTTGCCTGTAATCCGTTTGGAAAATAAATACGCCAGAAGAAGTGCCAGCACGGCCGAAAGAATCAGCGCCGCAATAAAAAAGGATTGAATCACTTCCGCAGAGCGGTTCATTTGCTCGTAAGGCAAGCGCACCTGAATCATCCAGTTGTTGGACTCCAGTGGCTTGTTCCAGACGATATCGCTCTCTTGCTGGACGAACGTACCCGCAGTCTGGTAAATCAGCTCGCCATTTTTGGCTGTAATCGTCACATACGCACTCATGTCCTCTTCCAGCTGTTCAAACAACTGAAACAGCTTGCCTGCTTTCATCTCGATCAATATCCGGCTATCCTTCAATACGCCATAACCGCTGAGAACGGGAACGACCAGACCGAGTACCTTTTCTTGATTTCGCAGCTCCGCCTCATCCTGAAATCCGACATAATGCCGTGGTGTGTAAAAACCGATCCATCGCTCCTCATCCAGCTTGGCGGGCAGCCCCTTCCACCACAATTCCCGCATCAGATCCTTTCCATTGATCACATTTTCCCCAAAAAAGTAACCGGAGGGCGTCACGATAAAAATGCCTTTTGTATCAAGGTTGCGGTGCGCCCCCAGGTATCGCTCGAAGTTTTTTTGTTCCAGGAAGCCTGTGTACGTCTTCGGCTGTTCCTCCCGCATGACGACCAATGTCGGGTCTGACACGTACGTATTGATGTCATAAGCCATGTATCTCATTTGACTCAGGTAGTTGTCGATCTGGATTTGCAGCTGCGTAGCGATATACTCGCCTGACTTGCTAAATTGCTCGCGAACGACCATCGATGATTTCCAATACGCCATACTCCCTAGCGTAATCAGCGGAATAATGGCTGCAATCAGCATAAAAGCGAGCAGCTTGGCATGAATGCTTCTGCGCGGAAAGAGCGACCATGACTTCATGTGACAGAACCACCACCGGATTTTGATTAGTTGCACTATTCAATCTTTAAGTAGATTGTACAACGTTTCGGCGATGTCTTCGAGAACAATCAGCGGTTAGTCCCACAAATTCCGCTTAGACAGCTGAACCGGAGAAATCGTATCCTTCGAAAAAGGAGTTAGCCTCATCTGGAAGGAAAACTCCTCTGGACGCAAGGCATGCTGCTCCGATTGCTTAGGTCCGCAGCTATTGCTACCCAGCCCGTTTTGGCGATAATCGAGATGCAGTGTGACATACTCTCTTTTTACGAGATCTGTCGTGTGCTTCGCTTGCTCCAGATCGTCCGTATCATAGCGAAGTGCGCTAAACTCCAAGGTCGGTTGACCCATCGCGAAAAGTCCAATGCCTCGCTGATCCGTGATCGACATCCATTTGACGTCCGTACGATTGCCATTTTCCTGCGGGAACACATATGGCGTGTACAGCTCATCCACGCTCGCGTGATACACCCCGATACGATTGGCTTCCTTGCTGTCGATGTACGCCTCTCCCGGGCCACGACCATACCACGAGACACGCTCCATGTCTTTGGCGACCAATAGCTTCAAGCCGATTCGTGGCAGCATTGCTGGCGGGGTGCCTTTGGGTGTGCCTTGAACATCTACTTGCACTTCGCCATTTCCGAACAAGGTATACGTGTAGCGGCATGCAAATCCCCAGTCGTATACAGGCGGTGCAATCCGTACATCGCAGGTAATGACCACCCGATCTTCTCGCTCCTGCTGGATGTTTACTTGCTCCACCCGATTTTGCAAACGATCCAGGTACACCTTGCGCCACTCTTCCACTACGTACATGTCATTGTCAATCGGAGCACGCCAAAACGTGAGTCGAGGTCCTGCCACCAACAGCTCTTTGCCTGCAAACACCCAACTCGTCGGCACACCGCTCACTTTGTCAAAAACGAACTGAAAATCTGTTCCTGTAAGGGTGATGTCCGTTTTCGTTTCTTTCGTATCTACTCTGCCTAGCACAGGCTGATAGGGAGCCTGTTGGGCAGCGATCACTGGCAAGGCAAATTGTGCCCACGACAGCTCATGTCCTGCCTGTATCCAGCTCTCATCTTGAGCCAGTACAAAGGAGAGCGTCAGCCAGTAGTCGGTTCGATCCTGTACCTGCGCAGGTAAGGTATATGGAACAGCTACAATGGTGCAAGTTCCTGCTACTGTATGTGGCAACGACAGTGTTCCGCTCTGCACCACTTGTCCGTCTGCTGTCACACTCCAAACCATTCTCACGTGCGCAAGCGTGCGGAAATCATAGCGGTTCGTAATAGTGACGAGCCCGCTTTCCAAATCAGTCGCTTCTACGACGATCGGCTCAATCACTTTTTTGTATTCGAGTAATCCAGGGGATGGGGTGCGATCCGGGCGAATCAGGCCGTCGATGACGAAGTTGCCATTCGTCGGGTAGTCCCCGAAGTCTCCCCCGTAGGCATAATACTCTCGCCCATCTGGTGTATATTGGCGCAAGCCGTGATCAATCCATTCCCACACAAAACCACCCTGCAAGCGTTGATATTTGTCAAACACATTGGCGTAGTCGCGCAAGCCACCGGGTCCATTTCCCATGGCATGAGCATACTCGCACATGATATGCGGCTTTTGCAGATGCTCATTTTCACCGTGCTGGATCATTTTTTCAACCGAGGAGTACATGGTGGAAAACACGTCGCATACTTCTGCTTCACGATCCTCCTCGTAATGAATGAGGCGAGTCGGGTCCGCTTGTCGGCACCAAGCAGCCATTGCCCGGAAATTGCAGCCAAAACCGGATTCGTTGCCAAGCGACCACATGATGATCGACGGATGGTTTTTGTCCCGCTCCACCATGCGCTCCATGCGCTCCACGTATGTCTGCTCCCATTCTGGATCATCGCTGAGCTGACTAATGTTGCCCGTTAACTGGAAACCATGTGTCTCCAAATCGGTTTCGTCCATGACATACAATCCGTACTGATCGCACAAATCGTAAAAACGCGGATCGTTCGGGTAATGGGCGGTACGAACGGCGTTGATGTTGAAACGCTTCATCATGAGCACATCTTCACGCATCGTTTCATACGGGACAGCACGCCCCAGATCGGGATGATGATCATGGCGATTCACACCGTTTAGGCGAATCGCTACACCGTTCACGAAGAAGTTGTTTCCTTTTACTTCGACCCGTCGGAAGCCTACGCGAATCGAGATAACTTCTGTCTTTTCGCCCGACTCCTGCTCAATCGCAAGCAGCAGGTGATACAGGTTCGGCTCCTCCGCCGACCATTTTTTCGGCTCCTGCACCGGAAGCTCCAAGGTCACGACCTTTTCTTGTCCGTCTGCCAGCTCGCCTGCTCCGGTGTCGGTCAGCGAAGCGACAAGCGTGTAGGATGGATCCAGTAGCTTTGCGGTCACGCTTACTCCGTCATAGGAAGCTGCGGAACTGTTTTCTACATGGACACGTACCCGCAGCACACCATGGCGGAATTCATCATCCAGATCAGTCACGACTGCCAGATCTCTCACATGCAGCTTCGGTCTGGCAATCAGGGAAACATCCCGGAAAATCCCGCTCAAGTACCACATATCCTGATCCTCAACATACGTACCGTCCGACCATTGGTACACTTGAACAGCCAAGCGATTACTGCCTTCCTGCAACAGCTCTGTTACATCAAACTCAGATGGCAAGCGGCTTCCTTGGCTGTAGCCGACTTCCTTCCCGTTCAACCACACATGAAAAGCGCTGTCGACCCCTTCAAACCGCAGGATCACCTGATGATTTTGCCATGCAGACGCTACGGTAAACTCTCGTAAATAGCAGCCTGTCGGGTTATCTGACGGGACATGCGGCGGATTGACCGGAAACGGATAGTACAAGTCCGTGTAATGCGGTTTTCCGTACCCTTGCAGCTGCCAATGCCCCGGCACCTGAATCCGTGCCCACTCCGTCGCATCATAATCGGCGGCAAAAAAGTTTTCCGGTACACGCAGTGGTGACTCTGCGTAAGCAAACTGCCAATGCCCATTCAACAATTGAAACCACGGTGTTGCGCCTCTTTCATATGTCAGTGCTCCCGATTCTTCCGGGTAAGACAAAAAGTAAGCCCGCGCCGCCAAACGATTTCGCTCTAGCAGCTGATGATTCGCCCAGTCATACCGTTGATGCATCGATGTACACTCCTCTTTTTACAATTTCACGGTTCCTTGCTCCCTGTTCATTGCTTGCAGGGCCAAGGCACCAGCACCGAGCATTCCTGCATCTGCACCCAGCTCGGCCAAAACGATCTTTGTCTGTTGATGAACGACTTCCATGGCGTACCGTTGTACACTCGCTTGTACCGGGGCCAACAATAGCTCCCCAGCACGACAAACGCCACCACCGATCACTACGAGCTGCGGGTTGCACACGTTCACCAGCACAGACAAAGCCCAGCCCGTTACTTCACAAGCTTCGTTCCATGCCCCGATCGCCACCGCATCACCTTGTTCCACTGCCGTAGCCACCTGCTCAGCCGTAATCCGCTCAATCTGTCCATCGCACAGAGTAAACAGAGGAGAGGCTTTTGCTTGCCGCGGATTGGCATCGAGCTCCTTGTCCAAGCGTTCACGGGCCAGTCTCGCAATACCTGTGGCAGATGCGACCGTCTCAACACAACCGAGTTTGCCGCAATTGCATGGAGCAGTAAGCCCTGGGTAACGCACATGACCAATCTCTCCCGCGAATCCGTGACTACCCCGAACGAGCTTGCCTTCGCTTACAATTCCTGCTCCCACCCCCGTACCAAGCGGCACAAAAACGAGGTGACTTACCTCCCGACCCGCACCGAATATGGCTTCTCCGAGCGCAGCTGTCCGTAAATCGTTCTCAAAAAAAAGCTGCAGCTCCACCAGCTTCGCGAGTGGTGTCCGCAAGTCTGCCTGGTGCAATTGAAAGTTGGGTGAGTGAACCGATATCCCATTTTCCGCATCAAAAGGACCAGGAAATCCGATCCCTACTGCCTCTATTTGAACGGGGGATTGATCCCGCAGTTCGTTAATCAGGGCAGCCATTCGCTCGATCAAGATGGGCAAGTTGTTATGAACTTTTGTCTCCTTGGCAGCCCGAAGGAGTATTCGCCCATTCTCGTCCATGACCGCCCCTTTCATTGTCGTACCACCGACATCGAGGCCAATTACATGGCGCATGCTACTCCTCCCTTCTGAACCAGTTATTCTACTCGACTCGCTCCACATGCATCGGTTGACTTCTCAACCTCTGCACATCATCGGGCGCGATCATGCCCGCTCCAAACGACCGTGTATTCGCGGCGCCGCATGCCATCCCCAGCCAAATCGCATCAGGCCAAGCCAAGCCTCGCAGCCTGCCGACTAGGACACCCGCAAGCATGGAATCACCGCAGCCCACTGTATTTTTCACTTCGGTATCCGCTAACGGGATCGCGGAAATACGCCACGTCTCCTTGCCATCGCCAAACCACGCGCCCTCCTCCCCTAACGAGAGAAGGACTCGCTGGGCACCGCGCTCACGCAATTCGCGTATCGCTCTGCAACGTGCATCCTCGCTATCCAGCGAAAATCCGAGAATCGCTTCCGCTTCCGGTCGATTGGGCTTGATGAGCGAGGGTGTTGCTTTCATTCCTTCCAGCAGGGCCTGGCCGCTCGTATCGAGCACGCATGCGGTTCCTTTCCCGGCGATGCCTCGGATGAGCGCAGCGTATGTTTCCGCTGGAACGCCACCTGGCAAGCTTCCGGAAAAAACCATGTACTGTGCCTGATCCGCCAGCTCGATCAAACGCGTTTGCAAGCGAATGATCTCTTCTTCACTGGGTGCAGGTCCTTGCTCAAGAACTTCTGTCACCGTTTTTTCCTGTTCGTCTAGAAAAGCGAGACATAGGCGGGATTCTCCGCTCGTTTCGATAAACGAGGACGTAATCCCCTCACGCTCGCAGCCTTCCGCGATGAACCTCCCGTTGTGACCAGCGACAAAACCGCTTGCGACTACATCCTGCCCCAATGCTTTCGCTACACGCGCTACATTTAGCCCTTTTCCGCCGGGTAAGCTCAGTACATCAGCCGTGCGGTGCAGCTCTCCAGAACGAAAATGCGAGAGACGATACGTCTTATCGATGGCCGCGTTTAGTGTTACCGTTACGAGCATGCTATCTCACCTGCACAGTAACGAGCGGCTGCCCCATTTTTTGTTTGAACAAATTGATCACTTCTACAGGGGTTGGATCGACGCCGCGAATCAGAGCAGCGTACAGCGACACGAAGTCAGCCAAGTACACGATAGAAAACAAACGAGCCATTCGGGACACGCCGTGGGAATGAACCACCCTTACCCCACCAGCGCGCTCACGCAAAATGTCAGCGCTGATCTCTACACGTTGGGTCGTCTTCTCGCTGTCCTCCTGATCGCGGATGAGTGTAAAATGAACGCCCTTTAGCAGTGCAGAAGGCGAATCCCACCCCACAGCTTCGTCGTGGTGAAGGCTCGGAATGGCGTTCCAAAATGCCATCAGCTTGCTGTTTTCCCCGAGCTGATTTTTCCAACGCCATGCAGGAGCATCGAAAAACGGTAGCGTTCCGTACACGACAGGTATCAGTCCATCCATCTCGATGGCGATTTGTTTGGCTTCATTTTTCTCGATCGGAGAGTCCGTTCCGTAGATGTGCTTCCACTTTTCGAACAGGGCAATCGTTTCCTCGACCTCCGCACGCTTGTCGGAAATCAGCCCGAGCTTCGTCAAGATGGCGAGAATCGGCAAGAAAATGTAGCCGAGTACGATCCGCGGCATCATTCCGCCAGGCACAATCAAGCACGCATGATTGTGTTCACGCGCCAGCTCCAATACTTTTCCGCCCGCCGTAATGACAGCGATCTGTGCTCCTTTATCGATGGCCGCTTCGTAGCCGCTGACGACCTCTTCTGTATTTCCAGAGTGGCTAACGACGATGACGAGCGTCTTCGCATCTACAAACGCCGGGATGGTGTAGCCTTGATTTAACTGAAGCGGCACTTGCAGCTCGTCAAACAAATACGACTTGATCAAATTGACGCTCGCTGCTGAACCGCCACCAGTGCCAAGCACCACAATATTTTCAATTTTAACAGAAATATTCGACAAATCTAAAGAATCGGATAATTGTAAACCTGTTTTAAACTGCTCATCATAGCTTTCCGTATCTTGCAGTGCCCGAATCGTATCCAGTTCACGCAGTGCTTTTGTATCATCGAGATTCATACGCATGTAAAATCGTCCCTCTCCCATTTTTTGATTAGCGTCCACTAGCTTTCCCGATACAACCGCACATCTCCATCTTGGCGAGAGCCACTTCTTTGACCGCCTGCTTGGCCTGCTTCATATAGGTGCGTGGGTCATTTTCCTGCGGGTTGTTGTCAAATACGCCCTTGATCGCTTGTGAAAACGCGATACGCAGCTCTGTTGCTACGTTCATTTTTGCCATGCCGAGCTGAACCGCCCGCTTCACCTGCTCCTCGGGAATTCCTGAGCCGCCGTGCAATACAAGCGGGACAGAGACACGACGGGCAATCTCTTCGATGCGAGCAAAATCAATACGCGGCTCCCCCTTGTATATCCCGTGCGCCGTACCAATAGCCGGAGCCAACGTATCCACGCCAGTCAACTCGATAAATCTCTCGCACTCAATCGGATCAGCCAATGCAGCATCTGCATCGTCGACGACGAGATCGTCCTCCACGCCCCCGACCTTACCGAGCTCTGCCTCCACATTGACACCGCGCTCCCTAGCCAGTTCCACCACACGTCGCGTCATCGACGCATTTTCTGCAAAAGGATGCATCGACGCATCGATCATGACCGATGTATAACCCGCCTCAATACATCGCATGATCAGCTCCTCTTCATGACAATGATCCAAATGCAGGGCAATCGGCACCCGGGCCTCTTCAGAGGCTACCCGGGCGATTGCTGCTACGTACTCCGGTCCGAGATGACGGACCGTTCCGACTGTAGTCTGTAAAATGAGCGGTGCGTTTGCTTCGCAAGCCGCCTCCACTACTGCTTGGAGCATTTCCATCGTGTGTACGTTGAATGCCCCCACACAATATCCTTGCTCTCTTGCTGTGCGCAGCATCTGTGTCGATGATACCAACGCCATATCGATCGCCCCATTTCCTTTTTGATCTGGTAGTTTACCTGGTCACGCCCTGCAAGCTCGAGCTCGCTAGCTCCAGGTTGATGCCCAGCTCCGCATACTTACTAACAAGATGCTGCGCCGCCGCATCCGTAATAATCCGATCGACATCGGACACCCCGGCGAACTTCGCCAAATGCGTCTCTCCGAACTTGCTGTGGTCCGCCAGCACATAGACTTTTCTGGCGCGTTCTATCATGACTTGGTTGATTTGCGCTTCTGCCAGATTGAGCGTCGTCAGCCCATTTTCCGGATGAACCCCATCTGCCCCGATAAAGCATTTGAAGACAGAAAGACCTCGCAGATTGTCCGCTGCGACAGAACCAACGAGCGCAAAGGATTTGTGGCGCATCTCTCCACCGATCAAAATGACGTGATGCTTACCTTGACTGTTCAGCTCCATGGCGATGTTGACCGCATTCGTCACGACCGTCAGATCATTCAAGCCGCGCAGCAGCTTGGCGAGCTCCATCATCGTTGTCCCTGCCCCGAGAATAACCGTGTCCCCCGGTTGGATGTGCGACAGCGCCTGATGAGCAATCGCTTGTTTCTCTTGGCTTCTCTCTTCCAGCTTTTCCGTGAAACTGCGCTCCAATGGCAAGAAATTCGTAATCGTCGCGCCCCCGTGAATGCGCGTCAAGAGACCATCGTTTTCGAGCTTAATCAAATCTTTTCGGATTGTTACTTCAGACACATCCAGCGCCAGACTCAATTGGCTGACGGTTACGCTCTGTTCTGCTTTCAATTGTTCGAGGATCTTGCTGTGCCGTTCGGCTGCCAGCATATGACTTCACTTCCTTACGATCATAAATAATATTGTTTCGTTTTGTTTTTGATTCCCTTTCGTTTACTTTCATTTCGATCTTAGCATTGCAGAAAAACGAATGTCAAACAAAGTTATGTAATTTTCCGAAAATAAAAACCAGCCTGCTCTGGTTCTAGACCAAAACAGACTGGTTGGTTGCCTCTTTACCCGATATCCCGACTTTCCAGCATGAAATCAATAAACTTCTTATGCGCCCGTGAAAGCCACTTGTTTTTATGGTAGGCAATTTGCGCATAGAACAGCAGCTCTTCTTCGCACGCTATCATTTTCACCTTTTTCTCCTTCAACAAGGCTTCGACGCTAATATAGGGCATTAAGCTCACGCCTAGCCCGTTCGCCACACTCTGCTTGATCGCTTCCATACTGGAGAATTCCAGGTGGTGCTTCGGCTTGATCTCCCTTTTTTCCAAGAATCGTTGGAAAAACCGCCGCAGAGCACAATCCTCTCCACTGAAAATCATGCATTCCTCGCCAACATCCTCTATTTTTTCAAACGAATGATCACGCCCCCCGATAAAAACCAGCCGTTCGGTAGAGAACTGCTCCACGACCAGATTCGGATCATCGAGCCTTGGCTCCAGCGTGATCACGATATCCAATAGACCTTCATGCAGCTTTTCCCGCAAGCGAATGCAGTCGTCCATCACGAATGAAATATTTACGCCCGGGTAGCTCGCTCTGTACTTGGACAAAATGTCACCCAGCCGATAGATCGTAAGCGTCTCCGAGGCTCCGATGCGCAGCTCGCCTTGCAGTGATTGCTCATTCACCGATATATCCTTGATCTTCGCATACGAAACCAGCAGCTCCTCGACATACGTGTACAGCTCGCGGCCATAGGCGGTCAACTGAATTTTCTTTCCCAGTCGATCAAACAGTGGGACACCCATTCCTTCTTCCAGCTGCTGAATATGGGATGTTATCGTCGCCTGTGAATATTGCAGAGCTTGCGCAGCCTTCGTAAAGCTGTTGAAATCCACGACTGCCTTAAAGGTTTGAAACTGACGAATCTCCATGCCCGCTCCCCCTTGCCCGCATTTTTATTATTAGAAACTCTGAAGATCATCTTCAGAACTTTCATTTTTACTAATAACTAATGATAGCATATGATTCTTGGTAAGTACCGGTACGGCTTGAACGATTCGATCACAGGAGCTGATTTTCGATGAAAAAAGTGTGCTTGTTATTACCGAATGGTTTTGAAGCAGTAGAGGCCAGCGTATTTACAGATGTAATCGGCTGGAACAAGGAAGAGGGCGACGGAACAACGGAGCTGGTAACAGTGGGGACGCGCAAAGAGTTGAAATGCACGTGGAATTTTACCGTAATCCCCGAAATGGTGATAGACGATGCGGATGTAAATGACTTCGATGCACTGGCGCTGCCTGGCGGTTTTGAGCAGGCGGGGTTTTATGAAGATGCCTATCGCGAGGACGTCCTTGCCTTCATTCGCGAATTTGAAAAGCAAGGCAAAGTGATCGCCTCCATCTGTGTCGGCGCACTGCCCCTCGGGAAAAGCGGGATTTTGCAAGGACGAAAAGCAACGACCTACAACCTGAACAACCAGTTGCGACAAAAGCAACTAGCTGCGATGGGTGCCAATGTCATCCCTGACCAATCCATCGTCATCGACAACAATATTATCACCTCGTACAACCCTTCGACCGCTTTTGATGTGGCATTCACCTTGCTGGAGTCGCTGACATCCCGCGAAAACACCGACCATGTGAAACGCTTGATGGGGTTTCTTGTATAACCGAGCGTGAGAATAAGAACGCTTTATCCATCACACCCTACTGGCAAAAGGAGTGGTGAATCATGGAGAAAAAGCGAGGTTCTGCCGAGCACGAGCCTACAGTAGCGCCAAGCATGTACGGTCATGATCCTTTGGAAGAAAAGGCGACGGAAGAAGAAGTGGAAAAAGGGGATTACACAAAGGTAACGCGGCTGTTCCTCGATCGAACGCCGGAAGAGTAAAGACGGGATTTCTCCCGTCTTTTTTTGCTGACTCACCTCACAGTGTAAGGGTGGGGGCTTTATCGATAACTCGACCTTAGAATAGCAACTATACCCCCAATCAAAAGTACAGGAGGCAAATGGATAACAGCTTGCTTTTTTATCAATTGAGTAGTAAAGTGATAATAAGCTCAGCGAAGGGAGGCAAACTAACATGCGTAATAACACCATAGGCTCATTAATCTGGTTACGCTTGATGCGGTTTACCACCCAAAGCAACCAGCTGTCAAATGAGTTCCTCAAACGCTTTGATTTAACAACAGCTCAATTCGATGTCCTGATGCAAATTAGCGTCTACCAGCCTCTCACCCAGTCGGAGTTAGCTGAGAAGGTAACCGTTACACAAGGTGGTATTTCTCGGATGCTCGTAAGACTTGAAAAAGAGGGCTACATTGTACGCAAGCAGGATTGGAAAACGAAAACGATCAGCCTAACCGAAAAAGGGGAGGCCGTTCTGGAACAAGCCTTTCCGGAACAACTAGCGTTTCAGTCGTCATTCTTCGATGAGGTACTGAGTGAAGAAGAACAAAAAACGCTTTACACCCTAATGACTCGCATTCATAAGAATAGCCAAAAAAAAGAATTACCGCCTGTGTAATTTTTTTTACACCATCACTTGATTAGTCAAGTTAAATAAGGAGGACTACCATGTACACGATTCCAGGCCATCACCATGTATCTATGTTAACCAAACACGCTCCATCGAATAATCACTTTTATCAAAACGTATTGGGACTGCGCAGAGTGAAAAAAACCGTCAACCAAGACGATCCGTCGATGTATCACCTGTTTTACGGAGATTTGACAGGTAGTGCCGGAACAGAGTTGTCCTTTTTTGAAATGCCGATGGTAGGAAAAACGGTACGCGGCACGAACGCCATCACTCGAATCGGACTGCTCGTTCCGTCACTGGAGAGCTTGACCCTTTGGAAAAAACGTTTTGAACAACTGAATGTTCACCATAGCGACATTACCAAGTACGCTGGCCGCGATGCCTTACATTTTGAAGACCCGGAAGGCCTGCGAATGATCCTGATCAATAACAACGGCGAAGCAGTTCCAACGAATTGGGCTCCATGGGACGAATCCGTGGTCGAAGAAAAGCATCGCATCTTGGGAATCGGCACGGTTGAGATTACCGTCCGCTTCTTGGACAAATTAGCCGGCCTGTTAACAGACACATTCGGTTACAGCGAAGTATCACGCTCAGAACAAGAAGCCATTTATCAATCCATCCCTGGGAAATCCTTCGGAGAAATTGTCATTAAACAGGAAGAAGGAACCCCCGAAAAGCCGGGGCGAGGAAGTGTTCATCACTTGGCAATTCGCGTGAACAGCGATGAGGAGCTGCAATACTGGGATGACGCCGTTCGAAAACGCGGCTTCCGTTCAACAGGCGTGATCGATCGATTCTACTTCAAGAGCTTGTATTTCCGTGAATCAAACGGCATTTTGTTCGAAATCGCAACAGACGGTCCTGGCTTCACAGCAGATTCAACCGTCGAGGAGCTCGGAAAAGCATTGGACTTACCTCCATTCCTCGAAGAACGCCGTGCAGAAATTGAAGCGAAATTGACACCTATTGACTAAAAGGAGTGAATCAACATGGAACAATATCGTATCGACACCAAGAAGGGACTTGAATTCGGCTTATATTCGATTGGAGACCATGTTCCGAATCCACACATCGGCTCCAAAATTTCTTCTGAACAGCGCATCAAGGAATTAATCGAAGCAAGCAAGCTGGCAGATGAAGCAGGACTTGATGTATTCGCGGTCGGCGAAAGCCACCAAACGCATTTTACGACGCAGGCGCATACCGTCATTCTGGGTGCGATCGCACAAGCTACGAAAAACATTAAAATAGCCAGCTCCGCCACTGTATTGAGCACATCTGATCCGGTCCGCGTGTACGAGGATTTCGCTACCTTGGATCTGATCTCCAATGGTCGGGCAGAAATTGTTGCCGGACGTGGTTCCCGAGTAGGAGCATATAGCCTCCTCGGCTACGATGTGCGCGACTATGAGGAATTGTTTGAAGAAAAAATGGACCTTCTTCTCAAGCTAAATAACGAGGATCGCATTACGTGGGAAGGGCAATTCCGTGCACCGCTACAAAATGCTACGATCTTGCCGCAGCCTTTACAAGGACGTCTTCCGATCTGGCGTGCAGTAGGGGGACCACCTGCAAGCGCAATTAAAGCCGGTCAAGCTGGCGTGCCTATGATGCTGACCACACTCGGAGGTCCTGCCATCAACTTCAAAGGTTCCGTCAATGCTTACCGGGAGGCTGCGAAGCAAAATGGTTTTGACCCAGCGACCTTGCCAGTAGCAACAACGAGTTTGTTTTATACAGCCGACAAAACTTCGGATGCGCTTCGCGAGTTCTATCCGCATCTAAATGGTGGGTTTATCGCATTGCGTGGCGGTGGTTATCCGAAGCAACAGTTTGCACAGTCTGTCGATTATCGTGATGCGTTAATGATTGGAAGCCCTGACGTCATCATCGAAAAAATGCTTTATCAATACGAAATGTACGGACAACAACGCTTCATGGCGCAAATTGACTTTGGCGGCGTGCCTTTCGATAAAATTGCGAAAAACATTGAACTGATCGCAACGAAAATCTTGCCAGAAGTGAAGAAGCATACAACCAAATCCTAACAATAAAAGGAGTGGCACCTATGAAAATCGTCGGAATTGCAGGCTCTAACGTAGGCTCGAAAACAAGAACAGCGATGGATTTGACACTCAAAAAAGCACGGGAAAAATACCCGGATGCAGAAATTACGCTGCTTGACCTGGCCGAGTACAATCTCGTCTTCAGTGACGGCCGGAATTACACGGATTACGAAGGCGACACCAAGTTCGTAACCGAAACTATCATGGGAGCCGACGCGCTTATCATTGGAACACCCACATTCCAAGCATCCATCCCAGCCACATTGAAGAACATTTTTGACCTGTTGCCCGTCAACGCATTCCGGGATAAAGTGGTCAGCGTATTGGTCACGGCAGGCACATCCAAGCACTATCTCATGGCAGAACAACAGTTGAAGCCGATCCTCTCTTATATGAAGGCACATATCGTACCCACTTATGTCTTTATCGAAGAGAAGGACTTCAATCGCAAAGAAATCATCAATGATGATATTCACTTCCGTCTGGAGCGTCTCGTCGAGGATACGGTACTACTCGTCGATGCCTATACACGGATTCGGGAGCAAAAAGATGCGGAGTACGATTTTTAATCGAATTGAATTTATCTCAAATTAAAGAAATTCAACACAAAGACATTTAGGAGGAATTATCCATGACAACGAAAAATCACAATGTAATTAATGTAAACGATGCGGCTCTTTTGTTGATCGACCACCAAAGCGGTTTGTTCCAAACAGTAGGGGATATGGATGTACCAACACTCCGCCGAAACGTAATTGCTCTTGCAAAAGTGGCAAAGCTGCTGAATATCCCGACACTCACAACGGACTCTGTGCCAACTGGCCCGAATGGACCATTGATTCCAGAAATCGCCGAAATCCTGCCAAATAACGTGTATGTACCGCGTAACGGTGAGATCAATACTTGGGATAACCCTAATTTTGTAAAAGCGGTTGAAGCCACTGGCAAGAAGACCCTGATAATTGCAGGCACACTCACCAGCGTTTGCATGGCGTTCCCTACCTTGTCTGCACTGGCAGAAGGCTACAAAGTCTTTACAGTGATTGACGCATCGGGTAACTGGAGCAAAATGGCGACAGATATTACACTGGCTCGCGTCGTGCAAGCAGGAGCCGTTCCTATTGATACACTCGCTGTCATGTCTGAATTGCAAAAAACGTGGAACCGCCCAGATGCCCAAGCGTTCGCAGAAATTTATGCGGAAGTAATGCCAAACTACGGTCTGCTCATCGAAAGCTTCCAAAGAGCGTTTAAAGAAGGCCAGGCAACTAAGTAAAAGCCTATGAAAGAAAAGCTCTCCCCATTTTGGGTGCAGAGCTTTTTTACTTTCGTGCACCCATTGCTCCATACTCAACGTTACTCGCTCACGATTCGATGCTTCCCAATGCCGTCCCAGCTCATTTTTGTACATCGAGAAGTACATCATCATCATTTCTTCTGTCAGATCACGCTGAATATTACCTTCTTGCTTTCCAAGCGCGACAAACTTCCTAAAAAAACGCCTGATTTTTTGCTCATATTCGCTTTCTATTCGTTGCAGCAAACCACTTAGTTCAAAAAAGGGGGGCTCCTGTTAATCGGTAGGCTAATTCCTTTAGTATTTCAACTGTCTGGAAAAACGCTGATGCTCCTTAATTGTTATATGCGCATTACACGTTCTGCCGCCACTTCGCATTATGTTACAATTATTGTAAGAAATACGCATACCGAAGGAAGCGAGTTGATCTTATGAAAAAGAAAGTCATCCTAGCCGGCGGTACTGGCTTTATCGGCAAGTATCTGGCAGACAAATTCAATCAACTTGGCTACGAAGTAATGATCATCGCAAGAACTTCCTCTCATATAGAGTGGGATAATCATGCAAAGATCGTGGAAGCTTTGGAAGATTCCGAGCTGCTCATCAATCTGGCGGGCAAATCCGTCAACTGTCGTTACCATGATAAGAACAAAGAAGAAATCTTGAAATCTCGGACAGAGACCACTCACATACTCGGCAATGCTGTTTTGGCTTGCAAAAACCCGCCTTTGCTCTGGCTCAATTCCAGCACAGCCACCATCTATAGGCATGCGGAGGATCGCCCCATGACAGAAACAAGTGGGGAGATCGGAACTGGCTTTTCCGTTGATGTCGCCAAGGAATGGGAATCTGCCTTCTTTTCCTTTGATTTGCCGCATACGAGACAAGTAGCCTTACGCATGGCGATCGTGTTGGGAGAAAACGGTGGTGTGATCGATCCATATAAAAATCTCGTTCGCTTTGGACTCGGGGGTGTACAAGGGTCTGGCAATCAGCGTTTTAGCTGGATTCATGTCGAAGATATCTTCCAGATCATTCTCTTTTTGAAAGAGCGAACTGACTTAAGCGGCGTATTCAATTGTTCTTCTCCACATCCCGTCACAAATCGTGAGTTCATGCAGCATTTTCGAAACGTCATGAATCGAAGCTTCGGACTACCTTCTCCCAAATGGATGCTGGAAATGGGAGCGATCATGATCGGAACAGAAACAGAGCTGGTGCTGAAAAGTCGCTGGGTCATTCCAGAAAGGCTTGAGCGTGAAGGGTACGCGTTTCGCTTTGCCCATATCGCTAAGACGTTGCAGGATATCTTGAAATGACCGACAAACCTTCCACGAACTATGTTCTCCACGCAAAAAGCAAGCAATTTTACTGGGAAGGGGACGGGCAGCTTTCCATTAAAACATTTCGTAATGGAAGGGCACATTACAAGACGAATAAAGGCTTTTTTGCTGTGGAAGAGGGCAGGTATCTCTTGCTAAACGAAGGGGAGTATACCATTTCTATCGAGGAAGATGAGGAAGTGGAATCGTTTTGCATTTTCTTCAAGCATGGTTTTGGCGAGGAGATTTTACGTACACTCTTGGATGCAACGGACCGCCTTCTCAGTGATCCTTATAAGGAAGCGGCTTCGGTCGGTTTCTTTGAAAAAACCTACCATACGAGCCATTTACTCGCTTCCCAGTTAACGACTTTGAAAGATGGTCTCACTTTCCTTGAGCGGGACTCCATCGGTTATGAAGAACAATTTCACCAGATTATGCGGACCATATTGCTCAGACACATCGATGTAAGAAAAGAAATAGACGCTTTACACGCGCTTCGGCAATCGACGCGCGAAGAGCTATATCGAAGAATCAGTACCGCCCACGATTATATACGGGCTTTTTATGATCAACCAATTAGGCTCGATGAGATCGCACAGATTGCTTGTCTATCTCCCAACCATTTATTGCGAGCGTACGCCCAAGTGTATGGAAAAACGCCCCACCAGCATATTTCGGAATACCGGATACAACGTGCCAAGCAGCTGTTAGCTAAGCTGGACTTTAGTATGACAGACATTGCCTTTGAGCTTGGATTCAGTAGCCCCGTTTCCTTTAGCAAAATGTTTAAACAGCATGTCGGCATTTCTCCTCTGTCATTCAGAAAAAAAGTGATTTTGGATAAGAAATAATCATCGGATTCGTTTATGCTGATAAGGAAACGCGAACAAAAGGGGGACTTTATCATGCAAACGAACCTGATTCAAAAAGTAGGGCAAATCGGCATCCCTGTCAAAAACCTGGAAAAAGCCGTCCATTTTTACAAAGAGCAGCTCGGGCTCCCTCTTTTGTTTCAGACAGGCAATATGGCGTTCTTTGAATGTAACGGACTTCGCCTCATGCTGAGCCTACCGGAAAAAGAGCAATTTGCACACGCCAGCTCCGTCCTTTACTTTCAAGTGGAGGACATTCAAACCGCTTTTGAAGATTTTAAAAAAAGGGACGTCACGTTTATCGACGAGCCACATCTCGTAGCCAAAATGGGGCAAACAGAAACGTGGATGACCTTCTTCAAAGACACCGAAGAGAATACACATGCCTTCGTGAGTGAAGTACAAGGAGAGACCGTTTAAGTTTGAACGGTCTCTTTTTTTATTTTCCCAAAAAACCCGCGACCTTTTTCCCGTTTCTTACGACTAATAGGTGAGCAGTATATTTCGGGGTTTAGGGGAGCCTTTTTGCATGATATAGAGCAACAGATATTGTCCATCCATAAGCAGTACCATTTGGATATTTATCAGTTTCGCAGCATGAATTAATGAATGCGATCAATTCCACTGTACATTCCCTTACACTTCCTTAACATGGAAAGAGTCATTTCTCAATATAAGCATGATAGGATCGTACATGAAACAAGCAGCAGCTTTAAAAGGAGACTTCGTATGAAAAAATTGATGTATACACTAACAGCGTCACTCGTACTTTCGACCCTTTTCGGTTACGCTCAAACTCATGCTTCCGGCATGAATTCAGCTAGTGTCCATAATGATAAAGCACGTTCTGTCGGCAGCCTTTCTTTTATAGGAGAACAAACCATTCCATTTGGCCAGCAGTTTGAAGGAACGACTGTTGGTGGCCTTTCAGGTATTCATTATGATCCCAAGCAAGGACAATGGCTCATCATCAGTGATGATAAGTCTGAGAAAGGACCAGCGAGATTCTACCAGGCAAAGCTAGCCTACGACCATAAGCAATTTCAATCGGTTCAGCTATCAGGG
Organism: Brevibacillus sp. FIR094; assembly: GCF_050477165.1. Lineage (NCBI taxonomy): Bacteria > Bacillati > Bacillota > Bacilli > Caryophanales > Paenibacillaceae > Brevibacillus > Brevibacillus sp. FIR094. The sequence goes on along the minus strand of NZ_JBEAES010000030.1, from coordinate 29,179 downwards.
GTAACAATATTAAAGCAACCGGATGGAAGCCCTTATCCAAATCAAAAGCAATTCGCTACGCAAGGGGGAGAAATCCCGGATTTAGAGGACATTGCCGTAGACCCGAGAGACGGAAGCATCTGGTATACCACGGAAGGCAGCCGACCACATGGCATGAATCCATCTGTTAAGCATGCGGCTAGAGATGGGAAGTACCTGTCCTCTTTCCCAGCTTCCAACCTATTCACAATGTCACCTAAAATCGAAATCGGACCTCGCCAAAACCAAACCTTTGAAGGACTGAGCTTTTCTCCGGACGGCTCCTCGCTTTGGGTTGCCATGGAAAACGCTGTCTATCAAGATGGGGGACTCCCTACGGTAAACGCTGGATCGCTCTCGCGTATAACGCAATATGATCGCAATGGAAATAGGAGAGCTCAATATGCCTATCCGGTTGATGCCATCCCCGCAAAGCCGGGTCCCGGTAAGTATGCGGACAATGGCGTAACCAGTATTCTCGCTATCAATGATCATCAACTCTTGCTGACAGAACGTGCAGGTGTTGAAGGAGCAGATGGAACCTTCACCTTCCATGTTCGTGTGTATGAGATTGATACCACTGGTGCTACTGACATTGCCAATCTAGATTTATTGCTCGGAAAGAATATCACTCCGGTAAAAAAGCGTCTGGTCCTGAATTTATCCGAAGCAGGTCTACGCCATATCGATAACATCGAAGGTATCACCTGGGGACCCAAGCTTCCGAACGGACATGACAGTCTCGTTCTGGTTTCAGATGACAACTTCGCCAACACACAAACCACTCAGTTTCTTGCTTTCGAAGTACTGCCTAAGAAGTGAGTAAAGAGCTATAGGAAAAGGGGCTTCCCCGAAAAAGTCATGAAAATGACGGAGGGAAAGCCCCTGCTTCTATTTCCTTATCCTTTCACTGTAGCAATCGGCGCCACCTCAGCCACAATCTCAGCCATCCCATGATCAACATGCGACTGAATCACCGGAGTAATATCTTTATAGGCAAACGGCGCCTCTTTTTTCAGCTCTTCTTCCCATTTCTTCAAAATATCGCTCCGTCCGCGTAAGTCCGCCCGCTTCGGGTCAATTGGATTGATCACACGGAAGTTGGCAAGAAACTCGCGAAACCTGTCATCATCCACTTTCACAGCATCGCCGCGAGAAAGTGCACGACCTGCGCCATGACTTGCGCTATACAAGCTATCCCGATTGCCGAGTCCCGCCAAAATAAAGCTGTGCGAGCCCATGGAACCGGGAATAAACACAGGTTCGCCCGTATACTGAAACGGCGTGCCCATCATTTGTTCGGCCGATTTCGCCGTACACGACCCTTTTCGATGCAAAAATCCGCCCACCTGCTCCAGCTGCTCTTCCCACAAATAATTATGAGGCGCATCGTACAACAGCCTGTGTTCAAAATCGCCCAACACATCGGAAATCGATTTGTACATCATCAGGCCCAGCATCAATCGATTGGCAAATGCAAAGTTCGCCGCATTGTGCAAGAGACTCCAAAACATTTTCCACTGCGGCAGGAAACGCTCCGAAAGAGGCAGTGGATACATGCCGTTATCTGGATGCTTCAAGGAAGTCGGGTACATTTTTTTCAGCATCTCTTTGATCCATGCCCCGCTGTTATATCCAATAGAAACGGAGCCCGTATGAATCATGAGGACGACTTGCCCTTCCTTCAGCCCCCACTGACTGGCGATAGCCCCCTGATGTACTTTTTTGACCACCTGAATCTCAAAAAAATGATTCCCGCCGCCAAGTGAGCCGATTTGTGCATCCCGGGAAAGCTCGGCAGGACCGAGAAAGTCATCGAGACCAATCGTCGATTCTGCGATAAACGACCCCATTTTATTAACATGGCTCAAATCGAGCTCCTGCTGCTTCTCGTTGTAGTAACGCCAAATTCCCTCGCCATTCGCTTCCTTGTGGCTGTCCAGTATGCCGATCAGACCTTCCTTGAACATTTTCTCGCGCATCTGCCTCGTCATGGGAATATTGCGACCCCCTTCGAAAAAAACATGGCGCACATTCCGTTCAATGGCATCCAGATTTGTGCGAATCTGCTCCTCGCACAAATCCGTGACATACAGACGCATCCCGCAGTTAATATCGTTGCCAATCGCTTGCGGCAGCACAAACCCGCGTGTAAACAGCGTCGTGCCTACAGGAATGCCGCTCCCTTTGTGAAAATCGGGTGTAATGGCTACTTCCAAAACCCCACTATTGGGATCGTCAAAATAATCGGGTGAATGCTTTTGCAGCGTCGCAATCGTTTCATTCACCTCTAAAAGTCGATGAAGCTCCTCTACCGCATTGTTTTCCACTTTTACTTCTGGATTGATGAAATATTTAATCGGCGTGTTGCTCAATAGAAGACCACCTTTATTTGTTTGTTTTATAGGAACGTACGTTCTTTGTTTTCCAATAGAAAAAGCTGCTTTCATGCTCATTTCTTCATTCCTGGATGAAAAAATGCGGCACGGAATCGCAGCCTTTACGCTTAGAGCTGTTGTGTTATCACAAGGGCGTTATCCGCAATCTATGGGAAACGGAATTGGCTCACCCTTAAACAACGCGATTGCGTAAAAGGCATACCTATGGAGTTGGATTTTATCGCTGCATGGTTTTGTTTCATGCTTAGTTACGTATGCGAACATGTTTCAATCCTCCTCCTTTCGTTTCTTGCTCACGATCTTACCATTGGATAATTTTTACTGTCAAGCCCTCGAATTATCGAGGGCCCGTGTGATCTTTCCCTTTACATCGAGTCTAATTCGCCTTCCATAAACTTGATCAGATATACTTCCGGCTGCGCGTGGAACTCCGCAAAACTGCACAAATCCGCATACTCCTTATGCTCCTCATCATAGCAGCCTATGCTACCTTTTTTCTTCGGATTCCAAACAATATGCAGATGGGAGTAGTTGTCGATTTCGGCAGACAAACGCAGCAGCTTTTGCCGACCGATTTTCATCTCAATGGCATCAGTCAATGCGAAAAAGTCGATGTACCGGATGTCATACTCATTTTCCGTCAGCTCAAGACGCAGCTCTTCTCCGGTAAGGAAGCCAATCAGTTCTTCGGTCAGTTTATATTTTTGCAGCTCGTACTTCCTGTTCTCCACATCATGCAGCTCGGCAGGTTCCAGCGATTTCAAATACGCAGCTAACACCGCATCTTTATTGCTGACCGCGATGGTATAAGGTCGCTCTCCACCCTTTTCCGCTACCATAACGTCTGCACCGCGTTCAACCAAATACTTGACCATGGCGACATTCCCCAAGCGCGTGGCAACTGTTAATGGGGTCGCTTGATACGGATACACCATATCCGGTTTGTTGTAATTGATGTCCACCCCATGATCGAGCAAGTAGGCCGTGGTCGTAAGGTCATGATCTGACACGGCTTCACGCAATACATCGCCGCCATGCAGTCTTATATCCAGTCCCAGCTCTTGAATGAGCGGGATGTTCTTTTTGTTGCCAAAGTAAGCCTGCGAATAAGCGCCTGAGCGCACCTGATTGAACATATCCAGCTTGGCGCCTTGCGCTGCAACATAACGCACGATCTCTTCTTTGCAATAGCGTACTGCCTTCAAAAAAGCTGGATTATTTTTCACATTTAAATTGACGCCGTGCTCTACCAACAGCTTAACAACTTCTAGCTTCTCCGATATAAGTGCCAGATCCAACGGGCTTATCGTCGTATATTTACTAAGCACGATGCCCTTTTCTATATCCCAGCCTGCCGCAATAGCATTTTGCAAAGCCGGAACATTTTCTTGATAAATATGCATCGCGATTTCTGGCAGCTCTTCGAACCTCCCGATATCTTTCAACTTGATCATCGATTACCCTCTCCTAGCCTATGTCTTATGAAAAATATAAAAAATGATTTGGCAAAAAACAACAAATTATTACATTATCCCTCTTGATTCGATTGAAAACACAGTCAATTTTGTCTATTTTTGACGAATTTGCTCGATAAAAAGTTTTTTCCCAATAAAAGGAGTAGTCTTACGGGAAGAGAAATACTTATGCAAATCGTCTTATACATAATTTTTTAAGGAGAGTGGACCGATGAAGAAGATGCGTACTCTCGCTTCTCTTACGCTTGCAGCATCACTCATGCTGAGTGGCCTTCCTTACAATGCACTGGCAGCGGCGGAGTTTAGCGAACAGGATTGGGAGAAAGTAAACGAATACACCAACGCGGAAGTAGAGCTTGGTTCCGAAATCTCGAAAATATCCCCCCTGCTGAACACCAGTTCCAGCAAAAACGTCAGTGTCATTATTGAGCTGAACAGCGAGCCTTCAATCACAGCTAAACACGAGGAAGGTTCAGAATCTTCCGTTAGATCATTGCGAGCAAAAGTAGAGGAGGAGCAAGAATCTTTCCTCGATGAGGCAAAAGACAACAAGGTCAAACTGAAGGTAAAGCGCAAGTTTGAGCATGTATTCAACGGTATGGAAGTAACAGTATCAGCCGACGAATTAGAAGAGCTGGCTGGATTGCCACAGGTGAAACGCATTTATCAAAATACGTATTATGAGCTTCCCGAAATTGATGCCGTCAGCGAGAAAGCATCGTCCACCAAATGGGATCAGGCCCCGCTCCAACAAATCGGCGTTCTCGATATGTGGAAGGAAGGTCTGACAGGGAAAGGATTGAAGGTCGGCGTCATCGATACGGGTGTCGATTACAAGCACCCTGATCTCAAGGATGCTTATAAAGGCGGATATGACTCCTTCGACAATGACAAAGACCCTTACGAACAAGCGCCAATCCCTGTGGAAGAGGACCGCGATGGAAAAGGATATGAAGGCTCCAGCCATGGAACTCACGTCTCCGGCACCATCGTAGGGCGCGCCAAAAACAGGACCTCAGATGTACAGGTAAAAGGGGTTGCCTACGGTGCAGACCTCTACGTCTACCGCGTATTGGGCCGAGGCGGCGGTAGCTCTGCTCAGGTCATCGACGGTATCGAAAAAGCGGTAAAAGACGGCATGGACGTCATTAACCTGTCGCTTGGCTCCGCTATGGAGAAGGACTCTGACTCCCCAGATGCCATCGCTGTAAATAACGCAGTGCTGTCTGGTGTAATCACTGTCGTATCGGGTGGGAATTCAGCCGACGATGAACGCGGCAGACATTTCTACACGGCGGGATCACCTTCTGGAGCGAGACTGCCGATCACAGTTGCGGCGGTAGACTCCCCTACCGTGCAATATGACGGCTCAGCAACCTCATCCTTCGGAGCCAATTACGAGTTCCCTGTGATGGCATGGCAGGTCAGAAAGGATAACTTCTCCTCCATTATCGGAACCAAAGCGCTGCCAGTCGTCTATGCCAACCTTGGCTCTCGCAGCGATTTTGAAAAGGCAAATGTAAAAGGCAAAGTCGCTCTCGTTTCCCGTGGTTCTCTCGGCTTCACGGAAAAAATCGATAACGCCCGAAAAGCTGGTGCTGTCGCGATCGTGGTCTTTAACGGTAACGACGTCGACGGGGATGGCCAAGCTGACCTGGATATCCGTGATCGCGAGGGCTATGTCAACACGATCCTGGGTGACCAGATCGAAGCAATCCCTACCTTTGACATGAAGGGTCTGGAAGGCCGGACACTGGCAAAAGAGCTGTTGGCTGACCCTGCAAAAGCGAAAACACTGACGTTTACGTTCTCAGGAAACTACCCAAGCACAAATGATCCGGGCGACCGCATCGCCGGATTTAGCTCACGTGGTCCAATCATGGGCGACGATTACAGCATCAAGCCGAATCTGGCTGCGCCAGGTGTAGCCGTACTGTCCAGCTATCCATCTTGGAGCAAGCTCATCCCTAACGCCAAGTACGACAAGGCATACGCCCGTCTAAACGGTACAAGCATGGCGGCTCCACACGTTTCCGGTCTTGCCCTACTGTTGAAACAGGCACATCCGGACTGGACACCTTCCGATATCAAGGCAGCGCTCGCGAACACTTCAAAACCGCTGTATAGCCCAGACGGCTTACTGTACGATGTCTACTCCCAAGGTGCTGGCCGCGTAAACGGCCATGCCGCGTCGAAAACACCTGCTGTTCTGACAACAGTAGAGCAGCTCACCATTTTGGGCGAAGATTTTGAACCGAAGACCATTCCGTATTATGCGGATAACGTTTCCTTTGGCTTGCTGAAGGCTGGTAGCAATACGGTCACGAAAACGCTCCAGCTGAAAAACCTGTCCAAGAAAGAAGTTTCTTACGAAGCAAAAGTGATCATGCATCCGTCCGTCACGACAGATCCGTACAAGCCAGGCTCCAAAACGCCAGATGTCGATGACATCGATGTGGAAATCTCCGATGATTCCATCTCCGCTAAAAAAGGAGATGCGACCACATTTGAGCTCAACCTGTCCGTTGACTCCGATGCAAAAGACGGCGTTTATGAAGGGGAAGTCCTGCTGACAGCGAAAGGCAACCCTGACCTGCGCCTGCCGTTTGCTGTACACGTGGGAGACAAGCGTGAGGAGACCAACTTCGGTTTCGACAATCTGAAGCTGTCCGATACGACGATCACACCTGATGGCGATGGCAATGAGGATTCGTTCACACTCGAAGCCGAGCTGCAAGCCAAAGACGTGAACCAGATCTCTGTTGAAGCATGGAGCATGGATGATAAATACATCGGTACCCTCGCATCCGTGTTCAATAACTACGTGCTGATTGCGCCAGGTCCTATCACCTTCTCTAATCTCGATGGTACCTACTACGATGGTACTCAAGTAGCGAAGAAACTCGATCCAGGCAAATACAAGCTGAAGCTCGTCGGTCGAAGCGTTGACCAAAGCAAGCCGAAGGGTGAGCAGATTGTAAAAGAATACGAGGCTTGGAAATCCTTCATGATTAAGGTATCTGGTAAAAACGCAGTCTTGTCCAAGGTAGTTGAGGAAGCCGAGGAGCAATTCGAGTTTGAGATTGCGAATACCACAGAGCTGGATCAACCAGTGCTTGCCCTGCCGGAAGAGAGCGATGATGTGACTTATCAGGTGACAAAGAGCTCTGATGAGGCGTTTATCGACGAAGAGGGGATTTTGAAGGAGCTGCCTGCCGAAGGTGAAGAGACCGTTACGTTGTACGTGACGATTACTTCTAAGGAAGATGAGTCGGTTACGCGGACTGTAAAGGTGGAAGTGACGTTGGAGGCAGTAGTAGAGTAGTTTGGTATGACGCTTAATAGTTAAAGGAAGGCTCCGCCATGATGTATGGCGGGGCCTTCTTCCTTCATCTCCCCCACTCCTACTCTACGAATTCAAAAAGAACCTTCGATCCAAAAACGGATCAAAGGTTCCAAAAGATTGCTATTAACTAATTAACTAAAAACCAGTTCTTTTTCGCTAAGACCAAGCGCCTCGTCTGTCGAACGTTGAATCTCTTGAAGAAGCTCTTGGTTTTGCAAGAGTGACACGCCATAAGAAGGAATCATTTCTTTGATTTTCGGTTCCCACTCTGCCATACGTTGTGGGAAACATTTTTCTAATACCTCAAGCATAACCTGAACAGCTGTAGAAGCACCTGGAGATGCGCCGAGCAATGCAGCTACGGAGCCATCAGCGGCACTAACCACTTCTGTACCAAATTGAAGGGTACCTTTTCCAGCTGGTGTATCCTTGATAACTTGCACACGTTGACCAGCTACCACGATACCCCAATCCTCGCTTTTCGCGTTCGGAATGAACTCCCGTAGTTCTTCCATGCGCTTTTCATGCGATAACATCACTTGCTCGATCAGGTATTTGGTCAATGCCATTTCTTTTACGCCTGCCGCCAACATCGTGATGACGTTGTTCGGTTTTACAGAAGTGATCAAATCCATATTGGAACCTGTTTTTAAGAACTTTGGCGAGAATCCCGCAAAAGGTCCAAACAGCAAGGATTTTTTGTTGTCGATGTATCTGGTATCCAGATGCGGTACCGACATTGGAGGAGCGCCAACCTTTGCTTTACCGTACACTTTTGCATGGTGCTGCTCTACCACTTCCTGATTTTTACAAACCATGAACAATCCGCTTACCGGGAAACCGCCGATATGTTTGGACTCTGGAATACCGGTTTTTTGGAGCAGATGCAAGCTTCCGCCACCACCGCCGATGAAGACGAATTTGGCAATATGGTCGTCGATGTTACCGGTAGCCATATTGTAGATTTTCAATTTCCACATGCCGTCGCTCGTACGTTTGATATCCTCAACAGCATGGTTGTAGTTAATCTCGACGTCTTTCGTCTTCAGGTAATCAAACAACATACGTGTCAAAGCACCAAAATTGACATCCGTACCAGAGTCGATTTTGGTTGCAGCTATTGGTTCATTCGATGCGCGGCCTTCCATGATGAGTGGAATCCATTCCTTCAGTTTTTCAGGGTCATCGGAGTACTCCATCCCTTGAAATAGAGGATTGTTTGCCAGCGCTTCAAAACGTTTTTTCAAAAAGCTTACATTCGTTTCGCCTTGTACCATACTCATATGAGGTATTGGCATGATAAAGTCTTGCGGATTTTGGATGAGATTGTTTTTTACAAGGTAAGCCCAGAATTGTCTGGACAGCTGAAAATGTTCATTGATTTTAATCGCTTTGCTAATATCTATAGACCCGTCAGCTTTCTCGGATGTATAGTTCAGCTCACAGAGTGCCGCGTGGCCAGTACCCGCATTATTCCATTCGTTAGAGCTTTCTTCGCCTGCTTTTGCGAGTTTCTCAAAAACTTTGATTTCCAACTCCGGTGCCAATTCTTTCAGTAATGCTCCCAGAGTTGCGCTCATGACCCCTGCACCAATCAAAATAACGTCTGTTTTTTGCTGTATGGAGCTCATATTACCCTTCCTTATCTACTGTTTTTGTAAAAAAGAAGTAGTAGCTCCTTGCCCCGTTGCAAGACGCTACGAAAACATCTTACCTTTCACAACTATAACTATATCATAGAAATTATTTATTGATTCAATTATCTATTATAATTAGAGGATTAATAACTATTTAATGTTGGTAAAAATGTAAGAATGCTGTCCACAAAGCCTTAACTCAGCTTTTTGCAAGGGTCCCATTTAGATGAAAAAACCTGAGCCCGGTAGAGGACCGAGCTCAGGTGCGTGGATGAGGCTTATGACATTTACGACAGTTTTATGGTTCTGTCACACGCGTCTGCAACGTATTGATCATGAGTAACGATGATAATCGTTTTGCCATCATCATTGAGTACCTTTAGAAGCTTAACAATTTCGTTTCTATTGTCCATATCCAATGAGCCCGTAGGTTCATCAGCAAGGATGAGGTCGCATGGTTTTAATAAAGTTCTCGCAATCGCTACCCGCTGCTGCTCTCCGCCTGACAAGCCGTATGTTTTTTGCTTAAGCGGTATATTCAAACCCACTTTTTCCAGCGCATGAATTTTTAGCTTTTGCTTGTCCTTTCGCGAGTTTCTTGAATACAGTAACGGAATTTCAAGATTATAGTCCACTGTTGCATCGTCAATTAATGCGTAATTTTGGAACAAGTAACCGATCTTTGTCCGAAGAAGCCTGTTTGCTTGAGCTGAACCAATCCGAGGACTATTTTTTTCAAACAGTTTGACAGTGCCAGCACTCGGTTTTTCTAGCAATCCCATGATATTTAAAACGGTTGTCTTTCCGGAACCGCTTTTCCCGGTAATGGCGAGCATTTCACCCTCATAGACCTTCAAATTAATCTGTTCTAGTACCAAATGGCCTTCATAGCGCTTGCTGACATCCACCAGCTCACATATTGTTTTCATACTGCTCAAACCCCTCCTTTCAGGACTTTCACTTTGTTTTTCCGTTCGATAACGAAGAGTGCAATCACAGATGCCATCAATTCAATTACGAGCACTCCAGCCCCTACTGCAAACACGTTGATGTCAGATGACCCGATTGTCTGATAGATGGATGTCGCCACTGCAAATACACTTGCCGCCTTCTCCAACACACTAGTTGCCAGCCCGTTGTTAATAAAGAAGCAGATGCCGATTTGAATCACCCATGTCGTTAGTAAAAGCCACAAATACTCCTTGTACGTTTTTATAAAACCGGCACCAAATAATCTGCGAACGATAAATCTCCGTTGATATTTGCTGAAGAATACGCTCAAATTCTGGACAACCAGCACTACTAATCCCGCAATCAAACCGATGCTAAGGAACAAAAGCTGGTTCCTCTGCTTTTGCAGATCGTATATTTGCTCGATAGCGTACTGGTCTACGGATATCAGGGTTGTCAGATTGTCATCGAGTTCTAGTCTTTTCATCTCAGGCTCCAGCGCCTTTATCGTCTGCTGACTGTCTCTATTGATCAGCTTCACTTTTAACGGATCACGCCCCCCGCCACCGGTCATCATGTTTGCTTTATCTGCAACAAGACTGTTTTTCTCGGTGATCACTTGGATGATCGGATCTACAATCATGTTGTTTTCTAAGCGAAATACATCGGGGTTGAAGCTGAAAATTTTCTGGTCGTTCGCAATCCAGATGATGGTAAGCTGTTGATTCCTTACGCTGTTGGGAATCCCTACTTTAAACAGGTTTTCATCCGCCTCTATACGATTCTTTCTGATTTTCTTAAAGTAATCTAAAATATCTTTTTCTTTATTACGATATTTTTCAGGTGCAAGTAAAATGAAATCGCTCGTCTCTTCAAAAATTCTCACAGGATTATTTTGAATATCATATACGGGAAATTCTTGCAGATAATTAAGGTTTACGGAAATAGAACGTATTCCGCCAGACTCCCTGTTAAGAATAAGTGATTGTTGCTCATATGCTATCGCGTTGATGTACAAGGCTCCCTTTCGATTGAGTAAAGGGTAAAGGCCTGTCACTTCAGCTACAGTCGTTTTGGGTGAACCTTTCTCTAAATCCTCTGAATCATTCCCAACCTTAACGGGATAGAACACACCATAATCCTTGCTGCGCTCCCAACTCTTCAGATTTTCCTGCTTGATGCGCAATTCATGATACTGACCCCAAATAGATAGGATAACTAAGACCAGAAAGATGGAACAACCGATCTTGAGCAGGGTATTCAACGCAAAAATGACATTCGTTTCTTTGCGGTTTTTAATTACATCGACTACTTTCATTCTAGAAATATAAATGTAGGCAAAGAGTGAAATGGAAGTGACAATGACATAACTAATCAATTGGGAAATAACCACACTTCCGATAAATGGAACAGTTGTGTCCTTAATTAGCAAGGCCGCAAGTACAGAGGCTGTTGCTGCAAGAAGAAAAATAACGGTGATGAATCTCCCTACGACCAGGTACCAGAGATACAAGTTAGACAAGCCATGCATCTTCATAACGCCAATTCGCTTGGATTCGTTAAAAATGTAGTAGATGAGCATGATGATCACGATGATCATTATTACGTACTTGATGTATGTAAAGAAATCTTCCTCGATTTCCATTTCTCCAGAATTGTAAGATTGACCCTTGAAATCTTCGGGAGTAAGCACAGCCTCATGGCCAACCAGTTTTTTGGCAAATATTTTGTTGATGACACGATCAATAAACTCATTGTATTGGTCTTCAGATGCCTCGATAAAGTACTCGCCTGCTACGGGAAGATGTGCATAAACAACCTTAAGAGGCTTTATTTCAAAGAGGGAATTACCACCAAAACTCTTGATGATACCCACCTGATCCTGACTACCGGTATCTATCGTAGATAGAAAGGAGTTACTCTTCTGCGTGTCTTCCGCGGTCAAAAACTTGCCCGTTTTTAAATGAAAGGAATCAAATAACTGGGTGTTGTTTGTCAGCAGCACGTATTTGTGAATTTGAGCCTCGTCATCTATACCGTAATCGATCTGTGTTCGGAAGATATTGACCTTGCTTTCGACAGCTGCTTCTAGTAGGATCGGGTACATTTCATCTGGTGCAGCAAAATTCGCATAGTTGGGAATCTCAAACTGCCTTGATATCCCCTCTCCTGCCTTTTCCATTCGATCAAGTTCATTTCGATAGGTTTCATTGTAAGCCAATAGAAATGACACCGCGAAAACAAGAACTAGCAAACAGGATAATGTCTTTTTCAATTCACCCGCTCCTCACCCGTTGAAGAATTCCATATATTCACAAACATACCATACGATACTCAGAAGAGTAACGTATGGTAGTTGATTTGAAATTATTCTATTTATTAGGAGATTTCGCCTCGTTGTCCCAGTATGCATACCCGGTTTTATCTTTTGGTCCGTAAGCATCCGCCAATGACCACTCGCCAGCGTCCGCATATTTCTTATCGGTACTGGTTCCTACCTTAGCTGTCGAAGAATGATAGTTATCCGGGTGATTGTAATGGGACCAGCAATGCTTTTGCGAACCATTGATCTGTGTACCGTAATCCCAAGTACCGCCACCAACGTTTTCTATCGCGAACGGAGACACCTTAGAGTTGACTAGTTCAACCTTGCCTTTTGTCTGAATTTCTTCTGCCGCCAGCGCCTGAGAACCCATTGCCAAAGTAAGTGCTGCAATTACGCCTACCATACTTTTCTTCAACACAATTTCCATCTCCTTCAATTATTTGTATTTTTTGCCTTGCATAAATTATATTATCACAATAATTTTTCCAAAAAACTTACAGTTTATATAGTTTTCGGAAAATTATAATCTTGATATTATTTCGAGAGCGCCTTCTTCTTTTTTCTTAAGTACAAGACATATCCTTTTCCATAGTTGGAAACTAGACATTGAGGTTTCGAAGGATCATCTTCAAGACGCTCACGAATCCGTTTTATCACTACATATAGAGCATCCTTTTGAATGGTGCTGTTTTTTCCCCAGCCACGCCGGATTAATTCAGTTGGTGTCCTTTCTTCTCCTATCTTTTCTGCTAAGTAACGCAAGACTTTAAACATCGTTCGAGAAAGAGCGCTCTCCATTCCATCTTTTACAATGACCTCTTGTTCTATATCTAGATAACAATCCTCTCCAAGAGAAATTGTCATGTTGTCGACAGTCGAATTCATAGTTTACGGCTCCCCTCTAATAGAACTTGTCACTATAAGCTAGCAGATACCTCAGATGATTACATATAATTTAACATAATTACCAAAATTATCCTATATTAGTTTTCGATTATTATTCATCTATTTAAAGTAAGTTGCATCGTTAACCGACAACTTTGTAAAAGAGGGCTTTTCGTCTAAAAGGGAGAACATAGGTGACTAGAAAATACTTTGTCTGCTTTGAGGGATATCTTTTGGCGGAATGAACTATTATACAAAGCCGCTTCCCTTGCTGAGTAGCTGTAAAGTAGCTAGAAATAAGTATAGAGATGGAGATGAACTCTTTGACCCACCTGACAAACAACATTCCGTGGCAGCGTTTGACGACAGCCTATGGCAGAGGGACGGACATTCCGCGGCTTATAGAGACCCGGCAATATGAGGAATTGGCCAATCTAATCGAGCACCAAAGCACCTTGTGGCAGACGACGCCGTGGGCGCTACTGATACTCCTACAGGAGCTTGCCAAACAAAAACCAGAGCAGGTCTCTTCGCTGGAAATTCAGTTGTACTTGGCTGTAGCTTCTGCTATAAACGTGGACGAAATGGATTCACAAAATGCGGTTGAGACCATGAACGAACTATTGGATGAAAAGTACTTGTGGCCAGAGGACGAGGAAGACGATGAATTATCGTGGGAAGAGGAGGAGCCGCAGGGCTATGAGCAGGAGGCATTTTTCAGCTATTTTTCTTTCAGTTATTCGCTGCTAAAAGATTCCATTCCCGTTTTCACCGCGATTATGGAAGGGAATGATGAGCTCGCTCCTGCTATTCAAGAGCTGCTACTTATGCTTCAGTCAAAGGGAGTTAGCACGATTGAATAGTTGTCGGTTTCTCCCTTGATAGTACCCACCCCCGTCACCTTATGATGGGGTGGGTACTCCTAGCTGCTGTACATAATATCGATGGGCAACTTCTGCAATGCGATCCTGGTCTTCCCAGAAGCTCTGATCAAGCTTATCCAGCCGTTCTTCCTCATCCTCGGTAAGGAACCGTGGAATATCCCAGAGTTGGGTGAGGCGGTTGTCTTCCGATAAATGCTCGATGCAGGCATATCCCGACTGGACGATTTCGAGAGCATGGACTGCCCCGATGGCTTGTAATGCCCGTACCGCGTAGATATACGCCTCTTCTCCCCAGTTGCAAAAAAACTGCAAAAACCCGCCGTTATATACATCAGCTTCCAACAACCATAAGGCGGCAATCTCTTGTTCCTGTGAGGTCAGTATGTTCCAGCCCAAAGCATTCTTTTTCTGCACAAAGGCTGCTGCAAAATCGAACCATACGTCATGGATATCCAACTTACTCAACTTGTACGCCCCCTAAATCTTTAATCTCTTCAAGATCAGATGTGCACAAACAACACGAAATAAATTAATCTTATATGAATACATAATTGTTTGGTAGATGGTGGCAGCTTCGCTTGGCTGGCATCTAAGAAAAAGAATCGTTTGGGAGGTTTGCTATGGACCAGGCACTGATCGAACAATTAAATCGCTGGCATGAAGAAGACGAACACCAGCAAATTGTGGATTTGCTGTTAGCCGTTCCCGAGAAGGAACGAGACTATGAGGCAATCAGCCGACTGGGCAGAGCTTATAACAACTTGGGTCTTTATGAAGAAGCGCTCAACCAATTGGAGAATATTGCTGAAGCAGGTCAACGAGATTCAGTCTGGCACTTTCGGGTAGGTTTTGCCCTCTATCATTTGAAAAGATATGAAGAGGCGGCACAGTCATTCCGTACCTCTGACAAGTTAGAAACCGGTAATCAGAATACCGAATCATGGTTAAAGTGGAGCTTGCAAAAAGCGGAAAAGCAGCAAAGACAGGAGCGTCGGATAGCAGCCAAAAAGGCAGCGGCTGTTGAGGGTTCAGGATTGAAAGAAGTTCCTTTTTCGAACATGTCACTTGAAGATTTCTGGGACGACAGCGAGTACGCGAAAAAGGAATATCTATCCGAGCCACCCACGGATGAACTGATCGCATCGATCGAGGAAGAGTTGGGATACAAGCTCCCTGCCTCCTATCTTGCACTAATGAAGCAGCAGAATGGCGGCATTCCGAAAAACACGTGCTTTCCAACAGAAGACCCTACCTCCTGGGCTGAGGATCACATTGCCATTACGGGCATTCTAGGCATTGGCCGTGAGAAAAGTTATTCGCTCTGCGGGGATCTCGGCAGTCAATTTATGATTGAAGACTGGGGATATCCCGACATTGGAGTCGTGATCTGCGATTGTCCTTCAGCAGGTCACGACGTAGTCATGCTGGATTACCGGGCATGCGGGGAAGATGGTGAACCCGAAGTCATTCACGTTGATCAGGAAAGCGATTATGAGATTACTTTCTTGGCTGAAAATTTCGAGGCGTTTATCAGGGGCTTGGTGAGCGAAGAAGAATACGATACCTCCGAGGAGGATAAGGAAGCGGCTCTCTATAAAGTTGCCCACGGGAAGTTTTCTTCCTTGCTGGAGGAGCTGTGCACGCCAGTATCGGAAGTAGAACAAATCGATCAGAAAATACGTAGCATTTGTACACGGATTGTAGAGGAAAAAGGCTATTTTTCTTTTCATGCGGATGAACTCTCGTATCTGATGTACGATGTGCAGTTTTGGCTATACACAAAGTCATATCCGGATACCAGTCGCGAGCAGTACCTGGCTGTCTATGAGAAAATGATCGCCTTTGGCGGAGAATTCGGTCAAGGCGGCTACGCTCCGGGATGGATTAGCGAATGGCTGGATCGTCGCAAGAAGGAAGGGCGGATCGTACAGGAAAATGGGCACATCCGGTTTACAGATCAGTTCGCAGCGGAAGTGATTCAACAGCTACGAGAAGCCTAAAAGACAAAGGTAAAGACCATCCTTAACGGGATGGTCTTCTCTTCGCAACTACACTACTCATGAAAATCGAGTCCCGATCTGACTTCTTTCACATACCCTGCCCGAATAACAAAATCTCCGAAGTGCTCGCCTTCCCCACGTTCCTTCGCATACCGATTTAAAATTGGCCGCAGTTCATTCAGTATTTCTGTTTCCCCGATGTTTTCACGGTACAGCTTGTTCAATCGATTGCCCGAGAAACCACCGCCCAAATACATGTTGTATTTACCGACAGCCTTCCCAATAAAAGAGATTTCCGCCAGTGCAGGTCTTGCGCATCCATTTGGGCATCCTGTCATACGAATGACGATCTCCTCTTCGCGCAAACCCGCCTCATCCAAGATCAGCTCGACCTCATCTAGCAGTGTAGGCAAATAACGCTCCGCCTCGGCCATCGCGAGTCCGCAAGTCGGCAACGAAACACAAGCCATGGAGTTTCTCCGCAGCGCAGAATAGGAAGTTCCATCGGTGAGCCCGTATGCTTGAATGATCTGTTCAATTTCTGGCTTCTTTTCACTGGTGATATTTCCAATAAGGAGGTTCTGATTCGGCGTCAGGCGGAAATCACCTGTATGCACTTTGGCAATCAATCGCAGGCCAGACTTCAGGAGGTAGTTGTCCTCGTCTTTTACACGTCCATTCTGAATGAAAAGGGTAAAATGCCAGTTATCGTCACTCCCTTTCACCCAGCCATAGCGATCGCCATTATGCTCGAAGTGATAGGAGCGTGCCTTCTCCAACTCCCAGCCCAGTCGTTGCTCCAGTTCATGGATAAACCATTCGATACCGCGATCGTCGATGGTATATTTGAACCGAGCATGCTTCCGCACCGCGCGATCTCCGTAGTCTCTCTGGATCATGACCGTTTTCTCGGCGACATCCAAGACTTGTTCCGGTGTGACGAAGCCGATCACTCGCGCCACCTGCGGATACGTTTGTGGATCGCCGTGGGTCATTCCCATTCCGCCTCCGACCGCAACGTTGAAGCCCAGCAGTCGACCGTCCTCATGAATGGCGATAAAGCCCAAATCCTGAGAAAAAACGTCAACATCGTTGGCAGGCGGTACGGCGATGCCGATCTTAAACTTGCGAGGCAAATAGACAGGCCCATAGATCGGTTCTTGCTCTACCCCATCCCGACTGTCGACAACCTTTTCTTCATCCAGCCAGATTTCATGATAGGCGCGGGTACGAGGATCGAGATGATTGCTTATTTTCTTGGCCCATTCGTAAACCTCTTGATGAACTTCCGATTGGTACGGATTCGGGTTGCACATGACGTTGCGGTTGACGTCCCCACAAGCAGCCAGTGTACTAAGCAAGGCTTCGTTTACTTCTTGAATCACCTGCTTCATATTCCACTTGATCACGCCATGCAATTGGAAAGACTGACGAGTCGTCAGGCGAATCGTTCCATTCGCAAACTGCTGGGCGATATCGTCCATCATGAGCCATTGCTCTGGTGTGACAACGCCACCAGCGGCACGAACACGCACCATGAATTGATAGGCCGGCTCTAGCTTCTGTTTGCTCCGTTGGTTGCGAAGATCCCTGTCATCCTGCATGTAGCTGCCATGAAATTTCATCAGGCGGTTATCATCCTCAGGGATGGACCCAGAAATCCTGTCTTCCAGTGTTTCCGCCAGACTCCCTCGCAAGTATTCACTCTTGCGTTTAATGTCCTCTACATCACTGTGAGGAGCACTGTTTGGCGAAAGCAAATGATTTTCTGACATGGTTTCATCTCCCCTCTCATTCTTTCTCAAAAATCAGTAGACATCTCGCTGATATCGTTTTTCCTGCTGCATCCGTTTCAAATACGTAACGGCTTCCTCTGAATCGAGTCCGCCCTCTTGTTGAAGAATGGTGACCATCGCTGCGTGAACATCGTGCGCCATCTTCTTCTCATCTCCGCATACGTATACATGCGCCCCAGCCTGCAGCCATTGATAGAACTCCTTGCTCTTCTCAATCATCCGGTGCTGAACATACACTTTTTCGCTTGTATCTCGAGAGAATGCAACATCCATATGCGTCAGTACGCCCTGTTTGAGCCAACGTTGCCATTCGAGCTGATAGAGAAAATCTGTGGAGAAATGCTGGTCACCAAAGAAAAGCCATGTCTTCCCCGTCGCCCCAAGCTCCTCCCGTTCTCCCAGGAAGGCACGGAATGGAGCGACACCTGTGCCGGGACCAATCATGATCAGCGGGGCGTCCGGGTTAGCTGGGAGCTTAAAGTTGGGGTTATGCTGTACAAATACTGGCAGCGTATCACCCGTCTCCAAACGATCCGCGATATAGCTCGAACAAACGCCGTACCGCTCACGGCCATGAGCCTGATAGTGAACATTGCGAATTGTCAGATGAACTTCGTCCGGATAGGACTTTAAGCTGCTGGAGATCGAATAGAGACGCGGCGGCAGCTTTCTAAGGATGGAGACAAATTCTTTGGCAGAAACGCCCTTAAAATCGTAGTCCTCCACCAGGTCTAGCAAATCCCGATTTCGCACATAATCGCGAAGCTCTTGCTCTCGCCCTTTCGCAAGCAGTTCCAGCAACCCGTTTCCTGATGATAGCTTTACTGCTTGTTCCAAGAGAGGCTTGGTGAGAACCGTGATTTCAAAATGACTGGACAAGGCCTCTTCCAACGTGAACTCTTCCCCGTTTTTATGAATAGGTATGAGCTCTTCCGGCTTCCAACCCATCGCGTCAATCAGCTCGCGGACAAGGTCAGGATGATTATTGGGATAGATCCCCAAACAGTCACCCGGTTCATACTCGAGATTGGAACCCTCAAGGGAGATTTCCAAGTGGCGGGTTTCCTTATCTGATCCGCGTCCGTTCAGATTCAAGTTTTCCAAGACCACAGCCTGAAACGGATTCGACCGTGAATATTCAATCTGTGACCCTGACCCGATCACTGCACCGCCCACGATTGTGCTTGCAGCAGCAACTCGGATTGCCGAGGCTTCACTGAGAGAAGCCAGGACCTGATTCATCCATTCAGAGGCTTGCTCGTCGTAATCCACATCGCAATCGACTCGGGGAGTAAGACGCTTGCCGCCGAGCTCATCCAGCCGCGTATCGAACTCTTTGCCCGTTTGGCAGAACAATTCATAGGAAGTGTCGCCCAATGCCAACACAGAAAAGCGCAGACCCTCCAATTTAGGCGCTCTTTTGCTGTGCAGGAATTCATGGAAGGAGATGGCGTTGTCCGGTGGTTCACCATCCCCGTGTGTGCTTACCACAACAAGCAGGTTTTCAACCTTTTTCAACGCATTCGTCTTGAAGTCGCTCATGGAGGAGAGAGTTACGTGGAAGCCGTGCTCCTGAAGCTTTCCGGTCAGAGCCTTGGCCAACTTTTGGCTGTTCCCGGACTGAGACCCGAAAAGCACTGTCACCTCTTTGGAAATGACTGCCCCATTCGCAGCTGAAGTGGCTTGAAACCCAGCGGCCATCGGTGCCTCCACTTTGTGAAGAGCTGCAAGATACCCGCTCAGCCAAACCTTTTGCACCTCCGAAAGCGTAGGCAGCAACCGATTTAGGAGCTCTACTTGTTCCTGACT
This sequence comes from Brevibacillus sp. FIR094, assembly GCF_050477165.1. Taxonomy (NCBI): domain Bacteria; kingdom Bacillati; phylum Bacillota; class Bacilli; order Caryophanales; family Paenibacillaceae; genus Brevibacillus; species Brevibacillus sp. FIR094. The sequence continues at coordinate 9,653 of NZ_JBEAES010000030.1, read as the reverse complement.
GAAAGGACTATCTGTCACCTTAAGTACCAACGATATGCACCTCACACGAGAAAAAGTTAATTCCGAGTAATCTTATATGATTATTTACTTTAAGCTACCACAGTGAGTAGAACCCGGGCAATTGGAATTCGTTATTGTGATCATAAGTTTTACTAATCATTGGAAAACAGCATAAAAAAGCCCGGTCCTAAGATAAGGAACCGGGGTGATCTTCACTCAAATTCTTGCTATTCAACTTGTTACGTACATGAAAAGTTACCTTTGTCCCTGTACCTAACGTACTTTCGATATGCAGTCCTTTTCCGAAGCGCCGTTTTAATCGCTGATCCGTATTAATCAATCCGACTCCTGAACTGCTATCTGCTTTTCTTTCTAAAAGTCGTTGTACTTGATCCTCATCCATTCCTATCCCATCGTCTTCAACGGCTATTTCTGCATACGTTTCCTGGACAGAAATCCGAATCTTAATTTTCCCCCCACGAATGCGGTTCATCACACCATGAATGATCGCATTTTCAACGAGAGGCTGGATCGTAAGAAAGGGAATTTTTAAATTCTCACAGTCATCTATCTCCCAAACAACCTGCAACCTTTCTTCAAACCGAACTTTTTCAATATACAGATACGAACGTACCAGGCTTAGCTCTGTTTCGATCGGAACAAGCCCGTCCATATCTTCAAATTTAAATTTATGCCTCAAAAAATTGCTGAACTCATACAGCAAATCACGCATCTTATCCAAATTAATGTCACTTAAAGCTGTTACAGCGCTCAACGCATTAAATAAAAAATGAGGCTGGATTTGCGCTTGCAGCCATGCCGCTTCTAATCGCAGTTGTTCCCGAAAAGATTGTTTAATCGTAGTTAGCGCCTCAATCCGCGATTTTATTTCCATTCCTTCTACTGGTTTGGTCACATAATCGTTTGCTCCCGCTAAAAAACCACTTTGAATATCTTTTGGTTGGCTTCTTGCGGTCAGGAGCAAAACAGGGAGCTCCGTGAATGTAAACCGCTCGCGAATCATTCGTGTCAGCTCATAGCCCGACATCTGCGGCATCATTATATCGGAGATGACGAGATCCCATTCCCTTGTATCCAGGATAGCCAACGCTTCTTTCCCACTCGTCACCATGGTTACATCATATTCGTCTGGAGGTAGTATGGCTTCCAGCACCTGAAGGTTAACAGGGTCATCATCCACAATCAATAGGCGCGGACGATCGCGATTCACTTCTAATAAAGTTGTTGGTTTCGTAGCCGAAGGGAGCTCCACTTTTTCCTGAATCGGCATAGATTGTACGACTACCGGTTCGAATGAACGAGAAACAGCTACCTCTTCCTCCGCTTCCCTATGTGCCAGCTTTAACGAAAAGGTAAATGTTGAGCCTTCCCCTAAGACTGAGGACACATCCAACGTACCTCCATGGAGCTCAACTAGCTGCTTGCTTATGCTTAAACCTAACCCAAAGCCACCTTCAATCATGGTCTCGCTCGTGCTGGCTTGCTCGTACGGACGGAATAGGCGCTTTTGCATGTCCTCATCCATCCCAATCCCTGTATCATGAATCACAATAAAAGCTCTTCCGTCCTTGGCAAAAGCTTGGATGGAAATGATCCCTTCGTTCGTATATTTCACTGCATTGTGAAGTAAATTGAAAACGATTTGAATCACCCGGTTCTCATCCGCGTGTACGGGAGGAAAATCTTCAGGGATTTGATTTTCGATTTTTACTGACTTTACTTCTGGGTTAAATTGCAGCATATCAAGGACTCCAGTTACGATGGGCTGAATCCATATGGCTTTTTTCTGTAGGCGTGGATTGCCTTCCTGTAAACTCATCACATCAATCAAATCATTTAATATCAATGTCAGCCGTCGTCCTACAGATATAACCGTTTCAAGCTCTTTAATACTCCTTTCCTGTAACAAATGTCGTTCCCTATTTAAAACGGATTGTGACATGTTCAAAATGCTATGTAGTGGATTTTTAAATTCATGTGAAGTGTTGGCCAGAAATTGATCCTTATGGTCATTCATTCTTTGCAAGGTTGCGGCAATCTCTTTTGTGTTGGCATGCATGTTAAAGTAATCCTTAAACCATACAGAGGCTAAGCACCCCATCGAAATAATCATATCAAACGGGTAGTAAACCAGACTCAAACCGCTTTCCCGCCAGATTAACGACCAAATAAAATGATGGGTCAACGCAAGAATAGAAAAAAGCAGTAAAAGATTGCTCTTGATATCCTTGATGACTTTTTTAAAGAAGGCAATCATCGTAATTCCTGCTGCAATCCCACCTAATAGAAAATAAACGGGGAAGAGCATAATCACCTGATGAGGGGCTAAAAACATCGTAATCCCAACAGTCCCAATATTCATTACCTTATATACAGGATACACCCTGCTCCAATAAGGGAGTTCGCGATGATTCGTACACTCCAACAACGCATAGGCGCCAATAACGAGAGCAACGTTAGCTAGCCGAAAATCCCAATCAATCCCGATGTAGAATAATTGGTGGAACAACTTCTCATCATTACTGAACACGCTAGTAAGTGCGATACATAATGTCACCAAAGAAAAATAAAGTAGCTTCTTTTCCTTATTTCCTAGCAAAAACAAAATAAGCGAATAAATAGAGTGCATAAGAAAGATTACAGCTGCCAGAAGCTGTGTAGAAATGGAGATTTTCATTTCCCTTGTAATGGCTTCTTCTGATCCAAATTTAATGGATCGAACAATGCCGCTGCCTCGACTATCCACATAATTTGCCGCCTGAATCACTAGATCGATTACGCCGTTTTCGTCTGCCGTAAAGGTTGTCGTATAAGGCAGGTTCTTCGCAAGATATGCATCCTCCGATTCCGCCACCCGTCCCGATTTAGCAAGCAATCGGCCATTTACATATAATTCTGATGCCGTGCGCACGCTGGGTACACGAATACTATAATTCAGGTCCTTTTCCGGATTTACATACAGACGCAATCGATACGAAGCAAATCCGTATGGAGTTGACTTGTCAGCATGCAGAGCTTCATTCCATTTTCCCGGGACCTGAATAAGCGATGGCTTCTTCTCGTCTACTCCTTGTTGCCGTCCGTCGTCTATCAACCATTGCGAGGGATAAAACTCCCACTCCCCATTGAGTAAGAGAATGTCACCATCTTCTGCATTCCACCCACGTAAATCGAATTGCCCATTCTTAATCGACGCTTGTTGATCACGAAATGATTCCATCCACAAAATACGCGCACCGGATAAGATGATTACTACTAAGCCTAGTAATAGTAGGACATGGCCCTTTCTCATTTGACTCTCCTAGTCATTTTCTTCTTCGACTTCGAAATAGAATCTGTCCATAATTTATCACATAGAATATGGCAGAGAAATACCGTTGTCATGGAAAAAGCTACGGTTATCTGAGGAATACCGTAGCTTATCAAATGGAGTTGTATGCCGTTTTCTCTATGTAGTGGCTACCAGGAATTCCTCGCCGCTTGGCAGCCGAAGATCATCGGTGCGGTCGGTAAAGTAGCGCTGGTTAAGTTCTGCCGAGGATACATGACGGGCTTCTCGGAAACCAGCCTCGCGGGCAAGTGCCAACATCTCCGGCGGTGTGAAGAAGCTGATAAAAGGCGTACCGCTTGCTCGCGCTCCCTTCTCCGCCTCGTCAACCTCAGGACGCTTCTCGGTTTCTGTGACGTGAAAGGGGAGCAAGAACGTCATGGCCAGCGTGGAGCCTGGAGCAAGCGTCGCTACTTGGCGCAACGTAGCCACAATCGCATCCTTGGTGAGGTATTGGGTAACGCCAGTGGATGCCACCACAGTTGGTTGGCTAGCGTCAAAGCCAGCGACCTTCAGCTGCTCCCACCAAGACCCGCCTGCTTCGAAATCAACAGGCACAAGTCGATGCCATTCGGGGATGCCAAAGCCAAGCTCGTGCAGACGCTGCCTCTTCCAGTTCTGCGTGTCTGGTTGGTCAACCTCGAAAATTCGCATCTGGGAAGCGATCTCCGGTCGGCGCTGAGCAAAGGTGTCGAGTCCAGCTCCAAGGATGACGTATTGCGTGACGCCGTGGCCGAGCTGCTCCGTGACCAAATCCTCAATAAAACGAGCACGGGCCACGATAGATGCTCGGAATCCACTCGTGCTCTCTGGGTCCATGTCAGGGCGTTGGCGCCATTCGTCTTCCGGGGCCGCCAGTCGCTGACCGATCTCGTCTTCTAGCACATGCGGTGGTGAATCGATCTGTACGTGCAATGCCCGCCACAACGCTACCCGCACCGCCGTGTGGTCTGGCACCGTAATTTTCTTATCATGCATGGCTGTTCTCTCCTATTCGATTCGATACAAAACGTCCGATTTTAATATGCTCCAATTTAATAGAACAATCCTGTCAAATAGCAATTCAATACCTCTAGTCCACCCTCCTCCAAAAACTTACCGCCTATCAGCGAAAAAATGAAAAAGGAGTACGCCGCGGCATGCTCCCTTGTTGATTTGCTTACCTGCTACCCACCGGAATACTCTGGGCAAAACGAAACACATTATGCGGATCGTACTTTCGTTTCACTCGCTTCAATCTGGCAAAGTTCACACCATAATACGCCTCTGGCCAGTTCTTGATCTGTAAATCGGGAAAGTTCACATAGTCCCCAACAACGAAGGGACGTAGCGCTCTGCGGAATCTTTTCACCCACTGGATATTCCGTTGTTGCTCGCTGTCATTCCTCCATCGCGCCGACAGCTCATAGATCGTCTCTGCCTTCCGATGAGGATAGGCCGTTGCAGTTGGTGAGACCCGGCTCACCGCGCTTCCTGCACCACCCAAACTTTGACACCATACGGTAGAATGCCTGTTGGGCGCTTTGGACAGGAAATTGCGGATGATCCGCACTCCTTCACGAGGCAAAGGCTGAAATCCGAAAGCCCCGGTTATTTTAAACTTCGGCTCCAGATTCAAGTCCGCTTCGGCAAAAAACCTGGTTGCTTCGATAAAAGGCACTGTCCGCACCATCACCTTCACCGGAGTTCCTGCTCTCAGCAAAGGTCTGATCAATCGCCGCAGCTCTTTTGCACTGCCTAGCAATTGCCCGGTAGACACGATAGTACCCACTTGCTTGGAAGCCACCTCGATGGTTGAAGTTAAGCGGTTCGTGACAGACGCTGCCCAGCGCTGCCAAGTCGGGAATACCTTCTCCAGATCGCGCCATTTCCAGGTAATGCTGTAGATGGAGACATCCTGGATAGGCCGTACCCGAAACGAAAAGTCTGTAGCAATGCCAAAGTTCCCTCCGCCACCACCTCGTGATGCCCAAAGCAGATCGGAATGCTTCTTCTTATTTGCCACGATTGTCTTCGCCCCACGCCGCCCCGATGCTACGACCATCTTCACCTGTTTCAGGTTATCGCAAGTAAGGCCATATTTCCGCGACAAAAGGCCAATCCCGCCGCCTAAGGTAAGCCCCCCAACGCCCACGTCGGGCGCAGTCCCAGCCGGGAGTGCCACGCGCTCATTCCATAGCTTCCTGTACACGCGGGCAAGAGGATTGCCTGTCTGTACATGAGCCACCATATTCTTGCGATCTACCTTAATCTTATCCATCTCGCTCACATCGATGATAATCCCACCATTTACAGCAGAAAAGCCTTCATAGCTGTGCCGCCCACTACGCGCTCGCAGCCGTACGCCCCGCTCACGAGCCCATTTTATTGCGTTGATCACATCCTGCGTTCGTCTGCAAAAAACGATGACCCGTGGAAACTTGGAAAAGCGCCTGTTGAACTCCATTCTGGCCGCATTGTATGACGAGTTGCCCGGTAACACGACCCTACCGGTCAAACGGGTACCTTCTTTTTTCCGTTTTTGTGCCATCGTATGTTCACCCACCTCGTTCATGAAGTAAGCTTTTTCATCTGCTTATTCCTATGTGTGGACACTAGACCTGGTAACGGCACATGTCTTGTAGGTAGACGTGGCAATTCTTCTTTTTTCTGATTTACCTTCGATTCATGAACAGAATAGCCCTCCCAAAATGTGTTACACTACTATAAGCAATCAATTATATGAATATCCATGAATGGCTTCTTGGGGGCAAGTGATGAAACCATTGATAGTACAGACGATTCCCGGTGGAATCATATCCATCCTGATCTTTTATCTGGATTACTTCCCATTTAACCTTGTCGAAAAATTTCTCATGTTTGCGGCTTTCGTCATTGTACCTCTAGTGATTTTACTTTTGCGCTATGACGAAAAGAATAAACAGCAAAGGGTTATTTATACTGCTATCAAGCTGCTTCACTTTCCCGCAGCGCTTCTCGCCTTAGCCTCTGTAATGGGCAACAAGACGTGGGGAATGGGAAGTTCGGCAATACCAGGGACCCTCTCGCTCGGGTGGCTACTGTTCACCTTTCTGCTCGGCATCTATGGCCTGACCATTATTGTGAATCGCAAGGGAAGAACAGAGTAAATAGCGATTGGCGCGGGGCTCGTTTACTTTTTTATCGGGGGCATTTGGTTCACTCTCTATCAATATCAATTTGACCTCTTCCAGGCTAAGCCTGCAACGCACGCACTGAGTTCACTCCACTTTCATTTCTCATCTGCCATTGTTCCGATTTTTATCGGTCTATTGGGACGGATCATGACGAAGAAAAGCTGGTATCCTTGGGTCGTTGCTGTCGATATCATTGGACCCATTCTGATCGCAGTCGGGATTATTTTCTCGAAGCCGATTGAGTACATTGGTGTCACCTTGTTCGCCTGTAATATTGCGATTTACACGACTTATCTACTTGCTTACTTGAGGAAAAGCACTTTACAGAAGAAGTCGAGCTTCTTTTTAGTCCTTTCCTGCATTGCCTTTTACACGATTGTCGTAGTTTCCATTTGCTATCCGTTATTGAAAAACATGTTTTCTTTAACCATACACGATTTCATTCCGATTTACGGATCGCTGCATGCGTTTGGTTTTGTTTTATGTGGTCTGATGGGATGGGTGTACATGATAGATTCTCTTAAGAAACTAACAAAAAGGGGTGTCTCCTAATTTGAGAGACAACCCTTTTTATGTTCTTCTTTACTTCTATTTACTCTCGGGCTTTTCGGACATTGGGAAAGTAGTTGCTTCCGCAATATCTTCAAAAGCCCAGTGGCTCTTCGGTACATCTACATAAATGGCTTCCTTATTTGCCTTGAGTGGCGTTCTTCCCGTCAAACGGTTGAACAAGGTTACTGCTTCCGCTCGAGTGAGTATTTGATTCGGGCGAAACGTACCATCCTCATAGCCTTTCATGAATCCTTGCCCTGTTACGGTGGCTATGATTGATTCTGCGATATTTCCTTTTGTGTCGGAATAGACAGCTGCTTGTCCATTTTCAGCAAGGCTTTTCCACCTGTAAATAATCGCTGCCATTTCTGCTCGACTTACCTTGGCATCTGGGTGGAAACGATCACCATATCCAACCATTAGACCTGCATAAGTCACCTGTTGAATGGAGTCTGCTGCCCAATGGGCTTTCACGTCAGTGTACTGCACCTCGGCGGTAAGCTGCGCTCCCTCTTCCAGTAGGAAATGAGCGAGCATCGTTGCTACCTCTGCACGTGTAAGCTCTCGATTTGGCTGGAACGTATTATCCGGGTATCCTTTCATATAAGGCAAATGCTGATTGCCTTGTAGGGACAGGATTGTAAATGTGCCGAACTGATTCGTGCTGATCTGGATACCGACAGGCTTTCCTGCCTCATAGCTAATAGTACCTTTCTTCAGCTCATAATTCCCATCGGTATGTTCTACATAAATCAGTAAGGAGTCGAGGAAAGCTTGCTGTTCGCTCGAGTTCGTTGGCAACGTGATTGTTTTCAATGGAAGCACCACGTTTGTAAGACGATCTCGATAGCTGGTTTCAATTATTACAGGTTTTCCTACCATCAAAACATCCTGACCGCCTGCCATCTGCTTTACCTGATCCGCTTGAACAGTACGATTGATCATGATTTGCTGTTCATTTTGATCACGGATCGGTATTACACGGAAGTATAGCTCCTCGTCTGCCATGCTTGCCATTGTCTCTTTTGGAATCGTGATGAAGACTTCCTCTGCTTTGATCTCCAGCGAAACCTTCTGCTCCTTCACCAATGCAAGTGCTTTTCCAGGAATGGTGACCCGCACTTCGTCGGCTGGATCATTCGACAAGCTGTCAATTAAAATCCGAATGATATCCTTATTGTTCTCGGTTGCTTTTTCTAGTATTTTTCTTGCATCCTTCGTGTCGAGAGTCAATTCGTCTACCTTTTTACCACTCATCGTGTTTTTTCGGGTAATATCGATCTTCTCCAGTACAGAGTTGTCTTTACCGGCTTCTACAATGATGGAGCGTGTAAATTCTTTTTCTCTAGATGAATCCGACTTGTCGCGACCGCCACCACTATTGTGATCGTCGTCATCATCGTCATCTCGGGAAGCTGCCTCGACCGTGACGCGAATGCTTACCGTAAAATCTTGACTGTTCTCTACCCCTTCAGGAAGATCGATCAATGTCCCTTCTACTTCAAAACGCTGTCTCTTACTGTCTTCCGGATCATAATCAGCATCTCTAACATTCCATTTGACGGATACTTCGATCGTACTGTCGTCATCTAGCTTTACTTTTACCTCATCCGGTAGATCAAGGGCTTTCGCTGTTTTTGCTGTGCCATTGTCTAGTCCATGAATGGCACGAGGATTGATGACTTCGATGATCTCTCTCTTCTCTCCAGTATCTTCTTCGGCCCTTACTTTTACCTGGATAGAGGCTTTCTTATCCTTCGAGTTCGTGATGCTATTCGGCAAAATAAAATGGCCGGTCACACGGAATTTCTGTGCTTCTTTGTTCGAAGGATCATAATCCGTTCCTCCCACATCCCAGTCGACTTCCAAGTAAGTGGTACGATCATTATCCAACGTAACTTGTACCTCGTCTGGTAAACCAAGTGCTTTTGCATTTTTAGGTGTAGCGTTGGCAACTGTAATGGTGGCTAGATCGTCGACCGATACGATGTCTCCAGTAATCTCGTCTTCTGCAGCATCCACTGTTACCTTCACCTTCGCTGTCAGATTCTGTGGATTACGGACACCACTTGGCAGTTGATCTATGGTACCTTTCACGGTAAATGTTTGCTCTTTCTTTTCATGAGGGTCATAGCTCGTATCATTTACCTGCCAATTTACTTCTGTTTGGATCGTACTCCCGTTACTGAGTGTAGCTTCCACCTTATTTGGCAAGCCGAGGGCTGTAGCTGTTTTGGCTGTTCCATTCTTTACTCTAGTAATGGAAGTTGGATGCGTAATGGAGGTTATTTCGAAAGTCACGGGTGGCTTAGGTGATGTTGCTTCTGCGTCGACTGTTACGCTGATGCTGGCTTTTTTGTCGGTGGTATTGGTGACGTTGGCTGGTAGAGGCGTTAAGATGCCTTCTACCGTAAAGGATTGTTTTGTCTTCTTCGTTGGATCATAGGTTACGCTGGCGAGATCCCAGATGATATCTGCATTAGTTGTGCTGTTATCGTCTAAGGTGACATCCACTTCTACAGGTAAACCTAGTGCCGCTACTGTTTTCTCGGTCCCATTCGCTAGACCTGTTTTCGCTGGCAAAGTCGCCACCGAAA
>NZ_JBEAES010000029.1:0-70716 GCF_050477165.1 Brevibacillus sp. FIR094 | reverse complement strand
TCGGTACTTCTGCATCTACCGTTACGCTGATGCTGGCTTTTTTGTCGGTGGTATTCGTCACGTTCGCTGGTAGAGGTGTTAAGGTGCCTTCTACCGTAAAGGTTTGTTTTGTTTTCTTCGTTGGATCATAGGTGACGCTGGCGAGATCCCAGATGATATCTGTATTAATCAAACTGTTATCGTCTAAGGTAACATCCACTTCCACAGGTAGACCTAACGCCGCTACTGTTTTCTCGGTCCCATTCGCTAGACCTGTTTTGGCTGGTAAAGTCGCCACCGAAATGATGTCTTTCTTTTTCGGCACTTCTGCATCTACTGTTACGCTAATACTAGCCGTTTTGTTATTTGTGTTTTTTACGTTAGCTGGTAAATTACTTAATGTTCCTGTTACCGTAAATATCTGTGAAGTTTTCTTCAACGGATCATACGTCGTACTTGCTACGTCCCAAATCACGTCCACTATCTTTTTAGTGTTATCACTTAATGTGACTTCCACTTGAGACGGCAGACCCAGCCCACTTGCACTTTTCTCTGTTCCATTTGTAAGGCCCGTGATCGCTGTCGGATTTGTTACTGCTATAATTTCAGTGGCTACTCCTTTTTTTAAAACTAGTTTGGGGCGCTTTGAAACATCAGGAGAAGCTTTTCCACCTATACTAGCTTGTACATTCGGTACTACTTCATCGCCAATTAATGTAAATGTTACTATTTTGTCAAGCCCCATCCTACTTTGAACAAAAGCCGTTACATCAATAACCTTCTCTTGTCCCTTCATAATCCCCATGTCTGTCGGGTTCAAAGCAGGGTCACCTGGGTTCGGTTCATAAAAGCCGCCGTTTTTCAAATTTTTACTAGAGCCGATCACTTTAATGAAAGGAACTGCTCCATCAGCCGGGTTTAAGTCTTGAAATTCTGTTACATAAAAATGTAACTTCGCCTCTGTAAAACCTTCAGAGATATCCGATAAATCGTATTGAATGTATGTTCGTTGCTTTCCGAAGCTTCCTGAATAACCAACCCAGTTATCTTCCAAATCAGGATAATAACCCGAACTATCCCATGTTCCATCCAAAGACGGATGCTTTATTAACTCTGTTGAACTTGTTGCACTGGCATGAACATCCTGAAAATTCAGCACAAAAAACAAAAAACATAAAAATACGTATAAGGACTTTTTCACGACTTCCTCCCACCAGACATATCTATCATCCTTTAACTGGATATTCTCCCTGAAGTGCAATAATAAAATTCAAGGCAAGATACGGTTGCACATTATTGTGGGGCTGACTCCCTCCTACTGGAGCAATTGCATTCGCATTCATCGTTACATCTGGTGTATCAGAATAAACAGGCGCTCCCAATCTATGTTTTGAATCAGCCCATATCGCTCCCGCAGGTTCTTTCCCTGTTTGTGGGGTACCGCCATTCGGTATATGTGTATGATTGGGTATTTGTTGTATCGATAATGTTACGCTTTTATTCCCCCCGGTACTTGCTAATGTGCGAGGAGTTAATCCTGTACCATTCCCAAAATGCATCGGTACACGAGTTCTAAAATCAGGGAGCTTAAACTCTCTGTTATCCCCGCCATACTTATTGCCAATAATGGTGTAGAGCGGCATATTTTTAGCAACAGGCAAGGAACTGCCATCACAAAATGCCCAACCAACAGGCGCATATTGACCGGCAAACAGGCGGATTTCACCAACATAACAATCCATTTATTTCCCCTTCTTTCTTTTAGTTTTTAGGTGGATAATATCCCGTTGTTGCAATGCAAAAATTTAGCACCAGAAAAGGCTGCATGTTACTGTGAGCCTGACTGCTCCCAGCGACACCAAGGGCATTCGCACTCATCTTTACATCTGTACCGTCACCGTAACAAGAAATGGTACCAGAACCCCAATAACTCCCTGAAACAGTATCTCTAGACACGCTCGTTGCTGCATTTGCAATATGTGTATGACTTGGTATTTCCGCTACGGTCAACGTATGCATTTCCTCGCCCAGTGCTTCTCCAACCGCATTCAGACCTAATTGTCTTGGCACCCTCCCCTGTAAATTAGGTAGCGCAAAAGTGTTTCTCCCATCCCCACCATATTTGGAGCCAATCACAGCAAAAAGTACTTCATTTCCGTTCACGGACAAAAGCTGACCGTTACACTGTGCCCAGCCTTTTGGAGCATTTTTCATGGCAAACAAACGAATTTCACCAACAAATGGTTCTGGCATTTTAATCCCTCCAAATATTTTTGTATCTCTCTAGATCTCTCCTACCAGAGCAATGATAAAATTGACTGCCAGAAACGGCATCATGTTATCGTGAGGAAGATTCCCACCCACAGCGCTAATAGCTGCTGGGCTCATAGTAACGTTAGGCATAGCCTGCGAATATTGATTAATAGAACTCGTCGCCCAATACGCATTCGCTGCATTTGTAGTCGTTCCAGCAGACTGAGCATTAACTTCATGTGTATGGGCTGGAATTTGAGGCATTAATAACGTCACCGTTTCGGCTCCATCTTTCTTTCCAAGTTCATATTTATAATCAGATAAAGTACCTATACCCATATGAACGGGAATTCTTCCCCGCAAGTCTGGCAACGCAAATTTTGTAACCCCATCTCCTCCGTATGTCGCGCCAATGAGTGCAAACAGGCTGGGATATTCAGAGATCAGTAGCTCTTGTCCATTACACAAAGCCCAGCCATTTGGGGGATAATCACCAGAGAACATTCGAATTTCGCCTAAATATTGATCGCCCATCTACAAGCCTCTTTTCTATCTCGTTTTGTTTTTTGCTCATGTAACCTAATCGAACTTGTCCTATCTCTTCCTCTACTATCTGCTTTTATATACACTACTCCTCCGAATTCAACATTCTACAGTAGAGGACTCACAAGATTCTCACAACACGCCTCTGGCCAATTCATGATCTGCAAATCAGGAAAGTTCACATTTTCCGCTGCTGCTCTTAATTGTTCCTCCACCGCGCCGAAAAGTGCAGACCATGTCCGAAAATGAAAAAAGGTCATTCCCCCGACCGCTTTGGCCGATGGGGAATAACCTTCTTCGATTAAAACCTATTCGTCACAACCAACTGTACCTGCAGGAGGAATTGTAATTTGTTGTGTAGCAGCAACTAATAACTGTTGTGTTTGTAACACTTTTACAGTAAGGTCTAGGACAATTTTTTCAGTCAGGCTACTAAACGTTCCCTCAGGTGTTGCTGCAACCGGTGAAAAATCAAGTTCATAGAAGTTAGCAGCTACCAACTCACCAAATGGTTGTTCGTTGTATTTAACGAGATTTTGGAAGAAACCTTTATCCAAACGCGGAACCTGGCCATCCGTCTCATTGAGGAAAAATGCTTTACTCGACTCAGCAACCCCAATAATTGGCCTTGTTAAAAATGTTGTGATCTCAGCAAAACCTGTAAACTGAACATCCGCAATTACATCTTGAAGTGCTCCACTACATCCAGCACCAGCATATTCAATATTTTTACGAATGAACCCTGCTACAAATAACTTGGCTCTTGTAACATTGAAAAAGTCAGTATTACCAATACGCTGAAATGCGACAGGAACAAGTTTAACCTGATTGAGAAATACATGTTTTACCACTCTCTTAATCTCAGTTGCTGGTGGGTTAAGTGGAATATTTGCTTCTACAACGATTTGAAGTGTTGGCTCTACAAGTACAACTGGAACTTTAATGGTTGGTACAGCTGCTTGAGAAATGATCGTAGTTGGTTCGACGGTAAATGGAATTTGTTCTGTCGAAAATACTGGACATGCGGGGGTCACTTGATTTGGATTGACATTACTCATAATTGGAAATCAACTCCAATTTTCAATTTGAGTTTTTTAAACTCGATATCACTATATTCCGCATTCCTTTTTTAGTAAGGGCAATTCTCTTAGACAACATACCCATTTTACTTGAGTCGGTGTTTGATTCCGTTATGGCCTAAATTCCAGTGACATCACAAATGATTCGAACCGGTTGAATTTGTAGTATGTGAACAATTAATTCTACTGCGATTTTTTGATGTAATTGATAAAAATTCATTACTGACTCTTTTTGAATTGTAGTATCATTTGTTTTGTCAGCGACAGAATACTCGATATTTTGATGTATATATCCCTCCAGGAATAAATCTCCTTCCCTGGCTTTGCTTGTTCCTTCCCCTAATGATGGATGAAATTGAGTAGGAACCAATCTGCACTCTTTAAGGATTACCTCATTTGAGATTCCTTTAATACCCAGTATCTCTTCTGCAAACATAATATCCTCATCTAGAGGTATTTCAACCTTATATTCTCCTACTATAACTGGGACCCTGATATTTATGAAATGATGAGTAGGACAAGACATATTATTTGTTTCTGCTGAAATTGTATCTGGCGAGTCATGAATGGGAACTGCAATAGTACGATATAGATTATCTTGTTTATTCATCTGATACGCGTGAACAGTAGTAGTTAAAAATATACTTCCAGAAATTTTAGAATGAATTAAACGACCAAAAATCTTCTCTTGATAATGAGCTGTACTATTGACTATCTTTGTATCTAATTGAGGCCATTGTTTATTATTTAGGTCTATAAATTCAATTGTATTTTGATCTATACCGCCAAAAATGGGGGGATGAAGAAAATCTTTAATTTTTACAATAGTCGAGAATGGGCTTTTGGTTGTTAGCGAGTGGATTCTTCCACGTTTAGACGATTCGATTTGTGGATTATTAGTCGGTTCGTCGACTTGCTCCATTTGAGAAACATGCTCAATATCTTTGGAATCCTTCACTTCTATAACATTATCAGAAACAGAAAACTCATCGTCTTCACAGTTGTGGTTACAATCAAAGTCCTTATCTATTTGACAAGAATGATAGTTCCCAGCTCTGGGATTTTTCACATCCCTTAGCTGTTTGCCCTCATTCTTTTTATTTTTTTTGAGACGGATTTCTTTTTTTTTCGGTACCTTAGTGTTTTTACTATTCTTTTGTTTTAAATTTATCTGCCCCATCTTTTCATAATTTATCCATGGAGTTTTCACAATATTTCACTCCCAAATAAAGAAAATCATCGTTATATTAATATATGCTGTAATAGTGTTTTTGCCCTTAGGCTAATATATAGATTGAAGAAGAGCTCTCCGATCTAGAGAAGCCTGTCAGCGATTCGGGAAGGCAAGAGCTATATCGTCCAAGACCCGTGGACCAACTACAACCCCGTCACCTTAGACAAACATCTTGTCGTTGCGGCCGCTGCTTCGCTTGTAAGGTCGCCTCAGTTCATACAAACACCAAAGAGCCCACGCTTGACGCGGGCTCTTCTTGTATTTCATTCGATATAGGTCTCCTCACAACTTCAAACAGAGCGCCTCATTTACTCCGGCGATAGAGATCGATGCTTTTAAAGCCCGTAGCCAAGACCGCCATCATTTCAGCTCGGCGCTTTGCTCGTGTCCCCTCTTGTACGGCACTATATACATACCGAGCCCAATCCTTTTGGTACCCCTGCGTGAGAGATTGGTAAAAAGCAAGCTCTTTTGGCGCATGACGCAAATCCTCTTCTATTTTCGGCACAAAGTCTATATAATCATCGACGCATTGACTCGGTTTAGATGAAGCTTTTGCCGCCTTCTTTTTCTCATTTTTAAACCCGACAACCGTAAATACCTCATTCATGCCGACCATTCGATTAAATTTGATCGTGCTTGTCCCGATATAACCATCTTCGTCAGCTCCTAATCCATCGAATAATTCATCCCGATGGATATAAGTCGGATAGACTTTATTCCCTTTCTTGGGATAAGCAACGTATAGAAGCCCTCCCTCCAATAAATAACTGTGGTCGATTACCTTCTTCATGAGCTCCTGCAAGGACCTCATATCCAGTACGAAAGCAAAAATCATGTCATATTGCACGGCTTTCAACTCATGGTCTGCTTCTTTAAGAACAGCTAAGCCATCCTCACCCTCCGGTGTATGTAAGACAGCCGTTTTTTGATATTTTTGCAGGTTCAGCTTCTCAACGATTGTTTTCGACATGATGGATCTTCCCCTTTTCATCGTACTGCTCGGAGCCAAGTCTACCTTACTTTCCACATATGTAAATCTCTCGCAGAATTTCTGTTCATGTGTTCTATGGTTTCCCTTCTATTATACCGTTAACGTTACAAATTTCATGAATGGGGGCACAGCAATAATCCCTCGAACTACAAGTTGACATTTTATGGAATATGCTGTATATATTCAAAGCCAATATGAAAGACAGTAAAGGAGGATCTGCATGCACAAAGTGATCAAGATCAGATTTACGCTCTTTTACGGCGAAACGCCTGAAGCAATATGTCACGGGTACATGGAGTTGAATCAGGATGGCAATATGATCGCGCTCTACAATAGGTACGGTGAGGAAATTGACATGTATGGCGGACATGAATTTGTTAGGGTACGGACACTTGGCCAATTTGATGACGAAGACCGAGATAATTTTTATTCCTTGTTAGAAAGTGATGGTGTAGGATAACTGCACGAAAGGCTGACGATTCCGGTGCCGAGGCACTGCGAAAGGTCAGCCTTTTTGGTTTTATTTTGTCTTGTGGAGTTAACCGGAGAAGACACAAAACCTGCTCCCATTGTGCTACAAAGTGATTCCTATTAGTATATTATGGAAGGGGGTAGGGTTCCGTTGAAAACAGCGAGTGAGATACTATCGATAATCAGTAATGACCGTTTTTTAGAGAATGTCTTCCATAAAGATGTTGATTGGGACGCTGAATTAGACGCTAGGGATGCTGATGAATTTGATACGGCATGGAGTTCTAGTTACAAAAAAGTTGATGAAATTGTCCCCTCTGAAAATACCGTGATCAGAGAAATTAGGGAATTTGTGTTTAAGCAAACTTTTCGGATAACACAGAACTCAGAGCTGGCAGGGTATGCGTCCGACGACTTTGGTCTAATTTCCAAGACGTTTGAAAACAAGATCGATATAGAATTTATCAATAGCATGTGGGAATCCTATCTGCAAGGGAATTTCCCAAATTCCAGTATATGTGAATAAAGTGCAAAAAATATGGAAGGAGCTGTGGTCAGCTCCTTCCTTTAATATTCGATCATTATTTCGGTACCCCAAGGATGAATTTAATATCATCCTCTCGCAAACTTGTTCAATTTTGTCTCTGCATCAAGTATGACAGCGGCAAGAACATTTCCGCGGCTGCCCTGTCCTCTTCTGAAATATAGACTACGCAGGAAATTTTTACTGTTTACACGGGCGATCGTCTGAACGTAGCTTCTCGGCCAATCGACGCATTTTGTCAAACCGCTTATCCAGTCAGCGATCTCCTGCTGTGGAAGCAGACCCTCTTCAATCATGGTATCCACGATACTGGCGATCCGCTCATCATCCTCATCGCTAAAAATTTGTTTCCCATTATGGAGCATCCCCTCAATAGCAGCAAGTACTTCAAGCTGTACCGCTGTATCGCTCTCCGGGCACTTGACCAGCTCCAGCAAAGCATCCGCACCGTGTGACGCACCATGAGCCCAGCCTCCTTCAGGCAGATAGCCGCGCAGATCCTTTTCCTCCTTATAATAGCGGAGCAGTGAATGCTTAAGATTCTGGAATTCAGCATAATCCAGAAAAGGCTTCTTGCTGTGAAGCCGTACTATTAAAGCCACTGGCAGAACAGAGAACGTTCTTGTAAATACAGACTGATCACCTTCGCTACCAATCTGATAGAACAAATGATGCTCATCAATCAGAATGGCCAGAAGCGTGCTCAATTCCTTTTCCGTAAACCGATTCTCTTCATAAATCCATTTATACAGTGTCGGATAGATCAGTTCATCCCGTAATTCCGGTTGAGGATCCCCGATAAATTGCAGCATTAGAGTTAAAAAATCCCGTGTCCGCTCACCTTCACGAAGCTGGTAATGTTCCTTCTCAATTCTTTGCAGGTCTATCATGAGTTTCATCCTTGTATTGCTCACTATCTCATCCCCTTGAATATACGCATTATTTCCGGACTTCTTACCCCCCTACTATAAAACAAAATAACTGACACCTGTATGTCAGTCATTGTATGGTAGCAATATTGTTTTTATATATTCTTGTAATTCATTTCTCAAATAACAGGGCTCTACTATCTCGCATTCCTTACCAAAGCTTAAAATAAATTTCAGTAATCCCTCCTCATACGGAAATTGATCCACAACGATATATTGATTGTCATCTGTTTTAGTTATTTTCTCTTTTTGAAAATACTCACTTAATTGCTCTCCCATTTTATGAGTAAACTTTAAGGTAACGGTTATGCCTCGCGTAAGATAGCTATTCCTAATGATTTCCTGAATATCTTCATTTGAGATATCCTTTTTTTCGAAGTTCTCACCCATTTTCAAATTCTTGATCCGTACTAGCTTGAACCTTCTATAGTCATTTCTTTCTTTGCAAAAGCCCACCAAATACCATTGACCGGCGGAAAATGTAATTTGAAACGGTTCTACTGTTCTTTCGAAATATTCCATACTTCTGTTGATATATTCGAATACCACTAGCTTATTTTTTTCAATAGCATTGTTTAATAGAAGCAGGTATTCCTTTAATTCATTTTCCATACTGAAATGAGACAGATTAATGTCTAACTTGCTTGTATTCTTTTCTTGTTTTAGCGTATTCTCTATCTTTAAATCAATATCATGAAACGTTGTGTTTTTCCCAAATAGAAAACTTAGATTATTCATTATCGCCATGAAAGTAGAAGCTTCATCTTTGTTTAAAAAAAGATTGTCCACATTATAGTCTTCCATAATGTAATAGCCCCCACCTTTACCACCAATGGATGCGATTGGGATACCTGCTTCACCTAACTTTTCTATATCTCTGTAAATTGTTCGTATGGACACCTCAAAATGTTCCGCAAGCTCTTTGCCTGTAACCGTACCTTTTTTTGAGATAATGAGTAACATGGATAATAATCGATCTACGCGCATTTATATATTACGTTGATTTGCAACGTATCCTCTCTTATTCTTTTTTTACAAGACCGACCGGAGTCTTCCCTGCCCCCTCCGGTCATTTTGTTCTTTTCTCAAGTAAATACTACTTTCTTATCTGATTCAACTGTACTTCTAGCTCGATCCGCTTATTTACCACTGCTATGGATTTCAACACTAACCCTCAGCCCAATTTTTCGCCACGTGACTATTCATCTTCGTGAACAGCAGGAAGGCCAACAATAAGGCTATACTTACAACGCCAAGTCCTAACCAATTCAAGTGGAGGACGGAGGAATTGCTAATCACAAGACCACCTAGACCAGATCCAAGCGCGAATCCAAACTGAATGAAAGACGTGTTCACACTTAAGGCAATATCAGGTGAATGGGGCACTAAGGTGACGATATTTAATTGTTGAGCCGGCGAGATGCTCCAGGTCGCCAACATCCAAATCATTAAGACACCGATTAACAATACCAGGTTGTTTCCAACAAGAGATAATAAGAAGAACATGACTACTTGCAAGGTTAGCCCCAGGAAGATGGTGGCTTTTGGCCCTTTCGCATCTGCCAATAGTCCTCCGACTCTCGAACCAACGAAACTGCAAACCCCAGCCAAAAATAAGATTCCACTGATTTCGGTAATCGAAAGAGGCGATGTAGCCTGTAGGAACGGCGTAATATAGGTAAACAATATCGAATAGCCTCCGATATAAAGCAAGGTGATGACTAAAGCTACCAGAATTCTTTTGTCTTTTAAGATAGAGAGCTGCATTCCAATGGTAACGGCTTCTTTTTCTTTAATGGAAGGAACTCTTTTATAGATAACGAGCAGTGGAAAAATGCTTACGAATCCAATCCAAATAAACAAGGATTTCCAGCCAAGCCAATCACTAAAGTAAGTGCCGATGGGAACACCAAATACGAGTGAACTGCTGAGCCCCATTAAAATGATGCCGATGGCGTTGCCCCTTTTTTCTTTAACTACTAGCCTAGTCGCCACCGCCATAGCGACAACGGTTGCGATGCCGCCACTCAGCCCTTGCAAAATACGAGAAACAAGTACGCCTTCAAAGGTAGAGCTAAAAAATGTTAACCAATTACTGAGGATGAACACACTAAGGGCAATGATCAATACTTTCTTACGGTCAACATTAATGGTCATTGCAATCAAGATCGGGGCACCTATAGCCGCTGAGAGAGCAAACGCAGTCACTAATAATCCTGCGACCGAAGTAGAAACCCCCAAGTCTAGCGCAATCATTTCGATGACTCCTGTAATGATATATTCAATGGTCCCGATCAAGAAAACAGCCAGAGCCAGAATATAGATCACTGTACTATTTTTCAATTTTCTCCAGCTCCTTTGTTCAGATCATTCTTTTTTACCGGGATTTGAATTTCTATCAATTGGATATCTTGTTCCGTGGGGAGCGGTAAATAAATCTCTCTGCCAGGTTGATCTTCCTTGATTTGATAACCATTTTTTTCGATCCATGTAGCTAAATCCACACAAGCCGTACAAGCAAAGGCCGAATCAGAGCGGAAGGTCAGTGTCGCCATTAATTCTGAGGGAAGAGAACGAATATGAAGTTCATTAGGAAGCACTGACAGCTCGCGCTTTAAAAAATGGCCCACTTCAAATTCAAACTCATCCACGTTTTCATCCAATTCACTCCATATAACGATTTGGGGACTCTCCACCAGATTCAGGTTTTCTTTTCTTATCCATTTGTTAAACGTTCGGAAAAGTTCCGGAATATCCTGTTCCTTACCGCGCGCTTTAAGTGAAAGAAATGGTTTATGTTCTACTGCTTTAATCACGACTTCCTGCTCTCTCTCCACACATCCTTCTTTCTCGATCAGCTGCATACGCTCCTTAATGCGAGTGAGTTTGGCTTGCTCAGTGTCGATGACCTGCTGAATTTCACTTCTTTTCAGGTTAAACATGCCTCGAATTTCTTCTAACGTAATGTCTTCGTTCAGGAGCTCAGTAATTTGTGGCAATGTAAAACCTAATTCCTTATACATAAAGATTCGGTTAAGCTCGAGGAGCTGGTCGGCTGAATAATATCGATACCCTGTGTCCTGGTCAACAGTTCTTGGTTTTAACATGCCAATGTGGTCATAATAGCGCAATGCTTTTAAGGAAACCTTGCTTAACCTGGAAAATTCACTGATTTTGAACAAAATATCGCCTCCAATCTCGATGATATTCAGAGTATAAAGTTTCCTGTGCAGGGGAAAGTCAAGTAGAAAAGCAAGCATCGCCGGAGAAACAGCCATTTCACATTTACAAATCTATAAAAATAGATATAATGATCTATATGGAACCTTCATTGATTTATAAAGCTTTGTCTAACGAGACTCGTAGTCAAATTATGCAATGGTTAAAGAATCCAGAGGAATTCTTTGATGAAAAGCTCTATTTACAACAAGGCCTCAGTTTTCGGATTGGTGTATGCGTGGGAGATATTCAGGCAAAATCGGGACTTGCACAATCTGTTATCTCGAGCTATTTGTTGACAATGCAAAAAGCTGGTTTGCTAGAATCTGAGCGAATTGGGAAGTGGACGTACTATCGTCGGAACGAAAAGATCATACAGGAATTTTCCGAGTACATCAAAACGAAACTATAAACGGAAAGGAGCTCTTTTTTTGTTTATTTATATCTATAATTCTGGATATATGAATATGATAGGAGGCTTACATTTAACATGAAACAGGTTAACCCTTTGCTTATTATGATTCTGGCTTTAGGCGTATTCGGCATTATTACAACGGAAATGGGAATTATAGGTGTTTTACCCCAGGTCACTCAAAAATTCAATATTTCCACTGCGCAGGCCGGATGGCTTGTAAGCATATTTGCTTTAGTTGTTGCCATTTCAGGTCCATTCCTGACATTACTCGTTTCTGGTATTAATCGTAAAGTCATTTTATTAACCGCTGTGCTTATTTTTGCGATTTCAAATATTGTTTATGCCTTCACAACCAGGTTCGATGTGATGCTAGTTTTCCGTATTCTCCCTGCTATTTTTCATCCCGTCTTTTTCTCGATTGCCCTTGTGACCGCAGCCAAACTTGTCCCTCCGGAAAAAAGCAGCAAAGCGGTCACAAAGGTTTTCGCCGGAATAACGGTCGGATTTGCTTTTGGCGTGCCTTTGACTTCTTATC
Source organism: Brevibacillus sp. FIR094 (assembly GCF_050477165.1). Classification (NCBI taxonomy): domain Bacteria; kingdom Bacillati; phylum Bacillota; class Bacilli; order Caryophanales; family Paenibacillaceae; genus Brevibacillus; species Brevibacillus sp. FIR094. The sequence goes on along the minus strand of NZ_JBEAES010000029.1, from coordinate 58,521 downwards.
TCGCGGACAAGGTATCGTTAGAAGCTGCTTTCCTATTTGGAGCTGTTGTAAGCATGATTGCCTTTGTAGGAATACTAGCTTGGCTTCCTTCCATGCCTGTTACGGAAAAAATGTCTTACGGCCAGCAGCTAGGTATATTACGCAAACCTCAATTGTGGTTAACGATCGCGACCGTTATTTTTATCTTTGCAGCTATGTTTTCTGTGTACAGCTACTTTGCTGAATATTTAGGACAAGTAACACATATGAACGGATCATGGATTAGTATCATGTTGATGGCCTTTGGAATCATCATGATTTTCGGAAATTTTTTATTTGGGGGCTTTTTGCATAAAAGCATTACAAAGACCGTTATCTTGTATCCTCTGCTCTATGCGGTCCTTTACTTATTCACTTATTATCTAGGTTCTTCTTTCTTTCCGATGGCTGTTATCGTATTCCTTTGGGGGACAGTGCATTCCGGAGGGCTTATTGTCAGTCAAGCATGGTTAACGATTGAGGCAAAAGAAGCTCCCGAATTCGGCAACAGCTTGTTTGTCTCATTTTCCAATCTTGGAATTACTGTAGGGACTTTTATCGGCGGTTGGTTTATTTCTCACTTGGGCATACATCAACTCATGTGGAGCGGCATTACGTTTTCACTTCTAGCTTTCTTATTGATCATAGTAAAAATAAAAATTTCCAAATCGAACGCAGAGGAAGTAAACGTACGTTAAACGAACGGAATCGATCGATTAATATAACATGGCAGTCTAGAACATTGTTTCTGTGTTCAGGACTGCCACTGTGTTGTTAGCTCGTCTTCGATCAAAAAAATTTGTACTTACTTTATTGTAAACTTGTTTAAAGTAGCATCAGCGGCAAGCAAGGTAGCTCCAAGATTCTCTTGTGGTGCAGCTCCTTCCTTTCACACACAATGAGTCTATTATGCCCACCCAAAACAAAAACTTGCCCTTATGTAAGGCTCAGCTTAACTGTCATAACCGCGAAAAATGCGAAAGGAGCATGCCTCGGCAGCTCCTTTTGTTGTTGCTCCTTCCCTGTAGAACTTCAAATCTCTATTTTTGTCTCCAGAAACTCAAGGTACTTTGGGTCATCTTCCATAAAGATCGCAATCCCCGCACCCATGTAAGCCCGGGTCAGCTCGTCTGCAGCTTTTTCAAGGTTTTCCTGTTCGTAATACAATTGCCCTAACCGAAGATGGATGTAAGGATTCCCCAGCCCCTCCGGACACTGTACAGCATTAAAGAAACACTTGAATGCCTTATCGTAATTCTTCATTTGAAAATGGACATCCCCAATAGCCACATATATCCACGTTGCGGCCTCCCATTCTCGATGATTTTCCGGGAGTAATCGGAGGGCCGCGACGTACTTATTCTTGCCCTCCTCAAGATTGCCTGCTTTCACCAAATCATCGCCTTGTTTACACAACACGGTAATTTCGGTATGGGTAGAATCTGAAAGTTGCACTGTCGTCTCTCCTATCCTGTGTGATTTGAAGCCGCTGTAGGTATTCGCCTCTTTACCAGCCACGCACTATTGTTTTTTGAGTTTCATCAAAAATGATTGCGCCTGGTATTTCCGCCAAGTAGTCTATCGCCCAAATGATATGATTCGTGAATTCCCGTCCTTCATCAGGCGAGAATACGAAACGAATGCGTTCGGCACAGCCTTTGATTTCAGGCGGACAATCCTTGGTAACGCTCGCAATGTAATTTACATCTTCAGCTACACTACGGCCAGTTTCAAAATGAGCTGTAAAATTCCATCCCGGCCAACGGAGAATCAAGTATTTCTCTCTCGTAAACGGATTTGCTGATACTCCAATTTCCAGTCCGTTCTTTCTTTCAAAATCAAAATAGTCGCTTAACTCAGAAGCAAGACGCTCATGGGAGTAAGGATCGGACGACTTCGCAAGGTAGGCATGTATTACGGACATAAGATCTCCCCCATCGTACTGGATATTCTCAACCGCCAATCCAATTCTGGAATTCTTGAGCAAGTTCATTTCGGTTCAATCGGGCAATCCAATCACATTCCAGTGCATTTGTGTCATTCGATACAGTAAAGACTAATACTCCCGATTCGCTCATATCGGAGAAAAAACCTTCCTTTTTCAGTGATTCAAGCGCAGCCACGCAACACTCATAAACCTTCCCTTTATATTCCCTGTGTCTTTCCGCCGACTGCATACCCATCACTTCGTTATATAATAGATTGGAAATATCCTCAAAGAACTCAGCACCTTCGAATTCATGATCCCATTCCCCTGGACTCCAGCGATAATAAATCGCATCATCAGGGTCTCCGGCAATCATTTTGTTCAAGTGATCGGTTGAGTTTACCGCCGGACATACGGTGATTGCATCCGAGTCGGAATACAAGGCGTAACCGCAAAAGCTTTGTCCTGCATATTTGTTTCTGACTTGCTCGAATGCAGCCTTGGCAGCCACCTCGATTTTTACTTGCAGCACTTGAAAATCCATGTTCTCTCCTTTGTCCTACTTTTAGTCGAGCCTGTAACGACAGGATTGGAGGAGACTTCCCCCTCCGGCTTCGAGGCAACTCTCGCGGTTAAAGCCAAAAATTTCGCCGTTACTGTGGTATGATTCAGCTTAACGGTGCCAGCTCATCTGCGATCATTTTTGCCTTTTCCGCTAGCTCTCTCATATCATCCGCCGGAACAAGTTCGGCTAATTCGTAAGCCAGCGGATCACGGGAAAACTTGTACAACTCATCCCGAAGCAGGTTCCTTTTTTCTTCGGAGGCATCTATATAAAGTTTGCACGACTCCCTATCCTCATCCAAATCATGCAAATCGACATAGCCTGATTTCTGAGATTCCAACACAATGGCTGAAAGATCGATTAGAGCTGAGCAGGCAATATCAATTTCTGCTCGAAACGTCCCGTTAGCATTTTTGATATCAAATCCAATACTTCCGCCGCTTTTCAGGTCTCCCTCGGAAAGCAGAACATCCAGCCCCAAGTCCTTTAAAATCTGATCGAGCGTCACATTCGTTGAGTCCAGTTGTTCCAAATAGTCTATTAATGCCAGCGAATCATCGGACCCGCCAATTAAATCTCCCCACCATTTGCTTATGTACATGTTCTTCTCCCACTTTCTTTTAAGCATGGTAATGATCCAAATAAGATCATTTCACTCAAATGCATAATTATCAATACCGCTTTCACCGAGCCACCGTCAGGCTATCCCCGCCGCCTTTTGCAGACGAATGATCAGCTCCTTATACGGTCCCTGGGCCTTGCGAGCCAATGCAGCCAGCTTCTCCACCTTGCCCCAGATCGGGTACAGTACCCGCTCGGCCTCGTCATCCGACAGCGTCTCTATTTGCTGTACGAATAGCGACAGCTTGTCTTCGCTTTCCAGCTCCGGCTGAATCTTCAGCTTTAGCGAATCGTGGGAGCGCAGCAGGCAGGCGATCAAGGTGGGAGTCGAGCGTTCCGTTATGCCATAGGTTTCGGCGAAAACTGCTGTGAACTTGTCATGCACCAACTGATGCTCATCATCCACAAGGTCCATGTAAGCTTCAACAAGCGGAAAATACCGCTCAGACGAAAGCCCCAGCCCGAACACAGCATAACTGCCCGGCATTACGCTTTTTTCGCTTTCTGTATCCTCGTACCATTCATACTCTTCCATCGCCTCACGAGCATATTCCTCCAATAAAGGATGCAGCTCGGAATAAGCTAGAGCATTCGCAAAAAAACGGTGCGTGTCCGATTTGGCTAACCCCATGATGGGCAAATACTCCTTCACGCTGGATTTTAACTTGATTTTGTAGCTTTTCGGGAAGTCCTTTCGGAGCAGGGAGAGAATAAACGAAATCGCCCGCTCGTACGCCCCGGCTTCTTCCTTGCGAATCACGATTGTGAAGAGAGAAAAAACATCGTTGGCCTTGCACTCGACCAATTCATGGCGCATATGGACGTCTTCTTGCGAGAAGCTGTCACTGCCCTCCTTCAGCATACGCGCGGCTTTACTGCTGCCAAGCTGCTTCGCCAGCTCCAGAAAAGTCTGACCCTTGTTTTTGTTGAAGTCCGGCTCGTAACGAATAATCATCACCGCTCCGTACAACAGAAGATCGATAGGCTGATTCGGCTCATCCTTGTCCTCAAAAACAGCATCCGTCTTGATCACATACTCATTGGTCCTGTATTCGGAACGGGTGACATCATAGTAACGCGGCAAAAATACATTCTCGACCCAGTCGGTCAAAGCCCTAATAATATCTCTTCGATGCTCCGCGAGAGCCTCAACTTGCTCTTTATTCAACTCCTGAATCCGGTCAAATAAAGCGATCGTTTTTGCGGCTTCCGGTTCGGGGAACAAATGCGGATCAAGCAGATGACGCGCCAAAAAGAAGGTTTCCAGCCTGTTGGTTGGGTTAGAGCCCTTCTCCAATTTTCCCTCCATATAGGACTGAATTCGCTCCAGAAGCTGCCGCTTTTTCTCTTCGTATACCGTTTCCAGCACCGTTAATTCCACAAGCCCGTCCGTCGTTGCGAAGGTTCCTTGGAAGGTAAAACGGTAGTTGATCAACGGCGACGTTTCCAGCTTGTACAGCCTCTCCCTTACGATTTCCGCCAGCAGGGGCTGAACCTCATGCAATATCTGCTCCCGCGTAAAGGGTGAGGCTTTCATCGACTTTTTTCCTGCGGCACTCCCCACAGATTTTGAAGTTTCAACCCTAGTCCTACCCGGTCGATAATCTAGCATGACAAAGTTAAAGATGCCTACTTGCAGTGTGGTGCGTAAGACTACTTCCTCTGTGTCCTTTCGATTCTCCTGTTCGTCAAACCATTTATGTATCGCCGTTTTCGTCTCTTCCAGCGCTTCTTTTTGCAATTCGTTCATTGTCTCCCGCCTTTTTGCGTGTTCCATCTTATCTCAATATAATCATACTATGAAAATGGGAGAGCTTGTTGGAATTGTATACGACTCCCTGAGGTCGGTTAAAGATCAATTCTTAGGATGTAGGAAGTAGAGAGGGAGTATTATAAATCAATTGGCTTGGGTGAGGGTGAGGCCTATTCACAAATGGAGGATAAGGGGGGCTATGTATGAGTAGAATCGGGCTAAAAAAAATACATTATCATCCCGCAGAGCAAAGGGGAGAACGTCATAGAGGCCGTTCTCCCTTTTACGATTTTTCGCCGTCACTTATGGTATGGTTCAGCTTAACATGTTCATAGGCAAAAAATGTGAAAGGAGCCGCTGCTGCATGCTCCTCGTTGAAATTACTTATAGGTTTTGTTAATTGTCGTTGATTAGGAGTTCGCTATATTCTCCGCAGATCTATACTTCTGTTCATTATCTTCCTAATTTCGGTGGGCCTTTTTTACCCCACCCAACCTGCTTCGTAATCCCTCCTGTGAATATTTATGAGTCTTCCTTAGAATGCTTAAATGCTTGAACTAGTTCATTCATAATTATTTTTTTCCTTTAAAATTAATTCTTTATTGTTATGTAGTTCATCTTCTTTATAAAATTTTCCCTCAATTGAATATTATCACTTTGACTAAGACGTGCTAGATATAGTTGATATTCATTTATTAATTCATCCTTAAATTTAATCACGTCTAGACGAATTCCATTCTCTATCTCGATAACCATATCTAATTGATCAAAAGCAAGCTGAGTATTTCTTTTAGTCTGTGCTTGATGAAGAATTCCGTTCCTGATATCTGAGTAGAAGAACGCAGCAGTCCTTCTCGTGAATTGCCCTCTGAAATATGTACTCCTGGTCAAAAACTGCACAAATGCTTCCTTATGTCCTCTAAAAACCGTTACATCAAGTCCATAATAAAACTGATGGAGAGTTTCAATCAGTAAACAGCACAACGCCATTGAACTAAAACTGTAATCGATATGTCTATTGTCGCTTCTTATGTTCTCCGAGTATTCTTGAATTAAAAGTAGAAATCTGCCTTCCATTCTATCAGCAAATATATCAATAGCTTTTCTCCAATCTTGTTCAATACTAGTTATGGATAAATTTAACATTAGGTAATCATCGAGACAATACCTTGGAGAAATGTAGATATCATTGTGATACATTTTACACCTCTTTTCCAATTTGTAATAAATTCGTCTAACGTTCTGGTATTCTTAAACCCTAGAGGCATAAAGGATCGAATGTGACTGGGTGGCTCCGCTACTTACCTCGCGGGGTTGTTCGCTGAATCGACTTCTCCGTTTGTGTCATCTTGCGAACTAAGTCAGCAGCGTTAGATATGGTTTAGGTGAAGTTTCTTTGCATCTATGGTAATCTATAATAATTTTCTATATATTGTAATCTATCCTCAACGAAATTTTATCTATGTCATAGTTTCTTCTTAGATATTGACGATTGATAACTTCCTCAATGAAATGATATTTGACTTCTATTTTTGATTCACTGACTGTTATTAACTTAATACTTTCATTTATTAGTCTACATACTAAATCATTACTGTAATCAATAAGATGATAAAGAAATTCCTCATGTGGAAGTCTAGATAGAGTTTCCTTATTAAAACTGGCTTTTTCAATAAGTTTATAATGTTGTGTCGAAAGAAACGATTTAAACTCCAATACTTCTTCAGGTGACATCTCTATGAGATAGTCATATAAAAAATCCGATCTAGAGGTGTGTAATAAGTCTTCCCTATTACGAACATACACAAAGTAATCAGATCTTATCCATTCAACAAATATACAAATGTTCTTAGACATATCCCAAAGAACATATGAGAAAAAATCTCCCCAATTAATATTTAATAGTTCACTTTTATTAATTACTTTCTCAATTAAACAAAAACTAACTAATGGATTCTCCCAAATCGGGGGGCGACTATATGTTGTGGGTTTGAAAAAAAAGCTGATAGGTACCTCAAAATATTTTGATGCCCGTAATATATGCTCAAGAGATGGGTAAGCAATCCCTTGAAAATAATCGTTTATTCGTTCTTCTTCAAAACCAATCCATTTTCCTACTTCAAGTCGGTTGTATTTAAGTTGGTCTCTGCACAATTGTGTTATTTTATTTCCAAAGCTTGACGCAGTAAACTCAAATTTTCCCTTTAAATAGTCATCAAACTGTTTGAATTCTAAATAACTAGAGTTCCTGTTTTTCTCTATAAGTTGTAACTCTGATTCAGAAAATTTGTATGTTGCATTTGTTTGTATTCGTCTCACGAGTTCATTTAATTGCTCCCCATTTACCCGAATACTTCTTGTACCCCGTCGTGTATAAATGATATCTTGCTCTACTATAACTCCTCTATCTGATGAATACGACTTTGGTGAAACACATATTTTCTGAGCTTGGTATATTTGTATCAGGCCTAATTTTTTGTTACTATCAATCTCGTCGTTAAAGTACAAAATCTTAAAATCAATTGAGTAACTTAGTGCAGACTCTATTTTTTGTGCAAGTTCGGCCTCATCAATCTCTTCACTTACTCCGACTAATTCATGAGACTTGTCTTTAACTCCCAGTAATAAATATCCACCTCTGCTATTTGCAAATGCTAGTATGTCCTTCAGAATTTCATAAAATTCCACCTTTTTTGATATTGATAATTCCTCTTTGAAATCCCAAAGATTGTCTTCCCGACCTTCATCTAGTATCTCGTAAAATTTATCTTTAGTTAGCATAAATTTATGACCTTCTTTTCAAAGAATTTCACCTAACGTCTTTTCCCGGAATTCATTAACACCTCCATCATAGCCCTGTATCCGAAGAAATTACCTAGTACTCATCATACCATATCATGGAAAATGGCAGACAATATCCCAGCTAAAAAGAGCAAAACAACCCCTGAAACTCAAGGTCTCAGGGGTTCTGCAAATTCTTTGTATCAAACACCTTAAAAAACTTTCCACACTTCACTACAATTCGCCGTCACTTTTGATAAGGTTCAACCATTCACCGATCAACATTAAGCACATAGTTGATTTTGACTATTAGGTATACACCAACATTTAAAGCATGGGATAATAACCTCATGCTTTAACGATTATTTCATTAATTTCTAAATGGTAACCTAATTGGATGATATTACATTCGGATAATTTACTTGTTTAATATCATTTAAATAATTTTTCAATCTCTGCTTTTGACCCTCACTCTCAATCTTATTAATCATTCTTCCAGCTAAATCAAAATACTCCTCAGCTTTGTCAAAAAAGCCGTGTTCCCTCTCTAATGCCCCCCATAATATGTATGTATCAGCTAAGTCATACACATCTTTATCATTTTCCCTTGTACTCATATCAACTGCTTCTTGATACATCTTTCTACCCTGATTGAAATTTTTGAATTTAAATAGAAATCTTGCATAACCACGTATATTATATATTTTGTTAAGTTTATTAGACGACTTTTCAATACTTTTACGCCAGTAGTAATCAGCACTTTCAAGGTCTCCAGTTCGTTCTAAAGTATTTGCTAACAAAGCATACTCACTATCTGATACTAACCTCTCTATTTTAGGTAGAAAATATTGTGCTTGATTTACGAGGAATCTCCTTTGCTGGTTAAAAATTCTTGTTAGGTTTATATTTTTGTTAATATTCATTTCAAGTTTAATTAGTTCAACATCCATTGCAGTAATTTTAGTAAAAGTGTCCGTAAGCTTCTCCCTAATTGTTCTTTCAGTTTCATGTTTCTTTTGTCTCAGTGAAATAAACAACGATACAAGTGAGATAACAAGAGCAACGACAGATGCAATATCTTTGAATTCCATTATATCCCCCTTTACTTCATTACTTTAGCAGGTTATAAACCACTCCTAGTTAATGATGTGGTTTCTTTAAGAACTCACTTGTTTAATTAAAACTTCTTTATACCATTCATTAAAAGGCTGAAGGAAACTACTTTCGTTTATCCAATCTTGATTATTCAAATCAAAGGTGTGAATAAAATGACCAGTTGTTCCAACATCAAATATTCCACCATCAATCCCTTGATTTCGTATTATCAGCATAGGTAAACCCAACATAAAAGCCATTGAGGCTTCAATCTGATTCCAAGGAGTTGGTAATAATTTATTTTTTATACCCATTTCTTGGCAAGTACTAGGTTTAGAAATTCCTTTTTGTACTATCATTTGAGGAAATCCTAATATGACAGCCCCAGAACATTGTCTCATCAATTGCTCAACTGCTTTCATTGGGGAAACATTAGGAAAATCAGTCGCACCTATTGTTCTGGAACACATTCCTCTAGTTTCTAATAGATTTTGTATCGTTAGAACAGTGGATTTTTGATTATTATCTAAAGCATTAGGTCTACTAACAAATATATTAAAGAACATAGTATTTCCCCTTGTTATCAACTTATTACCAATCATAGCATAATCCACTATTTATGGTAGGCTTCACAAGTACAAAACAACAAAGAAACGTAAAGGACATTGAATTGTTCTTTAACGCTTCCATTAAAAATAACTTTGTGCTTACTTATGATAAGGCTCCCCCCGACTAATCCGAAACGCCCGATAAACCTGCTCAAGTAGTATTAACCGCACCAACTGATGCGGAAACGTCATCTTCGAGAAAGACAACAACGCATCCGCCCGCTTCAACACCTGATCAGCCAACCCCAACGACCCGCCAATCACGAACGCCACCTGACTGCGCCCATGCAAAGCCAACTTGTCCATCTCCGCAGATAGCTTCTCCGACGACCACATTTGCCCATCAATCGCCAGCGCAATCACGTACTGATCCTGCTTGATCTGCGCCAGAATACGCTCGCCTTCCTTGCGCTTCACCTGCTCCATCTCCGCCGCACTCATCTCTTCCGGCGCCTTTTCATCATTGACCTCTATTACTTGCAGCTTGCAGTAAGCAGACAGACGCTTGCTGTATTCATCAATGCCCTCACGCAAATATTTCTCCTTCAGCTTCCCTACCGTAATAATCGAAATTTGCATGAACCTACATTCCCTTCTCTTTCAAAAGCGCAATCTGCCCAGGCTCTCCACATTCCCGACAACGCTTGTCTACTCCATCGCCCTCAATCGCCTGAGCCGCATACGTATCCGGCGCCGTCTCAAAATCGTTTACGTAATCATCCAACTCCTGCTCCAAATGCTCCATGCAAGCAAACCGCACCGGATATTCCGCCAACAACTCAATTTCCTTGCCTTCTATTTGAATGCTTTTCATCTTCATGTCCATATCAAATACCTCTTTTCCGTTCAATAATGTCGCTTCCTATTCTACCCCAGAACAGCAACAAAACAAATCAATCCACCAAAAAGACAACGATGGGTTTACAAACATACAGTTAAAGCTGTAGAGAGAAAAAAGAAGAAAACGGCGAAAGTCTTTGGGATACCAACTGAAGCGTAATGGAAAAAGTGAAACCTGCCTTTAGCGTCCACCTCTGAGACACTGCGTAGCTACGCGACTTTGGACGCGGGTTTCACTTTTTCCATGGAGCTGGGCAGAACCACCTCACGGCAGGTAGCCCAAGAACTTGAGCGTTTTCTTCTTTTTTCTCTCCTCCACTAAAAGTCCGACCGACGAACAAAAAAAAGAGAGCGCCGTATCAGCTCGGCGCTCTTAAGTAGGGATCTATTTAAAAATAGATAGAGGGGGGAACTTCAGATGCTGCATATATGCAAACGGGATAAAATGCATCCCGGAATTGCCCGTCAAAGTTTGATTCCTTCACATACCTGCCTACAAAATGGCTTGGTCAGTACCTCTTACTGCTGTGGCGGTGCTGTTAGCTTCACTTTGGCAGTCTTCTGGATACCATCTCGATAGTACGTAACGTCCATCGTATCGCCCGGCTTTTTGTTCATCGTCAAATACTTCCGTAGTTGAGCGCTGGTGGAAATGTTCTTGTCATCCAGCTTGATAATGACGTCGAATTGTCTCAAGCCTGCTTGACCCGCAGGAGAGAATTTGCCTACTTCCGTTTGGACGACAACGCCACTTTGCACTTGCTCAGGCAGATTCAAGGTTTCTTTCCATTCGTAGCGCGGCACATTAGCCAAGTCGAGTGGCTGCACACCGAGGTAAGAACGTTCCAAGGTTCCTTTTGCCATCAGCTGGTCCACGATCACTTTGACATCATTAATCGGGAGGGCAAAACCTAATCCTTCGACACCTGCCTTGGAAATCTTCAAGGTGTTAATCCCGATGACCTGACCCTCGATGTTCACGAGGGCACCACCACTGTTACCAGGGTTGATCGCTGCGTCTGTTTGAATGACGTCCAGCTCCCAGTCATCCTGGCCATCTTCGTTAAAGTCCATTGGCATGGAGCGTTCTTTGGAACTGATGATGCCTTGTGTAACGGTCCGGGAGAACTGCATACCCAATGGATTCCCGATGGCAATGGCCGGTTCACCCACCTGTAAGGTAGAAGAATCACCAAACTCAGCAACGTCTGTAACCTTGGAGGCGTCGATTTCTAGTACAGCCAGATCGGTGTAACCATCGGCGCCGACCACCTTTGCCGGTACTTTTTCACCTGTTGGCAGGGCGATTTCCAGCTTTTGCGCCTTGTCGATTACGTGGTAGTTGGTAACGATGTAGGCTTTTCCGCCCTTTTTCTCAAAGATGACACCAGAGCCTTGACCCTGCTCTACATCCATCGAGTTCTGCATCCAACTGCTTCTGCGCTGACCGATGTTGATTACACCAACGATCGCATTTTCCACTTTTTTCACAGCATCCACTGTACCAGAGCCTACACTTACAGATACTGGCTTGACAAACGGGTTAGAAGAAGAGGCATTGCTGCTGATCGCATTTTCTGCTCCAGGCTTAACCATATTAATATATCCCGCATTGGAGAGAGTCGGCAGCGTGAGCAGGACGACCATTCCCCCAATTACCGCGGACGTTACTGACGTCACGACCATACGTCCAATGTTAGAACCGCGTTGTTTTTTTCTCTCCACATGAGTTAAATCATCATAGAAACCCATGATTCATACTCCCCTTTCTACTTTCTACCATTACTAGCTTTGCAGGTTTTTCATACTCGTATACACAATGACATGCGCCGTATTTGGTTTGCATGATTGATTTCGTTGATGTCTGTTTCCTTTTGACACCCTTAGTATACGACCCGCTTTCGGCAAAATGGCGTGAGAATTATGGAAAGGTTGTGGAATAGAAAAAAGCTCTCGGAATATTTCTCCGAGAGCACGGATATGATAGATTAAAAGCTTTTACCTGCCAGACCAAATAGAAAGGATTGATAGACTTGAAAGAAGTCCACCTCATCGCCAAGCTGGCTGACCTTCAGAAAGTAGACTACCACAATACGCTTGTCCTGCATGCCTTGATCGAGCTGCTAGTAGCCAAAGGACTGCTGACACATGACGAGCTGACTGCCAAAGTGAATGAGCTCGATACACAGTTAACTTTCCACATCGATACGTACGCGAAGCTCACTGAGCGCATCGCCAGTCGTCAAACGGGGATCAAACCGATCTTATAGCTCTTCCAGCTTGGTAGGTCGATCCGGGTACGTATCGCGCAGATGCACATCGTCACCAACAGATAGCCCCTGCTCCTCCAAGATGTTTTTGACCGTCAGTCGGGCCAAATCAATCATGTTGTTTTCCTTACTCAAGTGGGCGAGGTATACACGTTCTGCCCCACCTGTTAGACAATCGAGCAAAGCATCGCCCGCCGCTTCATTGGACAAGTGCCCAACATCACTCAAGATACGTCGCTTGATGCTCCAAGGATACTGGGACATACGCAACAGCTCAACGTCATGATTGGACTCGAACACATACGCATCTGCTCCACGAATCGTCTCTTTAATCCGATCACTGACATACCCCAAATCTGTCGCGACACTTAGCTTTTTCTTGCCATCATAAAAACAGAAGCCCATCGGCTCAGCGGCATCGTGCGAGATTCCGAATGACTCGATGCCCAAATCCTCTAACTCTTTCTTTTCCCCCACAGAAAAGAAGCGTCGCTGATCTTCCTTGATCGTCCCGATTTGCCCATCCAGCTCCGACCATGTCTTTTCATTGGCGTAAATCGGCAATCCATATCGCCGCGCCATGACGCCGACTCCTTTAATATGGTCGACGTGTTCGTGGGTGACGAGAATGGCGCTCAGATCGGCTGGATTGACGCCAATGGTCTCCAGTGCCGCTTCTGCCTGCTTTCCTGTAATGCCTACATCGATCAATATGGAAACACGGTCTGTTGCCACATAAATGGCGTTGCCCGTACTCCCGCTTGCCAACACACTAAATCTCACCGAACATCCCTCTTCCCGTATCTTTCCCAGGCTGTCTATCTATTCAACGCTGCGTTACCATCGGACGCTCCAGCGCTCCTGTAATCGCGTTGACAAAATGCCATTTGCCATCGTGAACCACGCGCCAAACAGGCACCAGTGTCTGAATATCGGCATCGTAAGAACCGTAATAACCCAAGCTCACATTCTCAATCCGTTCCCCTGGTGAAATGATTTGCTTGTCCACCAGAGAGCGTAGTGCCGCATAACCAGAGATCACCTGTCGTTCTCCCTGCTGCTTGCGAAGGTGGAAAAAGGTCTGCCTGTATCCGAGTATCGTTCCATTGTCCAAATACATTTCCAACGGGGCGACGAATACTGGCATTTTATCATAGACCTGCCAATACAAGAGCCGCGCTTGATTCGATTGATACGGATCGGCTACGTATTGATCAGAATAAATCAGCCTCGGACCAATTTGACGCAAGAGCTCCTGCGGATTCAGTTGACCACGAATCTGCATCGGTGGGTCCAGCTTGGCAGCCAGCGCCATCTTTTCCACTGTCGCCTGAAGTCCTGATATCTCATGCAAGGAAATCGGATTAATTCCGATATACTCAGCATCCAAATTGGACATTTCCGGTGTATCCTGCGGCACTTCTGTATCCAATGTGATATTTTGCTGATTCAAGTACAGCTCTGTATTCCATTTCTCGTTCTGCGCGACTTCCTTGTCATTCCACAGGCTAATGCGCGTCACATACACCTGATACAGGAGAAACAGATCGAGGAGAAGAAAGGCCCAGATCAGAATCGTCTTGGTCCTACTCCAATCCATGCGCCTTCCCTCCTCCCTGTTTGGTGTGCGCAGAAATATACAGGTTCGCCTGATTCGCCAATTCCACAACCCAGATTGGCATCAGGTCTACGTATCCTTCGCCTACTTTGGTATGGTAAGCCAAATAAGCGTTGGTGATTTTTTCTGTATCCGCCAGCTTTTTGTCGCGGATATATTGATACAGCTCCGGACCAGACATAACCGTCCACTCTTTATTATCGATATACTTGTCCAAATCCATCAGCGATCGGCTCATCGTCACAACCTGGCCTGCCTCTGATGTAATTTGGATGGTATCGATCTGCCTGGCCTCCCCTTCGCTGATCAAGGGATACGCCCCCAAATACTGGCGGAACGTGATCAAGTCCTTTTCATTGTAGCTCTTCTTGATTCGTTCAAAATGATAGTCATCAAGCCAGCCTAAGTGCTTATTCATGAAGGTAACGGCACTCTGCACTTTTTCTTCATCAGACAGCTCCTGATCCCGCTGTTGGTACGCTGGATCAGTAAACGTGAACGCCTGCTGCTCCGATCTCAATTGAATTGATCTGCTGCCATCTGTAAAAATAACCGTTTTGTCCCGCTCCATGATCTGTCTGACGAGCGACTGATCGATAAAGTAGGACTCGATCAATCTTTCATTCGTAACAGGTACATAGCTGTAGCGGAATTGCTGCATGCGCATCTGATTCTTGGGCAAATAATAAGTGCTCCACATCAGCGCAGGTCTTTCTAAATCTACGAAGCTTCGCTCTGGTTTGACGATTTTCATGATTTGCTCAGGCATTAAATCACCGGAAGCCAAATAAGATTCTCGCAAATCCTTAGGGCTAATCGACGTTCGAGAACGCATCATTCGACCTTCCTCAGTCGACAAAAATAACGCGTAGACGACATCCTCGTCCTTCTCGTAGTACAACCACAATCGGTCAATCCCTTTCATTCGGTTGTCAAACTCATCCCGAAAGGTTACCAGCCGACCTACAATTGACAAGGGAACCGTGCTCCGAAAGCGCACTTCCAATCCCATCTTTTCCCGGGCAATATCTTCCCATTTCTCATTGGAGATGGTGAGCGGAGAAAAATCGAGGAAGATCCATTTCGACATTTCTCGCACGATCAAACTGTAAGGTGCATCGGTTGCGGATGCTTTCGTGTGGCGATCTTCCCCATAGTGAAAAACAACGGATTCCGGCGTAACGAGCTGTTCGAGTTGTTTTTCCTGAACTGGCTTTGACTGCGTGTACTCTGCCGGCTCAATAAATTGAAGGTTAGGTTGATTCGACCACAACATCGCTGTCAAAACAAAGCTGGCTAGCACTAGCAGATTGAGTAAGACGGTCTTGGCAGGCTCTAGCATCCGCTTCATCCCGTTTTTCCTCCTTGGGCAAATGGCACCCAGAACGTGACTGTCGTTCCCACGTTCCATTCGCTCGTAATCTCGATATCTGCACCGTGTGCCTGTACTAATTCACGGGCAATCGCCAATCCCAGGCCTGTTCCACCCTGACCGCGCGAACGCGCCTTGTCTACGCGGTAGAAGCGCTCAAAGATTCGCTTCAAATCGCGGCTGGGAATACCGATTCCTGTGTCCGTGATGGAGATTTGGACCCGCTTTTGCTTGTGGTTCTCTTTTGCCATGAGAACCACGGTGCCTCCTTGAGGCGTATACTTGATCGCATTGGACAAAAGATTATCCAATACTTGATTGATCACATCCAAATCAATATAAACCGGCGGAAGCTTCCTCGGCATATCCAGACTGAGCTGAACCTCCTGTTGCTCACTGAACATGGAAAAACGATCGGCAGCATAATGTAGCAATCGGTTGATGTCCGCTTCCTTACAATGCAGACGAACCCCCTGCGAATCAAAACGCGATAGCTGCAACAAATCGTTTACCAAGCGAATCATACGCTCTGTCTCCGACGAAGTAACCTTCAAGAACCGTTGGGACAGCTCTGGATCTTCCACTGCGCCATCCAGCAGGGCTTCCACATAGCTTTTAATGGTCGTCAGTGGTGTCCGCAGCTCATGCGACACATTCGCCACGAATTCGCGGCGCTGCTGCTCCAGTCGTTGCTGCTCCGTAACATCCGCTACGACCGCGATGATCCCACCCATTTTTTTGCTATCGTGCTGCAAGGGCGTAAACGTCACACGCAGGATCACTTCTTCCTTATTCGGTAGCGTCATCTCAATGATAAGTGGCTCTTCCTGCGCATAGAGCGACATCTCATCCTCTGGCGGCAGCCCCAGCAGCTCATACAAGGTGCGTCTCTTGAGTAGGACGTCAGCCATCGTCACCTGTAACATATCTTCTGCAGCTCGATTAAACAAGATGATCTGCCCATTTCGGTTAGCGGCAATGACACCGTCCGTCATGTTACTCAAAATTCCCGCGAGTTTCTCACGCTCTTCTTCTTGCTGCAAGATCGCTTCCTGCAAACGCAAGGTCATATGATTAAAGGCCATACCGAGTTGGCCAATTTCATCATCGCTATAGACACGTACACTACTGTTAAAGTCTCCGTCTGCCACCAAGCGTGCCTGACGGGTCATCTCCTTCACAGGCTTGGTGATGGTGCGTGCCAACACGACCCCGAGCACCGCCGTAATGACCATTGCGATCATCGTACCTGTCCCCAAGATACCGTTCATTTTACCAATCGTCGCATAAGTGCCTTCCATCGAAGCGATCATGTAGACCGCACCGTATACGATTTGATCGCCCTTAACAGGTAGTGCCAATACTTTCACTCGCGCCCCCGTCTTCGGATCAATCCGCATCGATTCACTGCGCGTCCCGAGCAAGGCAACCGTCACTTCAGGCTGCGAGGTCCGCTGCCCAATTGTACTTTTGTCCTCTGTCGTCGCAACCACCGTTCTTGTCTGATCGATGACCTGCACATTCGCCCCATTGATTTTCACCAAGTTGTTGATCAGGTTGTCGATGTCCTGGCGGTTTTGTACGGCGTTGGATTCCTTCCCGTCATGCGGGCGCAAATCGCTTTCCAGCAAACTCGCTAACAAACTCGCTTGTCCATTCAATGCCTCGGAAAAGTTGTTGATATAGTAACTCTCGACTTCCCGGGCAAAATAGGCGCTGATAAATTGCATCGCAAGCAAAATCAACAGCATGTAAATGATGACCATTTTCCACTGAACGGTTTTGAACAGCCGCCTCATCCAGGCTGGCCTCCCATGCCGGGATTGCGTAATGTATAGCCCAAACCACGCCGTGTGATAATGTACTTCGGCTGGCTCGGATCATCCTCGATTTTTTCCCGTAAACGACGGATGGTCACATCTACTGTTCGTACATCGCCAAAATAGTCAAATCCCCAGACCGACTGCAGGAGATGCTCTCGCGTCAATACTTGTCCCTGATGGCGAGCGAGGTACACCAGCAACTCAAACTCACGGTGCGTCAGCTCTAATGCTTCTCCCACCTTTTCGACGGTATATGAGTTCAAATCGATTTCCAGCTCATGTACGCGCAGTACATGCTGGCTATCCTTCTCCTCCACTTTGGCTCGGTTACGGCGTAAATGGGCCTTTACACGAGCTACCAGCTCACGCGTACTAAATGGCT
Organism: Brevibacillus sp. FIR094; assembly: GCF_050477165.1. Lineage (NCBI taxonomy): Bacteria > Bacillati > Bacillota > Bacilli > Caryophanales > Paenibacillaceae > Brevibacillus > Brevibacillus sp. FIR094. The sequence continues at coordinate 40,848 of NZ_JBEAES010000029.1, read as the reverse complement.
TCGTCACGTAATCGTCCGCGCCCAATTCCAACCCAAGTACTTTATCCAGTTCAGAGTCTTTGGCAGTCAGCATGATGATCGGAACATCATACGTTTGGCGAACGGTTCGGCATACGTCCATCCCATCTCTGCCTGGAAGCATAACATCTAGTAAAATCAGATCTGGTCGCTCATCCTTGACTACGACAAGTGCCTCATCACCATCGTAGGCGCATACGACCTGATATCCTTCTTTTTCAAACGTGAATTTCAAAATATCTGCAATCGGTTTTTCATCGTCAACTACGAGGAGTTTTGCCATCCTGCGCCCTCCTTTTTCTGTAAGTACGTGTTCCAACAGTCATCTGTTTCCTCTCAAACTGCCTCTTCAAGGATTCCACTTCGACCATCACTATTCCTCTACAATACACCATGTACGCCGTGTAAAGAAGGGCTTGGCATTCAATCCCTTCCAACAAAAAAAGGGCCCCTCCTAAGAGTTGCCCTTTCTTATCCAGAAATTACATGTCTATTTTAAGTAACGAATCGGGTTCTGGTTTCGTCCATTCTGTAGAACCTCAAAATGCAGGTGTACGCCGGTCGATTGTCCAGTAGAACCCTTTACGCCGATTTTCTTTCCTTGGCTAACAACATCGCCGACTTTCACATTAATGCTGCTCATGTGACCGTACAATGTCTTCATTCCATTGCCGTGGTCGATGATAACCGATTTTCCATAGTCACCATTCCAACCAGCGAATGTGATACGTCCATTGTCTGCCGCCATGACAGAACCAGCACCGGCAATATCAATTCCTTTATGCATGCTGCCCCAACGTTTGCCGAAGCCGCTGCTGATATATCCGCTAGCAGGCCAGCTCAAACGGCCTGTCCCGCGCGAAGGAATCACTTTTGTACCGCGCTCCATAATTTTGGTTACAGGCTGCATCGTTACATCTTGTTTGATAACTTTGCGATTAACTACTTGTCCATTTTCTTTCACAACTTCGTACTTAACTGTTTTACTGCCGTTTTTACCTTCTTGTACGACTTTTGTTTCGCCTTTAGGGACCTTGTCATTGTTATTAATTTGCGTATTAAAAGCGATAACCTCTTGCTGATCTACTTCTTCTTTGACTTGTACAGTAACCAGTGGACGCACTGCGGTTACATTGATTTCTTGTCCCAACTTAAGGACGCTATTTTCCGTAACACCTGGGTTGTTCGCGTAAATATCTTTTGATGTAATGCCGTATTTCTTCGCGATGCAACCGATGCAATCGCCTTCTACGACCGTGTGCTTCATATCCTTGAAGGTGCCTTTTACCAGCAACTCCTCGAGTTTATCGGCAGACAAAATTTGAGATGCATCGACTGTTTCGGTTTGCATCTCTACATTTTCTTTAAATGCGACTTCTTTTACCGGATTTGGTTTGACTGGGACTGCTGATGCTGCTGCTACAACAGCCTTTTTCCCTGTCGTTGCAGGAACTCCGGAATATTTTTGCTTCACTTCAGCCAGTGCTTCATCAGCTGATTGCTGGTCTGGCAGGTAACCTACCACTTTGCCATCAATCGTTAGCTTAACGCCCTGAACCTTGAGATCCGCTACGGATGCTAGAGCTTGTACAGCGGCATCGTTATTGAACTGTGCCTTGAATTCACGCTCTTCTTCAAATGCGATATAGTTAGCCAATTGCAAGTTAAGGCCTGTTTTTGCCTTTTCCTCTTCCAGCTTGGCTGCTGTCCAATTATGTATCACATTTGGATCGTTTACCACGCCAATCTCATTGCCGTTCACACTGACATGGTAGACAGAATTGACATTGCTTGTGTAGTAGTATTGTGCAGATGCTCCAGCAGCAATCGTCAATACTAGGCCTGCCGCAACTGAAAGCGATTGTTTTTTATGCGACTGGATGTAAGAGCTTGTACGTTTCATAGTACGTTTCGCCAGATCACTGCAATCCCGAACGATTCGTGATGACCGTTCCTGCAGCTTGGCCTTCCATTCCGACCAATGCATAACTTGTCCCTCCTGAAAACAGATACAACTTGCTCGTTCTATTTCCTGAAAATTTTTAATTTATCGACTAGGTCGTATATCCCAAAATTTAGTTTCCATTTATCTGCCAAATTGCCTAAAGAAACCAACTATGTCGACTTTACCATAAGATTAACGACAACATCAAGTGTAAATTGCTGTCGAATAAAAAAATAGCCGTAGAGTCACTATATGTACAAATAATTGGTAGCATTTATCATATCTGGGGGCTGATATACGTGAAGGAACGTAACATTCTTGCAGGATTTCAAACCGAAGAGGATGCCCAAGAGGCAGAAAAAGCACTTCGACAAGCTGGTTTTTCCATCATTCAGATCGACAGAATTGGACAATTCCCCGGTGAAGGAAACGAACAGATCATGAATCCCATTTCCGGAGACTTTCCCAGCTTGGGCAACCTTACATTGGCAGGTGACTTCCCAAGCGGCAGGGATGCAAGCATCATGGCAGCAGTAGATCCTGACGCCAGCGGCATGGCAGACCGGGGCGACGATAATTTATATCGGAGTATCTTGTTAACGGCAGTCGTACCAGAAGAACAAGGTGATCTTGCAACCGAGATCATCCGATCCTATGGAGGTATGATTTAAAAATAAATATAGCCATCTTCCCTTAACTGACTAGGAAAGATGGCTTATTTCGTTATCGACATCTGTGAACTCACACCTCTTGCATCGAGGTAACGTCTTTTAACGCAAGTCTGCGTATTTTCGTTTTCTCGGCGTCATTTTGTTGTTTGTATGTGGTGATAAAGCATAGGTATCCATTGTTAAAATGAGTCATGGTTCCCTTGATGACGACGCCATTGATCATCTTTACCTGTACATTTTTGCCCAGTAGCTTCATGGCCTTTTGGTCAAATCCAAAACCCATCATCACTTTTCACCTCTCCATTTCTCCCTATGTCTATCCATATGCCCAGAGGGTGTCGTTTCGTGTCTGTCCGTTGCAAAAAAAAGAAAGCTGCCGAATGCTCGACAGCTTTCTTCTATTATATAGTTGATAGCTTATCCGTAAATGCCACGAACAATGACAGTTTGTTCACGATCCGGTCCTACGGAGAAGATCGACATTGGAATACCAGTCAGTTGTGTGATGCGCTCAATGTAGTGACGAGCGTTTTCTGGCAAGTCGTTCAGATTGCGAACGCCTGTGATATCCTCTGTCCAACCTGGCAACTCCTCATAAACTGGCTCACATTTCGCAAGCAGGTTGAGGTTCGCTGGGAACGATTCGATAACTTCTCCATTGTATTTGTACGCTGTGCAAATACGCAGGGTCTCGATTCCAGACAGGGTATCCAGCTTGGTGATCGCCAAACCAGTGAGACCACTGACACGACGAGCATGACGAACTACAACACTGTCAAACCAGCCTACGCGGCGTGGACGACCTGTTGTTGTACCATATTCGAAACCAACCTCACGAATATGGTCGCCAGTTGCATCAGTCAGCTCAGTCAAGAACGGACCATCACCTACACGCGTCGTGTAAGCTTTTGCAACCCCGATTACCTGGTGAATCTTAGTTGGTCCTACACCAGAACCGATAGTCACGCCACCCGCAATTGGGTTGGAGGACGTTACGTAAGGATACGTACCCTGGTCAATATCGAGCAATACGCCTTGTGCACCTTCAAACAGAACACGGTTGCCTTGATCGATCACATCGTTGAGAACAACAGAAGTATCGGTCACGTATGGGCGAATGATCTCTGCGAGTGCCAAGTACTCATCCAAAATTTCCTGAAGCTCAAAGCCAGTTGTGTTGTACATTTTCTCCAGCAACATGTTTTTCTCTGCCAGGTTGCGCTCGAGCTTGCGAGCAAACTCTTCGCGATCCAACAAGTCAGCGATACGAATACCGATACGTGCTGCTTTATCCATGTAAGCAGGCCCGATACCTTTACGGGTTGTACCGATTTTGTTAGCACCGCGGCTATCTTCCTCTACGCCATCCAGCTTGATGTGGTATGGCAGAATCACATGCGCGCGATCACTGATTTTCAAATTGCTTGTAGAAAAACCGAAGCTATGAATGTACTCCAGCTCTTTTACCAATGCTTTCGGATCGATTACCATACCGTTTCCGATTACGCAGGTCTTGTCACTATAAAAAATTCCGGATGGAATCAAATGCAACTTATACTTGTTACCATCAAAAATAATAGTATGGCCTGCGTTGTTACCGCCTTGGTAACGAGCCACTACCTCTGCACTTTCAGCTAGATAGTCTGTAATTTTACCTTTACCTTCATCGCCCCACTGGGTTCCGACGACAACGACTGTTGACATCGAAAAACACCTCCTGATATTATCATGTCTTTTCGGGCCTGAAACAATCTAAGTTTACTAAACGAGACTCGCCATGTCAACGCTAAATACGAACATTCATATAGTTAGTTCTTAATATGTTCGGCAATTCAATATAGAAAAAAAAGCCGGAATTTCTCCGGCTTTTCTTCCATTCCAACTATTAACCTGCTTGGTTTCGAAAGCGATGATCCAAGTTAACGAACTTGTTGAATTCTTTTAAGAACGCCAACTCCACCGTTCCGGTCGGGCCGTTACGTTGTTTGGCAATAATGACTTCGATGACATTCTTATTTTCTGATTCCTTGTCATAGTAGTCATCACGGTACAAGAAGGCAACGATATCGGCGTCCTGCTCGATCGACCCCGACTCACGGATATCGGACATCATCGGTCGCTTATCCTGCCGTTGCTCTACACCACGGCTCAACTGCGACAGGGCGATAACCGGCACGTTCAGCTCACGCGCGATCCCTTTTAGCGTACGAGAGATCTCAGATACTTCCTGCTGACGGTTATCTCCTTTTCCTCGTCCATGAATCAGCTGAAGGTAATCGATCAGGATCAAGCCCAATCCCTTCTCTGTTTGAAGGCGACGGCATTTCGCCCGGATGTCCTGTACAGTAACCCCGGGTGAATCGTCGATGTAAATCGGCGCTTTCGCCAGCGTACCGATTGCCATCGTCAGCTTTTGCCAATCATCTTCCTCCAGTGACCCTGAACGCATCCGGGACGCATCCAGATTGCCCTCCGCACAAATCATACGCTGTACCAGCTGAGGAGCACCCATCTCCAAGGAGAAGATGGCTACAGTCTCGCCTGCACGGGCTGCTACGTTTTGAGCGAGATTCAAGGCAAAAGCCGTCTTCCCTACGGAAGGACGGGCTGCCAAGATAATCAGGTCACTGCGCTGCAATCCTGCTGTCATCTTGTCCAAATCGGTATATCCCGTAGAAATCCCCGTAATATCACCGCGTCGCTGACTCAAAAACTCAATCCGCTCATACGTTTCCAGAAGGGCATCACGAATCGGTGTAAAACCGCCACTGTTGCGATTTTGACCGATCTCCATGATGTACTTCTCCGCATCCGCGATGATCTGCGTGACATCATCTTCACGGGAATATCCGTCATTGGCAATCTTGGTAGCTGTATGAATCAATCGCCGAAGCAGCGATTTTTCTTCTACTATTTTTGCGTAGTATTCGATGTTGGCAGCCGTTGGAACTGAACTGGCGATTTCCGTGAGATACGTAACCCCGCCAACTTCATCCAGCAGCTTGTGGTCCTGTAGATCCGCTGTAACAGTAACCAGATCGACAGGTTCGCCTTTTTCATACAGGTCCACCATCGTTTGAAAGATGCGCTGATGCGCTGTCTTGTAAAAATCCTCCGGACGGAGAATCTCAATGGCCGTGATTAAAGCTTCCTTAGACAAGAACACGGCACCCAGTACCGATTGTTCCGCTTCCTTGTTCTGTGGCGGCACACGATCCAAAAACAGGTCGCTCACGTCACACCCCCCACAATTGAGACATTATTCTTCCACAACGTGTACTTTCAGAGTCACGGTTACTTCGTTGTGCAGTTTTACTTTGATTTGCGTCACGCCCAAAGCACGGATGGCATCCATTTCGAGCTTACGCTTGTCTACTTTGATTTTAAACTGATCTTCCAGCGATTGCGCTACTTGTTTGCTGGAAATTGCACCGAACAAGCGACCACCTTCGCCTGCTTTTCCTGCTACTTTCACTGTCAGCTCTTCCAGCTTTTTGCCCAGCTCCTGAGCATCCAGCTTTTCTTGCTCCTTGCGCTTATCTTCGCTGCGCTTTTGAGCGTCGAGCGTTTTCACGTTGCTATCAGTCGCTTCTTTTACCAGCTTCTTTGGCAACAAGAAGTTGCGTACATAGCCCTCTGACAAATCCTTAACTTCGCCTTTTTTCCCTTGGCCTTTTACATCTTGAAGAAAAATGACTTTCATCATCGTTTCCCCCTTTATATTTTGGCCTATAAGACCGAGTCAATCGCTTCTTTCAAACGACGTGTAGCTTCTTTAATTGATATGCCTTGAATTTGTGTCGCAGCACCAGTGAGGTGACCGCCTCCACCCAGCAGTTCCATAATGGACTGAACATTGATGTCGCCCAGAGAACGTCCACTGATTAAGATCGTATCGTCGGATCGCTCTGCAACAACAAACGACGCCTGGATTCCTGACAAAGTGAGTAGCTGCTCAGCAGCTTGCGCCACCTGTACCTGCGTGTAATCCTCAGACGGATCTCCTATGGCAATCGCCATGTTGTCACGGTACGTTTCCGTATTCATGATGATTTTTGCCCGCTTCACATACTGTCCCAGATCTTCCTTCAACAGACGCTGGACAGCCGCGGTATCGGCCCCGTTACGGCGAAGGAAAGACGCCGCTTCAAAGGTCCGTGAACCTGTGCGGAAGGCAAAGCTTTTGGTATCTACCACAATCCCTGCTAACAGTGCCGTCGCAATCAGATTGTCGATATTCAATCGCTCGCTCTGATATTGCAAGAGCTCCGTGACAAGCTCAGCCGTCGAAGAAGCATACGGTTCCAGATACAAGAGTACTGGCTCAATGAACTCCTCCGAACGTCGATGGTGGTCAATCACCACAATTCGGCTCGTTTCCGTCAATAGCTTCGGTTCAATCACCAGCGATGGTCGATGCGTATCGACGACTACCAGCAATGTGCGACCGGAGATAAGTCGGATCGCCTGTTCTGGCGTGATAAAGGTCTCAGCCAACTCTTCATTGGCATAAATCTCTTTCATCAGACGCTCGACAGAATGATTACCTTCGTCCATGACGATATAAGCCGTTTTGTTGTGCAGCTGCACAGCCTTCAATACACCAAGTGATGCCCCGATGGAATCCATGTCAGGCTGTTTATGCCCCATGACGATGACGTGCTCCGCCTCATGAATGAGATCCCGCAAAGCATGTGCAATAACACGAGCCCGGACACGTGTCCGCTTTTCCACCGCATTCGATTTCCCACCGTAGAAAGTGAGCTTGTTGCCAACCTTGACAGCACACTGGTCGCCACCGCGCCCCAATGCGATATCCAAGCTTGATTGCGCCATTTGTCCCAGCTCAATATAAGTGGTAGCGGCCGCTCCAACCCCGATACTAAGCGTAATCGGAATTTTGTTGTCAGCCGTCATCTCCCGTACTACATCGAGAATGTCAAATCGCGATTCTTCCAATTTATCAAGTGCTTCCCGTTCCATCAGAGCCAAAAACTTGTCGGCCGTGATTCGGCGAAGATATATGCCATGTTTGTTGGCCCACTCTGTAATCACACCAGCCACGCTTGTAGAGAGCAGCGTACGGCTCTGATCATCCATGACTTGTCCGACCTCGTCCAAATTGTCGAGGTGAATGATGGCAAGTGCAGCCTTTTCTCGATGGTAACGAGTCGTCAATTCTTTAAAGTCCGTAATGTCCTTGAAATACAAAAGGCGCTCATCGGACCGCACAATGACCTCGTATACCCGCTCGTTATAAGTAAACTCCAGCCGTTTTTGCTCCGGCTTCCAAGCTAGTTGGGGGAATACCTCTTGGAGGCTTTTCCCGATCATGGATTCATCCCCGGACATATGCGTCATATACGGGTTTACCCACTCAATTGCCTTTTCCTCGTTGTATAAAAGAATTCCGATCGGCAGTTCCTGGATAACGCCTTCTCCCGCCTTCTTCACGCGATGGGTGACCGTCGCCAAATACAGGCGCAAGTCTCGTTGGAACCCCTTTTCTGCTTGAAGAGCGTAAAGAACCAAGCCAATCAAGCAAATCATGCCGATCGCCCCGTACATCCAATGGAACAAGGTCAAAATCCCCAACAACAGCAAGCTAAAGCTGAGTGCCAGGACCATGTGCATCCCGTACCAACGCTTTAACAGGAACTTGGGCATTTCCTCAGCCCCTCTTCACTCTTGTTTCCAGTTTTTCACGCAAACGAATTCCTAGGTCAAATATCCCTACTAGACTAAGTATAGTACTTAGGGGTGGAAAAATAAATAGACAGACAATGAGCACGGGAGTCAGTCTCTTCCAGCCGTACAAAAAGGCAGCAAATAGACAAAAACTCAAGCCCTGCAAAACAAAAATCGCATCCAGCATGACTTTCAGGTTCATCAGGGCGATTTCCCAGAATGTACCCTGCATGCTTTCAGCAAACAACAAAAGACTGATCATCGCAATGAAGTAGTAATAAAGCAATGATCGAGGGAAGTTCCATTCCCGAATTGGCTTCAATGCTGGAATCGGTCTTCGCAGACGTCGTCCAATCAGACTCGCCAATCCATGAATAATGGCGGTCGATAAAAAGCTGAACATGACAAGACTCGTAGGCAAGACGATTTTACCCAGTTCAAGGAGCTGATCAAACTGCTCTTTTGGCATCATTGCTGGACGCAACTTAGCCACTTCTTGCATGATGGCATTAAAATCAACATTCATTCCGAATGCCATGAATGCCATCATGGAAACGACACTCAAAAAGGCAACGCCTGCCCCTGCCACAATCGCCGGAAGAGCCGCTCCTTTTTTCGCATAAAAAATCCCCATGACTGAACCCCAAACCGCACTTGAAAAAGCAAGTGTAGCCGCAAATGGACCAGTAATGATCCATCCCAGAAACGTAAAGGCAAGGGAGATCCAAACCATGTTAGGTACTGTTCGATTTACTGCCAAAAGGATAAAAGGCAGAGGTATCAAGAAACTGACGAGCCCTCCCAGTATGGTATATGTACTGAGAAACAGCAGCACCAGTGCGATACCCAGCATAAGGGCGTTTTCAGCCAAGTGTTTCGTTTTGGACGGCATGTCAGCACCTCATTATTCATGTCTCATGTACACTCTCCATAGAAAACTATGGAAAAAAGAGGGCCACGCAATTGTGCCCCCCTTTTTATAGCTTTTGCAACTTATTCAGCAGTGTAAGGCAACAGTGCTACTTGACGGGATCGCTTGATCGCGATTGTCAGTGCACGTTGATACTTCGCAGAAGTACCAGTTACACGACGTGGCAAGATTTTGCCGCGTTCGCTGATGAACTTTTTCAGCAAATCAATATCTTTATAATCGATGTGCTTGATTTTGTTCACTTTAAAGAAGCATACTTTACGACGCTTATTAGGACGTCCTTTGCGTGCCATGATAGTCCCTCCCTCTTAGGAATGTGAAAGTTATACGATCTTAGAACGGCAAGTCATCATCTGAAATGTTGATCGGCTTGCCTGCACTCGCGAAAGGATCACCAAACGGATCATAGTCATTATTTCGTTGACCGGATGGTTTGTTACCGCCACCCATGCCCGGTCCTGGATCGTATCCTGAATTGTCTCCGCCGGATTCATTGCCTCGACCGCCCAAAAATTGAACGTTCTCCGCAACGACTTCCGTCACGTATACCTTTTTACCTTCTTTATTATCATAGGAACGTGTTTGCATACGTCCTTCGATGGCTGCTTGTCTACCTTTACGCAAATAGCTTGCGCACAGGTCGGCAAGTTTTTGCCAAGCGACAATGTTAATGAAGTCCGTTTCTTTCTCACCCGCTTGATTGGTGCGGGGACGATTGACGGCCACAGTAAAAGTAGCAACGGCAACGCCATTTGGCGTGTAGCGAAGTTCAGGATCTTTCGTCAGGTTGCCGATGAGAATGACTTTATTCATCTTGGTTCCCCCTCTGATCGCGACAATGATTACTTCTCATCACGAACAAACATAAAGCGGATTACGTCGTCATTGATTTTCATCAGACGCTCAGCTTCCGCAACAGCATCGGAGTTCGCTTTGAAGTTCATCAAAACGTAGTAACCTTCACGGAACTTGTTGATCTCGTACGCAAGACGACGTTTACCCATTTCTTGAAGCTTAGAGATTTCGCCACCATAGTTAGTTACAACATCGCTGTAACGAGCTACATTGGATTTTACTTTCTCTTCTTCAAGGTCTGGACGCAATACATACATTACTTCGTATTGGCGCATACCTTTTCACCTCCTTATGGACTTTAGCGGCCCTGTTCGGGCAAGGAGCGAGTGCTAAAACGAAACGCACAAAACATGCACTCCATAAATACTCGCATTATCGTATTATAACAAACCGCCTAGTTCGAATCAAGAATTTCGTACTAAACATTGAAGCGGAAATGCATAACATCTCCATCTGCCACTACGTACTCTTTCCCTTCAAGACGGTACTTCCCACGTTCTCTGGCTACTGCTACGGAGCCAGCATCTACCAGATGATCATAAGCAATCACTTCGGCACGAATGAAGCCGCGCTCGAAATCAGTATGAATCACGCCTGCTGCTCCTGGAGCCTTTGTACCCTGACGGATGGTCCAAGCGCGTACTTCTTGTACACCAGCTGTGAAGTATGTTACCAATCCCAGCAGCTTGTAGGCAGCACGAATCAAGCGGTCGAGACCAGACTCAGAAAGTCCCAGCTCTTCCAAGAACATTTCTTTGTCTTCGCCCTCGAGCTCAGCGATTTCTGCTTCTACTTTCGCGCTGATGACAACCACTTCTGCGCCTTCACTTGCTGCATGCTGACGAACGGTTTGCACATGCGGGTTGTTGTCTGCATCATTAATGCCGTCTTCCGCTACGTTGCACACGTACAGCATTGGCTTGATTGTCAGCAGATGCAAATCGCGAATCCATTTGCGCTCTTCGTCATCGAGTTCAACACTGCGAGCAGATTGACCCTCTTCAAATGCTGCTTTCAATTTCTCCAGCACATCCAGCTCTTGCTTGGATTCCTTGTCACCGGATTTCACTTTGCGTGCAATGCGGTCAATACGACGATCAACAGAGTCCAGGTCAGCAAAAATCAGCTCCAGGTTGATTGTCTCGATATCGCTCAAAGGATCGACACGACCTGATACGTGAGTGATGTTCTCATCTTCAAAGCAACGTACAACATGAGCAATCGCGTCCACTTCACGGATGTGTCCAAGGAACTGGTTGCCAAGTCCTTCGCCTCTGCTCGCGCCTTTTACCAAGCCTGCAATATCTACAAACTCAAACGCAGTAGGAACTACCTTGTTTGGTACAACGATCTTTGTGAGCTTTTCCAGACGCTCGTCTGGCACCTCCACGATCCCTACGTTCGGGTCAATCGTACAGAACGGGTAGTTAGCCGATTCAGCGCCCGCTTGTGTAATGGCATTAAATAATGTCGATTTTCCTACGTTAGGAAGACCTACAATCCCGCATGATGCACCCATCTATATACACTCCCTTATCATCATCCTGACATCCTTTTAAGTATATAGATTTGGTTTTCAGATTACAATTGTCTCCTTGTGGAAGCTGAAAGCTTAATTTCATTTGTCTCCACCTGTGCTCATCATAGCTTCAAGTGGTGGGACAAAAAAAGAAATGCTAGACTAGACAAACAGAATCTATTTGCTACGGTAAAAGGAAAGGTAATGAGGTGACTACAAAAATGAAACTCCTACTTCTCGGTGCCACTGGTCGTGTAGGAAGCCATATCCTCGACTATGCATTAAAAGATGGGCATGAAATAACCGTTCTCGTTCGCTCAGCAGACAAGCTCCTTCATCTGACTGATGAAAATGTCCGCGTCCTGACCGGAAATGTTCTCGATCAAAACGCTGTTGCATCCGCCATGCGTGGAGTTGACGCGGTCATTAGCGCGCTCGGGACAGACAAGGCAACGACGTTATCCGAGGGAATTCCTTATATAATTGAAGCAATGAAGCGAGAAGGCGTTTCCCGCATTATTACGGTGGGCACCGCTGGCATCTTGCAAAGCAGAGTTTCTCCTGACCTGCTCCGCTATCAATCCAGTGAGTCCAGACAAAAATTGACGCGTGCTGCCGAAGAACATCACAAGGCATATTCGCTCTTGGAACAGTCCGAACTCGATTGGACCATTGTATGTCCGACGTATTTGCCTGATGGCGAGTATACAGGCACTTACCGGGTCGAGGCTCACCAGTTGCCTGTAGATGGGATGCAAATCTCCGTGCCGGATACGGCGGAGTTTACGTTTCAGCAGCTTTCTACTTCCGAATACATACGAGCGCGAGTCGGCATTGCCTATTGATACATACAGGAAAAAAACAGGCTCCTATCCGTAATGGAAGGGAGCCTGTTTTGCTTCTGCCGTTTCTTTATTTCTCGTTTACCAGCTTTTCCAGCTCATTCAATGTCTCTTCAAAGATTTCCATTGCTTGCTCGATTGGCTGGGACGTGGACATGTCTACACCTGCTGCTTTTAGTACCTCGATAGGCGGAGCAGAATTACCCGCTTCGAGGAAGTTTTTGCGAACTCGATCCACTGCTGGCTGACCTTCATCCATGATTTGCTTCGCTAATGCTTGTGCAGCGGCAAAGCTAGTCGAGTATTGATAGACGTAGTATTTGTAGTTGTAGAAATGGCTCACACGTGCCCATTCCATACCGATTTCCTCATCGGAAACCATGTCTTTTCCGTAATACTTTTTGTTGATGTCGAGGTAGATCTTCTTGATCGCTTCCGCATTCAGAGATTCCCCAGCCTGCTCCTTCTCGTGAATCGCTCTTTCGAACTCCGCGAACTGCGTCTGACGGAACAGCGTGGAACGGAAGTTTTCCAGATAGTGATTCAAGAGATACATCTTCTCTTCTTTCGTCTTCGCTTTCGCATACATGCTCTTGAACAGCAGGGTTTCATTCATGGTAGAAGCAACTTCTGCCGTGAAGATTGGGTAATTAGACGAAATGTAAGGCTGGTTTTTGTTCGTGTAATACGACTGCATCGCATGTCCCATCTCATGGGCGATGGTATACACATCATCGAGCGTTCCTTGGTGATTCAACAGTACGTATGGATGTGTGTCATATGCCCCCCATTGGTAAGCACCCGTGCGCTTGTCATCGGTGGAATAGACATCTGCCCAGCCGCCATCGAGGCCGTCGGACATTGCCTTCACATAGTCATCACCCATTACCTGCAACCCATCAACAACAATTTTCTTTCCTTCGTCGAAGGAAATATATTTGTCATCAGATGGTACGATCGGCACGTAAATGTCGTACATGTGCAATTCCTTCACGCCAAGCATTTTCTTTTTCAAGGAAATGTAGCGATGCAGCAATGGCAGATTGTCATTCACCGTGTCAATCAGCTCATCATACACCTTCGTCGGTACGTTGTTCGGTGTCAGGCTTGCTTCCAGCGCAGAATCGTAATTGCGAACAGCGGCGTAAAAATTATCGCCCTTTACTTTGGCAGCCAATGTCGATGCAAATGAGTCTTGGAAATCGATCAGAGCGCCATAGTATGCCTTGAACGCTTCTCTGCGCACATTTTGATCTTTGCTTTCCATATAGGAAATGAAATTCGCACGCGTCAACTGAACTTCCTTGCCTGTCTCATCTTTGATTTTAGGGAACCTCACGTCTTTGGACAGCATGCTGTAAATGTTAGTCGGTGCACCGCCCAACGGAGACGATTTTGCCAAGAGCTGCTCCATATCCGCAGAGAGTGAGTACGGCTTCGTTCTCAGCATGTCTTCGATAAACAGTTTGTAAGGCTCAAGCTCCTTTTCGGACAGCAAGCTCTTTATTTTGTCATCGGAAATTGCAACGATTTCAGGCTGTACCCACGAGGTTTTTTCTGTGACAAGCGTGTACATTTTCTCAGCGCGGTCTCCCAGCTTTTGCAAATCAGGATTCGCGGAGTTTACATCGAGAGACATGTTTGCGTACACGTATGCTTTGTCATTTAAGCGCATCAATTCAACATAGTCATCGAATGCAGCCTGCATCGCAGCAGAAGATGTACCCAGCTTGCCTTGGTGCTTTGTGAAAGCGTTTGCTAAAGACTCAACCTTAGCAACATCCTTTTCCCATTCCTTAACAGTCGGATAAATATGATCCAGCTTCCACTTGTACGCATCTGGGATCTCAGCGCGAGTTTGATAAGAAGGCTTATCAGCAGCAAGAGCTACCGCCTGCGTGCTGTAAGGAATAAATGGTACGGATACTGTCGACAATGCAATGGCCAAAGCCGTAACTGATGCAAATACTTGCTTCTTCAAATCTCAATCGCCCCTTTTCTTCTATCTATTTTTGCCAAAATCATAAGTGTGTAATTATATTTTCACCTGCCAAATTCCTTCTTACTAATAAAAATTTTTCAAATATTCAATAACAAAAGTCAATTTATCCAGAGAAAATCCTCTTTTGTGGATAACTCTGTGGATAAGTATTTACTAACAACTTTTTACCCCCCACAGCGATTGCAGGCACTCCTTTTCTCTGCAAAAAGTTGTCCACATTTTCTGTGGATATGCTGTGAATAACTTATTTTATTTGGAACTAGGGCATCCGCCTATACCTCGTATTGGGTTCCTACATAGCATGAGTATTGAAACTACGGTAGGAGGTGTTAGCAAGTGGGTATCTTTAACGGCTTTGACGATTTCGCGCTGATCTTGGTTCTGTTCATCCTTCTCGTTATCGTAGGTTGTGACTGCAACTAACCTACTCCGCTGCCATCCAGCCTATCTGAAGGTAAGCTTGCATCCTCGGCAGCCTTACCTTCTCCAATTCCACATAGATCATAGCCAGGCAATGTAGCCTAGGGATAATGATCAGTCATAACCTAAGTACCACCACCGGGAGATACATTTGATCGTACAAAAGGAAAAAGGATGCGCCTCTATTGGCTGCATCCTTTTTTTATCGACAGGGCTGACTTATTTAGATCCCGTCTGAAAAGTTATCCACTGCGCTTGATTGAGATTACCTGCTGTGTCCTTTACCAAACTCGTAATGAGACTTACCTGATATCTTGTATGTGGCTGCCATTTTCCTTTTGGCTTCACAGACAACATTCGCTTGCTTTTGTTCCACGTAATGGTATGCGGAACGATAGCCCCTTTTTCATCTGTCACGCGAACTAATGGCCCGGCTGTTTTGCTGGAGAGGACTCCACCACCAACCAAAGCAACCTCCTCTGCGAACTGGAGTGTCACTTTATCCTGGAGCCCTACATTTTTAGCCCCGTGACCGGGCAATATGACTGCTTGTGGAGCGATATTATCCACAGGTTTTTTCGTTTGAAACGTGCTGGTCAGCTCTGGATTCAAATTGCTGCGCTGATCTTTCACCTTTTTGGCCAGCAAGCTTACTTGATAGGACGCCCCTGCTTCCAGATTTCCTACCGGATCAATCGTCATGCTTCGATCTGTTTTGTTCCATTTTGCCGTAAAACGAACCTTCTTTTTTTTCGCATCCGTGAGCGAAATAATCGAAAGACCAGACTTGTCGGAGAGCTCTTGCCCATTTTTTAACGAAACCGGCCCCGAAAATGTCAGTGTAATGATTTGATCCGGGTTAATTTCCGCCGATTTGTCAGCCGGGGATATTCTCACTCCCCATTCGTTTGCTGACTTTGCCCACACTCCCTGTGATGGAAGTAGGAAAATCGCAAGCACTACTACCCACTGCAACCACCGAACACTCATCTTTTCCATCAAACCCCTCCCTTCTAAAACGACAAAGCCGCTCCTTGAAGCAAAAAACGCCTCGCTTCATCGTTTACAGGCATTGTAGAAAAAGACAGATGGGTTGATCAAAGAAATATGGTCTATGCTTGTGGTTCTTCCTCTGCGCGAATCAGTATCTTTTTCAGCTTGCGTTCAAATTCTAGTCGACCAATCATCACACTATGATCGCAACCCGTACATTTGATCCGCACATCCATGCCCATGCGTATGACCTTCCACGCATTCGTGCCACATGGATGTGGCTTTTTCATCTGTACGACATCCCCCAGTCCAAATTGCTTGCGTTCCATTTCTCTTTCTCCTCTCTACACTGTTCCCTTTCCAGACACCGCGACGATTTTGGGATACGGAATTTGAATGCCTCGGTTGGTTAATTCCGTTCTGATCTTCGCACGCAAATTTCGATTAACCCCGTGATGCGTGTTCGGCTTGCATTCAGCCGTAACCCGGATGATGACTTCGGAAGGTCCCAGTGCATGTACTCCCAAAATTTGTGGCTCAGATACGATATCCGTCAATTCCGTTTGAGCCGATGCCAACACTTCTTTGAGCACAGACTCAACTTGGTTCAGATCTTCTTCATACGCTACAGATACGTCGACAACTGCTAACGTATTTTGCAAAGAAAAGTTGGTCACTTGATTAATCGTGCCGTTTGGAAAGATGTGTACCTCACCCGTCCAGCTGCGCACCTTTGTAATGCGCAGACCAATCTCCTGCACCGTGCCCGTCAAATTGTTGATCGTTACGACGTCTCCGACAGCAAATTGGTCCTCAAAAATAATGAAGAATCCCGTAATGATATCACGCACGAGACTCTGCGCCCCAAAACCAACTGCTAGCCCCAATACCCCTGCGCTTACCAAAACAGGGCGCAAATCAATGCCCAACAGCTGCAAAATCATGAGAATCGCCAAAAAGTAAATGCCGTACTGCACGACATTGTTGACAAGAACCCGCATCGTGTCTACTCGACGTTGATCCATTTGAATCTTGCTTCCATGACGGTGCTGGAACACTTTATTTACGCCGGATTGCACAACCGACACGACGATTCGCGATAACAGGATGATCGCTGCAATTTTCAGTACTGCCATCCCTATATTTACCCACATATCGGCATCTGTCACATACGCATATACTTGGGCATAAATTCTCTCAAAAAAACCAGCTTGATTCATTCCTCCCGCTCCTTCTGCTCCCCGTTTTCGTCGACCTCGCTATATTGGCCAAAAAACTGACGGAAGTATCCTCGTATTACCACTTGTTGTTCCATCATGATCGCTTTCGCTCGTGAGTAATCCGACAGTAGGAATTCAATGGAAAGGGCACAGCCTGCCGTTATTTCTTTCGGCGTTGGTCTTGTATCGATCTCAATATCTTCGTACTCCAGCAGCATTTCTGCCCGCAAGGCTTGCTGCGTGGAATCAAACGCAATCAGCACTGTCTCTCCTCCCATTTCACTCCCCCTCATCTTTTTCACACAAACTTCCATAGGCTCCTCTTATTTTACCTGTTCGCTTTCATGCATGCCAGCCTCACTGAGTTTTCAAAACCTACGTAACTTTCCCATTAGCAGGTATAAAAATGTCATATCGGTACGATACTGTGAATACTTTTATATAACCTTTTACAGGTTGGTTTAAGCCAAGTCGGCAAGAGTGGGGGTTTCCATGAGCACATCCGATAATCGCAAGGATTATTCTTTGCCACCTTTTAAAGTGGAATACCGCAGTGAAAACGCAGACGAGCATCTCGCCGGTCACCTTGCGCAGCGCTTTCGCTTAAATCGGTTCGATGACGACCTTGTCATTGTATGTATTGGGACAGACCGTTCTACTGGTGATGCTCTAGGCCCATTAGTAGGAACCAAGCTCATCGCACAGTCACCTCGTTTTTTGCAAGTGTACGGAACGCTTGAGGACCCTGTACATGCCATGAATCTTAAGGAAAAATTAGAGCTCATCCACGCGAATCATCCGACAGCTACACTCATTGCAGTCGATGCCTGTTTAGGTCAATTTAGCCACGTCGGAAACATCAATGTGATTAATGGTCCACTAAAACCAGGGGCTGGTGTAAAAAAAGAGCTGCCTCCTGTTGGTTCCTTCCACATTACTGGGATTGTCAACGTAGGAGGATTCATGGAGTATTTTGTCCTTCAAAATACCCGCCTCTCCATCGTCATGAACATGGCAGATATCATAGCTTCCGGACTGGCAAAAGCCGTAACACTGGCTTCTACGCCTAGTCGATTCGATAGTGTGTTATATGATTGACCGTTTCTTTCTGCAAAAGGTTCCATCCCTCTTTAGAAAACTTGCTTTTTGATCTGTTCTCTCCCTCAACGGATGACAGGTCTATTTTTTTACAAAAAAATCGTCAGGCGCTTTTCGATCACTTGAGCACTGATCGGCGTTGGCGATACGCTTTCTCCATCTGCATGGACGGGCAACTGTCCTGCTCCTTGTATCGTTACCTGCTTGCCCCTATAAAAACGGACATCTGGATGATGACGGTGAGCTCCTGTGAATATTTTCGGAAAAGCTGCTAACAATCCAAGTCGACTCATACCACTTACTACGCAAATATCCGCAATGCCATCGTCCGGTATAGCATCGGGACAGATCAGCATTCCGCCTCCGTAATTCGGAATATTGGCGGCGACAACTAGCCAGACAGCCTCTAAACGAACCTCAAAACCATCAACGCTCAGTACGATGTCACGTGGCTGATAGGTACATACGACGCGAATCACCGATATAATGTAGGCGAGTGCTCCTAGCTTGTAACGATTCAGCCAAGCTTTGTACACAGCTTGATCCGTTATCTTTGCTACCTGTGCATCGAATCCAGCTCCGATTGAATTCGCAGCTACTTTTCCATCCATTAAAATCAGATCGATTCGCTTTTCCCCTTTTTCCGACAGAATTCTATCTAATGCCTGTAACGGTTTCATCGGAATTCCATGTCCGCGAGCGAAATCATTTCCGGAACCAGCCGGCACCACTCCAAATCGACAATCTTGATTCGATTCGTATATGCCGTTTATCACGCCTCGGACCGTTCCGTCTCCCCCGACAGCAATGATTTTATTTACTCCCTCTTTTTGAATCAACTCTTTTGATAATTTTTCCGCGTCCCCCTCTCCTGATGTCAACCTGACATGAAAAGGCGCTCCTAGACGTCGTAGCGTCGGCTCAATTTGCCTCCATACTTTCAAGCCTGTGCCATTGCCCGATACAGGATTGACGATTACACCCAACATAGTAATTCTCTCCCCAACATGCTGTCGTACTGTACTGTCCCGTCCCACTTATCCATACCTGCTCGCAAATCAAGTTTTTGTATCATATTATCGCATGCTATTTTTATCGATGATAGTTGATTTTTCATAAAAAAAGACTCCTCCCGAAGGAAGAGCCTCTGTGCCAACTATGAAAACAGCTTTGAAATCCAATCGATAAAGGGAACTCCGACTGCTGCGATCACTAATGCTGGCATCATGTTGGCTACCCTTATCTGTTTGATCTCCAAAACGTTTAACCCAATCGCAATAATCATCAAGCCACCTACCGCCGTTACTTCTACCAGGATCGCATCCAGCATCGTTTCACTTACCACACTGTAAATACGTGTAGATAATAACGCAATCATGCCTTGATATAAAAACACGGGCACAGCCGAAAAGATAACACCGATTCCTAGCGTTGATGTGAAAATGATCGCAGAGAATCCGTCTAGCAATGCTTTCATAAACAGTACATCATGGTTGTTACGCAAACCACTGTCCAATGCACCCAATACAGCCATGGCTCCAATACAGTACACCAGCGTCGTCGTGATAAAACCAGTAGCGATGCTGCCTTGGCTACCCCCAACTTTCCTCTCCAGCCAGTTCCCCAGATTGTTTAAGCCTTTTTCAATCCCAATCCATTCACCTAGTACTGTTCCTAGCACAATACTGATAATCACGAGTAAAAAATTATCCGAACCCAGGCACATTTTAATGCCCAATATGAATACGGCCAGAGCAATTCCTTGCATGACGGTTTGTCGCATCGACTCCGGAATTCGCTTCAACATTCTGCCTAACAATGCTCCTAAGATGATTGCTCCGGCGTTGACCAATGTTCCCAGCAAGATCACTTGCGCTGTCCCCCTACAGATGCCTTACCCTTACACAAACGCTGCTGCTATTTCCCGAACAGCGTTATGAAGCGCTTCTACATCTTTCTCTGAGTTGAAAATTCCAAAGCTGGCTCGAACCGCTCCACGTTGTTCGGTACCGGCGGTCTGGTGACCCAGTGGCGTGCAATGAAAACCCGATCTGGTCGCAATCCCGTATTGTTGATCCAGGATAAACGATACCTCTGCTGCATCCACCTCTCCGATATTAAAAGCAACCACGCCTACACGTTCGGTCTCAATCCCTGGTCCGTAGACCTGTACCCCCTCGATCTTCTGCAATCCAATGATTGTTTGTTTCACTAATTTCCATTCGTGCTGACAAATGTTGTCCACACCTTTTTCCATGACAAAATCAACGCCTGCTTGCAGTCCTGCCAAACCAACCGTATTGAGCGTCCCGCTTTCGTATCGGTCTGGACGAGTTGTCGGTTGATCGATCGCTTCAGACTGACTGCCTGTCCCCCCATGAATCAAAGGCTCGAGATCAATATCACTGCTCACGTACAAACCACCTGTACCTTGTGGACCATACAGCCCTTTGTGCCCTGGAAAAGCAAGCATATCGATGTTCATTGCCTCTACATCGATAGGCAAAACACCAGCAGATTGAGAAGCGTCCACCAAAAACGTAATTCCGTGGTCCTTTGCCAGTTTCCCCAGTTCGGCAACAGGCAGGATGACACCTGTCAAATTGGAGGCATGACTCACAACGATTAACCGCGTCGCCGGCGTAATTGCCTTGGCAAAATCCTCTACATAAAATTGATGGTCTTCTCTCGGCTCGACAAAAGTAGCTTCTACTTGGTTGTTTTTGCGCATGTACTCGATGGGACGTCTTACCGAATTATGCTCAACAGACGAAGAAATAACATGATCGCCTGCTTGTAAGAATCCTTTTATAGCCTGATTAAGCGCTTGAGTAGCATTGAGATAAAAAAAGAGGTTATTCGGGTTTTGAATCCCAAACAACCGCGACACTTGCACCCGTGTCCGAAACACAGCTTTACTCGCTTTCATCGCCAGCGCATGTCCACCTCGGCCAGGATTTGCAGCAAAGTCTTCGATGACCTCCGCCATCATTTCTTTGACTGCTGGTGGCTTCGGCCATGTAGAAGCTGCGTTATCCAAATAGATGATCGCCATGACTACCTCCTGGACTTACTGCTCTATATTCAACATATCGATGATTCGTTCCAAGTCTTCCTGTGAATAGAAGTCAATTTCGATCTTGCCGCGCTTCGATCCTTTCTTAATCTTGACCGATGTTCCAAAACGACTGCGTAGCCGTTCCTCCATCTCGATCAATACAGGCTCGTTTTTCGCTGGCTTTTTCTTTTTTGTTTCACGTGAAACATTGAGCTGCTTCACAAGCTCTTCCAGCTGACGAACACTCAATCCTTTTTCCACCACGTCATTTGCAAGCTGTTGCTGTACTTTCTTATCCGTTACCCCAAGCAAAGCACGCGAATGTCCCATGGATAGTTCGGCTGCCGAGACCATTTTTCGGATCTTCTCTGGCAGTTGTAGCAACCGCAGCATATTGGCTACATGCGGTCGACTCTTCCCTATCTTTTGTGCAAGCTGTTCTTGCGTATAATCATGGTGGGAAATCAGCTTGTCATAAGCCTCTGCCTCTTCGAGTGGATTCAGATTTTCCCGTTGCAAGTTCTCAATCAGGGCAATCTCCATTAATTGCTGATCTGTGTACGCCTTTACTACTACCGGAACCTCTTTTAACCCCGCTACTTTTGCAGCACGCAATCGTCTTTCCCCAGCTACAAGCTCGTAACCTTTGATGCTTTTCCGAACAATCAGTGGTTGGATGATCCCATGCTCTTTGATCGACTGTGCTAGTTCCTCGATAGCCGATTGCTCGAATTCTTTCCGGGGCTGATAAGGGTTAGGACGAATCTCATTGATGGAAACTTCTTTTACTTGTTCCCCTTCTTCGATGAGATTGGAAGTAATAAGCGCATTCAGCCCTTTTCCCAATCCTCTACTCATACCCCTACCACTTCCTTCGCCAAATCAGTATAGACTTCCGCTCCTCGTGAGCGTGGATCGTACGTAATGATGGCTTGTCCGTGTGACGGTGCTTCACTCAAGCGAACATTTCGAGGAATAATGGTCTTGTATACTTTGTCCTGAAAATACTTTTTCACTTCTTCAATCACTTGCAATCCGAGATTCGTACGTGCATCGAGCATCGTCAGCACGACACCTTCGATCGCAAGCTGTGAATTCAAGTGTTTTTGGACCAAACGAATGGTGTTCAACAGTTGGCTTAATCCCTCTAGCGCATAGTATTCACACTGGATTGGAATTAAGACGGAATCAGATGCTGTCAAAGAATTAACGGTCAAAATCCCTAAGGATGGCGGGCAATCGATAATGACGTAATCGTACTTGTCTTTGACAACTTCCAGCGCCTTTTTCAGACGAACCTCACGAGAAATCGTAGGAACCAGCTCGATTTCCGCACCTGCCAATTGAATGGTGGCAGGAATGATCATTAATCCTTCAATTTCAGTTGGCAAAGTCGCATCGACGGGGTTGATATCATTGATCAGGACATCATAAATGCAGTACTTAACATCTGCCTTATTTACCCCGATCCCACTGGTTGCATTTCCTTGCGGATCAATATCAACCAGCAGCACCTTTTTCCCCAATGCGGCCAAACAAGCACTTAGATTGACGGACGTAGTCGTTTTCCCGACGCCGCCTTTCTGGTTCGCAACCGCAATGATTTTTCCCAACTTCTCCACCTCTTTTTTGTCGTGTAGGAAAGCTTGTGGCGTGACCAGTACACTCTCCAGTACGTCTTTCAAAGTCATCTTCTGTATCCTCATCTAGTTAGTCATTTGAGTCTATTTACGATTTGCTCGTATTCTTGTAAAACGATCGTCTTTTATACAATTTTCTTCGTTCGCTGCCATTCAGTAACCTTTACATGGCCTGTACATGATAAGACGAAAAAAGTCTCTGCAAAGTTATCCTCATTTATTATCGAGTAAACCTGCAAGTATGCACAGGTTGGTACTTTCCATGTTATCAGATTTGCAGCTTGGTCGTACGCTGTTTTTTTTAGATAGTGAGACAAAAAAGCCTGATTTTTGTCCCGAAAATGCAGATTTCCCTAGCTTTTTTTATACGAAATGCTTTTTTCTGGAAATTAAATATTGCCGAAAGTCTCATTTTCCTATAAATAATCAGCATTTGCCCAAAAAGAAAGGCGACCTTGTCGCCATTTTTGTTACCATCACATTTATTTCCCTGTTTCCTTGTTCTTCGGAATACGAATGGTGAATTGATAGAATTCATCATGATCTTCTTCCGCCGTCTCTACAGGTAGGCCTGTCTGGATCACCATATCGATTGATTGTCGAACAGTATTAATCGCAATCCGCGTATCTCTTGAAAATGCCTTCCAGCGAGGCTTCGCATCTTTTTCCGATTTAGGGTTCTCAGCTAATTCAAGAAGTTGCTTCACGCGCACTTCCGTCTGTTTCACGTTCCATTCCCGCTCCAAAATCTCCAGCAGGACTTTATTTTGTAATTCTGGATCTTTTAACGGAATCAGAGCCCTTGCATGACGCTCTGTTACTTGTCTGGACAACAATGCATTTTGAATTTCTTGCGGTAAATGGAGCAAGCGCAATTTGTTTGCGATTGTCGATTGTCCTTTGCCTAAACGTTGAGCAAGACTCTCTTGCGTCAAATTGTGCAAATCAATCAGCTTTTGATATGCGACTGCCTCTTCAATGGCTGTCAAACCTTCTCGTTGCAAATTCTCAATCAATGCGATAGAGGCTGTTTGCGAGTCATTAAACTCTTTGACAATCGCAGGAATCCTCTCCATGCCCAATTTTCTAGTTGCACGCAAACGTCGTTCTCCAGCAATCAATTCATAACGACCATCGCGAACCCGCACGACAATCGGTTGAATGAGCCCATGAGTTCGTATCGTTTGACACAACTCATCAATTTTCTCGTCATCAAATACAGTACGAGGCTGATATGGATTCGGTACAATCTCCTCAACCGGTATTTGTTTGATTTCTTCGTTATCTGTCTTGTCCGTCAAGCCAAAAATCCGAGAAAATGAATCTTTAACTGCCATAGAAAAATCCCCCACTTCTACCCGTTCCATCCGTGCTATTTTAAAGTCTTTGAAGAGATGTCCAAAAAGTCATCTTGGATCACAAAGTAATCCTGAAACATTGCGCAACAACGAAACAAGCGTTCATCTTCGTAATCCCGGTGCTCATGTAGCTCCCCTACATTCCGCCCCTCCAGCTTCAGCTTCTCGCCACTTTCTTGATGCTGAAAAAATAACTTTTTGAATAGGTCCTTGAAACTGAAAAAGGTCCTGTCCAATCAACGACAGAATCTTCCTAGAAACATTTTGTATCCCTCGCCCATCCATTGTCTGGATATGACAGATTGAATATGTTCTTTGATTGTTGCTGCTAAGGAAAAATGGCATATTGGCGTCGTAAGTGAGTCCAGTCCTACTCTTTTAACATAGGTCCTCCTCTTACATTGTTAGAGGCAGCATGCATCTACTTTTAAAAAAGCTTCACAAGCCCTATAATGCATACTGCTTAACAGACTCTTCTTGCCCATCCGGTCGGTTTGTAAAATTGCCTTTGACCTAATCTTCTTTCCCTACACGCTTTCTTCAGGTTCATTTATATATATGTAATTCTGCAAGATTCGCCCAATTCCTGCTAACAAAAAACGTTTCACGTGAAACATCAATCGTGATCTTCGTCATAAAAATCGCGATCGTCACGGTGCTTTGGCCTCTCTTCACTTCCAATGCTCTCATCAGTAGGATGTGAAATCTTGGTGACAGAAAACAATCGAGGAAAAAGTCTGTGAAAGTCTAACGTCAGGTACGAGAAAACCGCGGCAACGATCGCAGCGACATACATCCCTGCACTGAACATTAGACCAATGGCTGAGGCAACCCACATCCCTGCTGCCGTCGTCAGACCTTTCACCGTACCATTGAATTTAATAATAGCTCCGGCTCCCAAAAATCCCATGCCTGTCACGACTTGTGCAGCTACCCTCCCTGGATCATGATTTACGCCACTTGAAGAAAAACCGTAAATAGAAGCTAGTCCAAAAAGACACGAACCAAAGCAAACGAGACTATACGTTCGAAAACCAGCGCCTCTTTGCCTACTCACATCCTTTATGAATCTCTCTCGCTCCCACCCCATGATGGCACCTGCTAGAAAAGCAAGAAAGAGCCGAAGCAATATGGTCGGGAGTTCTGGTGGAAAAAAGGAGGAAAGTACTGCTGCTTGCATAGTCTAATCACCCTCTCATACGATGTCATTCTTTCGAAGGAGCTAGTACTATGTATATGCCGAGTTGTAGACTCCATGATCCAAGAAGCAAACCTGAGAGACTACTTTTGAGGCATCCTTTCTATTTCATCAGGAACGGACAGTTTCACGTAAACTTTCCACACGAAAAAAGGCCGCAGCACGTGGCTACGACCCTCTCCTATGACTGACTCCTACACTAAAGGCTTTTTCGCAGGAACTCCTGCCTTGCGCGGATAGCTTTTCGGTGTCGCTTCTATTTTTTCCATGATGACGATGTTACGCTCTCCCGCTTCCTCTAGAAGCTGGAAAGTCTCGACCTTTCTCGTCTTCCCACCGAGCGTCTTGATTGCCTTTTTTGCTTCAGCAAGCTCTGGAGTAATCTCCGCTCCCTTGAGAGCGACAAAGTGTCCTCCGACTTTGGCAAAAGGTAGGCAGAACTCCGATAACAGATTGAGTCTCGCAACAGCACGTGCCACTACGAGATCAAACTTCTCTCGATAAATCGCTTCTTGCCCACGATCCTCAGCACGCCCATGTACGGGATTTACGTTCTCCAGGCCCAGTTCCTTTGCTACATGCTGCAAAAAGCTCATACGCTTGTTCAAGGAATCAATGATCGTCATTTTCAGATGTGGGAAGCAAATTTTCAAAGGAATGCTCGGAAAGCCTGCGCCCCCACCGATATCTACAACGGATTGCACCTGGTCAAATGGGAAGTAAAAAGCCGGCGTAATCGAATCATAAAAATGCTTGTTGTACACTTGGCCCTCTTCGGTAATCCCGGTCAGGTTCATCTTCTCATTCCATTCCACCAGCAGGCGGTAAAAATGATCAAACTGCTCCTTCTGACGATCCGTCAAAGAAATCCCCTGGGCTGCAAGTACCTCGGCAAACTGTTCTTTCGTCATAGCTTTTCTCCTTATTCGGCTACTCCCACGCGTTTGTATTCCAGATATACCATCAACACGGAAATGTCTGCTGGAGTAACCCCTGCGATACGAGCCGCCTGCCCGATGTTCAACGGACGAATTTTGGTCATATTGTCACGGGATTCCTTGGACAAACCGGAGATTTGGTGGTAGTCAATATCCGTTGGGATGCGGCGCTCCTCCATTTTTTTCATCCGCTCAACCTGTTGCAAAGACTTTTTGATGTAGCCATCGTATTTAATCTGGATTTCAACCTGTTCGGTCACATCCTCTGGCAGTGCTTCTGGTGCAGGGACCATTTGAGCAATGTGGCTGTAGTTGATTTCCGGACGACGAAGCAATTGAGCAAGCTCGATGACATCTGTCAGTTCAGGAGAGCCCGCGTTGCGCAAAACCTCTTGGACATGTGCCATTTCAGGACGTACACGCGTGTTTGCCACACGTTCTTTTTCTTGCTCGATCAGCTCTCGTTTTTGGTTAAATCGATTATAGCGCTCTTCGCTAATCAGACCAATTTCATGGCCGATATCCGTCAGGCGCAAGTCCGCATTGTCATGACGCAGCAGCAAGCGATATTCTGCACGAGAAGTAAGCAGACGATAAGGCTCATGCGTTCCTTTCGTAACAAGGTCGTCAATCAATACACCGATGTACGCCTCTTCTCGTCCCAAAACAACTGGTGGTTTCCCTTGAACGCGACGTGCTGCGTTAATTCCTGCCATAAGACCTTGACCCGCTGCTTCTTCATAGCCAGAGGTACCATTGATTTGCCCTGCTGTGAACAAGCCAGGCAAGATTTTGGTTTCCAAAGAAGGCCAGAGCTGCGTCGGCACGACCGAGTCATACTCAATCGCATAGCCAGGGCGCATCATTTTGACTTCTTCCATTCCAGCCATGGAGCGCAGCATGGAAAGCTGAACATCCTCCGGCAAGCTGGTCGACAAGCCTTGTACATACATTTCTTCGGTATTGCGTCCTTCTGGCTCCAAGAAAATTTGGTGACGCGGCTTATCGTTAAAACGAACTACCTTATCTTCAATCGAAGGGCAATAACGCGGGCCTGTTCCTTCGATCATCCCCGAGTACATAGGCGCACGATGCAGATTGCTATTGATGAGTCCATGCGTTTCTTCATTTGTATATGTCAGCCAGCAAGGAAGCTGATCCATAATAAATTCCGTTGTTTCATAAGAAAAAGCACGCGGTACTGGATCACCAGGCTGAATTTCCATTTTAGAGAAATCCACACTGCTACTATGAACACGCGGTGGCGTCCCCGTCTTAAAACGTGTCATTTCAAAACCGAGTTCCTTCAAATGATGTGCCAGACGAATGGACGGACGCATGTTGTTCGGTCCACTTTCGTATTGGAGATCTCCGAGGATGATCTTTCCGCGCAAATAAGTTCCGGTCGTCAATACAACGGATTTGGCCATGTATCGCGCCCCAGTTTGCGTAATAACCCCTTCACAGACTCCATCGTTCACGATCAGCTCTTCCACCATCGCTTGACGCAGGATCAAATTCGGAGTATTTTCAATCGTTTTCTTCATTTCATGCTGATACGCAAATTTGTCTGCTTGTGCGCGCAAGGCATGCACAGCAGGTCCCTTCCCTGTATTCAGCATACGCATTTGGATATGGGTTTTGTCAGTATTGCGTCCCATCTCTCCACCCAGCGCGTCCAATTCGCGTACGACGTGGCCTTTTGCCGGACCACCTACGGAAGGATTACATGGCATGTACGCCACAGCATCCAGGTTGATCGTCAACAGCAATGTACTGGAGCCCATACGTGCAGCCGCCAATGCCGCTTCCGCACCGGCATGACCCGCACCAATGACAATGACGTCAAACGAGCCCGCTTCATATGCAGGTACAACGTTCATTTTTTGTCCTCCTCTATCACTTACCCAGACAGAACTGGGAGAAAATCTGGTCAATCAAATCCTCGCCGACGCTTTCTCCGATGACTTCCCCAAGCAGCTCCCACGACTTTTTAATGTCGATCTGAATCATGTCTACTGGCATCAAGTCATCGATTCCACCCAGCGCTTCATCTATGGCTCGTTCTGCCTGACGAAGCAGTTGAATATGTCTAGCGTTACTCACGTAGGTCAAATCATCCTGCTGCACACGG
Source organism: Brevibacillus sp. FIR094 (assembly GCF_050477165.1). NCBI lineage: Bacteria > Bacillati > Bacillota > Bacilli > Caryophanales > Paenibacillaceae > Brevibacillus > Brevibacillus sp. FIR094. The sequence goes on along the minus strand of NZ_JBEAES010000029.1, from coordinate 12,320 downwards.
CCACTGAAGAAAATCTCCCCAATTGCCTGCTCCAGAAGATCAATCCCCGTCTCCTCACGCGCAGACGTCATAATTAACGGCTGCTGAGGGAAATGACGCTTGATCTCTTCCAAATCCACTTTTTGCGGCAGGTCGAATTTATTAACAATCACAATCACATGGAACCCTTTTGCCGCTTCAAAAATCGCGTAATCATCGGTGGAGAGAGGCTCGTTGTAGTTGATCACGAGCAACACGAGGTCAGCCTTTTGCAGTAGCTGTCTGGACTTCTCTACCCCTATTTTCTCCACGATGTCCTCTGTATCGCGAATTCCTGCCGTATCGATGAGTCGCAAAGGAACTCCGCGCACATTGACATACTCTTCAATAACATCGCGCGTCGTTCCCGCAACGTCAGTCACAATCGCCTTTTCCTCTTGGACCAGACTATTCAATAGAGAGGATTTCCCTACATTCGGACGTCCAATAATCGCGGTCGACAAGCCTTCACGCAAAATTTTTCCTTGCTGTGCGGTCTGCAACAGTCGTTGGATTTCACCTTTAACCTCCAGGCACTTTCCTCGCAAGAAATTTTGTGTAAATTCCTCAACGTCATGCTCTGGATAGTCCAGTGTTACTTCTATATGGGCCATCGCTTCAATCAAGTTTTGGCGCAGCTGCCGAATGAGCCTGGACAGCTTCCCTTCTACTTGATTCAATGCGACCTTCATCGCTCTGTCTGTTTTCGCCCGGATCAAATCAATGACGGCCTCAGCCTGAGACAAATCGACACGTCCATTTAAGAACGCACGCTTTGTGAACTCACCTGGCTCCGCCAATCTTGCACCATTATCCAAGATTAACTCCAGAACCTTTTCAACGGAAACGATTCCTCCGTGACAGTTTACCTCAACTACATCCTCCCTCGTAAATGTACGGGGAGCCTTCATTACGGAAACCAGTACCTCTTCCACTCGTTCACCTGTGTTTGGCTCATACAAGTGCCCATAATGGATCGTATGGCTGTCCACAGTGGACAACCGCTGCTTTCCTTTATATATCTTATCCACAACTTCGATCGCTTCCGTACCGCTTACCCGGATCACGGCAATACCGCCTTCACCCATCGGTGTTGCGACCGCCGCTATTGTATCGAATTTCATGCTGTTCACCTCAAGCTTTCCACTCTTACAAGTCAGCCACTAACTTACTAGCATAACAGATCGTCTAGAAAAATTCCAAAAGAAAGTGCAGCCAATCCATATAGCTAAACACCCAATAGGAAAAAGCAACCCTATCTGCCAAGGTTGCTGTCCATTTTGGTTATCCACAGTATAATCATTTTCGCAAATCCTCAACCATTTGGTCAATTATCCACAGTGGACAACTTTTTGAAAGAGATTGTTCAAAATGTCGTCGCTTGCTCAATTGAATTCAGGCAAAAAAAAGAAGCCTAGCGAGAGGCTTCTTTCGGTGCAATCACGATATAACGATTTGGCTCGTCTCCTTCACTGAAGGTAACCACATCCGCTCTCTTTTGCAAGAAGGCGTGAATTACTTTCCGTTCAGCAGCAGACATTGGTTCCAGACGTACATCCCGTTTGGTCGATAACGCTTTTTTCGCCACACGATCTGCGAGCTGCTCCAATGTTTCCTTGCGACGCAGCCTGTAATTTTCGGCATCCAGAGTGATACGTACATGTTTGTCCGCATGACGGTTCGCTACGACGTTTACGAGATACTGTAATGAATCAAGAGTTTGTCCCCTGCGGCCAATAATGATTCCCAGATTGGTTCCCTGGATGTCAAACAGCATGCCCTCTTCATTTGTACGCGTCTCCACTTTGGCATTCACCTTCATGTTCGACAAAACGTCTTGAAGAAAGTCACGTCCCTGTGCAACCGGATCAAAGTGAAATTCTACTTGCACTTTGGCGTCCTTTGCCCCAATAAGACCAAACAATCCTCTGCTTGGTTCCTCTAGAACTTGGATCGTTGCCCGCTCACGCGGCACTCCCAATTCCAGCAAAGCTTTTTGCACAGCATCGTCGATCGTTTTTGCCGTAGCTACCACCTTTTTCACTTGGAGGCTCCCCCCTTAGGAGTAGGCATATTCCCTTTATCACGATACAGGAAGTAGGTTTGTACAATGGTAAACAGGTTACCGTATACCCAGTACAGAGACAGTGCTGATGGCAATGTGACGGCAATCGCCAAAATCATCAGCGGCATCATGATGATCATCATTTGCATTTGTGGGTTTCCTTGGTTTGCCTGACCCATCATCTTGGACTGCAAGTACGTCGTAATCGCCGCAACAATCGGCAAGATGTAGTACGGGTCTTTTTCTCCCAACGTCAACCACATGAACGTTTGTGAGTTAATCTCGGTCGTACGGATGATCGCATGGTAGAACGCGATCAAAATCGGCATTTGTACCAACATTGGCAAGCATCCTGCCAACGGATTAACACCGCTCTTCTGGAACAAAGCCATTGTTTCTGCTTGCGCTTTTTGTGGATCATTCTTGTGCTTCTCACGGATTTTTTGCATCTCCGGTTGAACTTCTTGCATTTTCTTGGAGCTCTTGATTTGCTTGACCATCAATGGAAGCACAATGATTCGAATGATGATCGTTGCAACCAAAATACCCAGACCGTAGTTGTTTCCGAGTATTAATGCGCTCTCTTTAATCAGCCAGGACAGTGGATAGACCAAATACTTGTCCCAAATGCCGGTTGCGTCAGGGCCAATCGGTGCAGCAGCTTGGGGGTTACAGCCCGACAAAACTAGAACCAGCATAGTCAGCATAAGAATGCTGAGTGTACGTCTACTCAAGGGTGATCCTCCTTTTCCCCGCTTCAATTGAGGTAATCTTATTTGTGCTGATCCGGGACTGGATCATACCCGCCCGGGTGGAACGGATGGCATTTCAAGATGCGAAGAAGGGCCAACCAGCCTCCCCTCCACGCTCCAAATCGACGAATCGACTCGATTGCGTAGTGGGAACAGGTGGGCGCGAATCTACATGAAGGTGGCTTATACGGAGAAATCATCAGTTGGTATCCCCGAATCAACCAAACCATGATCTTCGCCATCATCGTTTCACCCTCTTTTTCCATCTCTTTTTCCATTATGTACGGGTGCCTGTTTGATCACTTTGGCTCGCTTCATCACATGTAACAGAGATTGCTCAATGGCTTCAAGCGTCATCGCTTCCACACCCGGACGGGCGATGATGACGAGATCGAGACCGACTGGAATATCAGACTCCATTCGAGCTACTGCTTCGCGTATAAGCCGCTTGACTCTATTGCGGACAACAGCATTGCCAATTTTTTTACTGACGGAAATTCCAGCGCGAAAAGCCGCTTGTCCCTCTTGCTTTGATGAATACAAGACAAACTGCTTATTAGCAGCAGAACTTCCTCGTTGAAACACAGCTTGGAATTGCTCATTTTTTTTGAGCCGGTGTGAACGATGCAAAGGTAAACAACCCCTAACATCACAATTATAGTAGAAAACGTACACAGCATCTACCAGTATATCCTTGTTTCGTCCACTTTTTTCCCTAAGTATACTCTGTTTAGAACAAAATCAAAAATTCAGCGAAAAAATATCGGCTATCAGCCAATTTCCGCGATGATTTCTGCACTGGCACAGCGCAAGTCAGAGAGCAATTGCTCATCCGCTTGGAAAAAGCCCAATATTTGAAGAGACAAGGAAAGCTTGGCAGGCAGATCCGCCCAATGATTCTCCAGCCATTCATCAGAATCCACGCTATGATATATCCAGATCGCCTCTGAAAATAATAAAAACCCGGCCATATCAAGCTGATTTTGCGCCTGCAATCTCTGAACCTTCCTCTTTACTAACCAATCATTTTCAGCCGCCAGTGCAAACGTAATCCCTTCATTTTTTGACCGTAGATGAGCTCGATAGTCCGCCAATAGCATAAGCGCATCCTGTACCTCTTCATTACTCCGGTATGTCTCCTGAAAAAAGCCATCCACAACGTCCGAACGTCTTGCTTTCTGTACCAGCTGATACAACTGTGCATCACTCAATGAATACCCCTGGAAAACGGCACTCATTTGCAGCGCACCGACCCATCCTGCCCATGCAGCCAAATAAGCGGAGTAAGGAAAGCCTTCCATTAAGGCAGCCTGCGCCTCTTCGTGGAACGAATCTACTTCCGCTTTTGCCTGTGCGAACATTTTCTCTTTTCCAGCCTGAGAATCCATATAGGCACACATGTCATTCATCCAGGAAGTGAAACGATCCTCTGGATCCAGAACAACCTTTGCTTCCTTTAAGTAACGCCATGCCCACGGATTCTCGTATACTTCTTCATCTGTAGGAGCACATTGGACCAGCAGCTGTATCACATGCCCTCTAAACAGGCGATTTTCGCAGGAAGGCTCACCTTCTCCCTCCACAAAGATGTGTAAATCGAGGTCGCTGTATGCGTCCGCTTCTCCCCTCCCGACAGATCCACCAGCATAGGCACATACCAAGCTGGCTAGAGGCCATTCATCAAGAAACTCGCGCGCCAACGTCGGTTACGTCCTTGCTTTGCTCCATCGGCCTCCTCCTGTCTCTTCATAATAGTAGGATTTTCGGTAGCTAGGTAACGATTATCCCTCAAAAGGTTTCCACATCGGAGAAGGCCTTCCTCTTTTTATAAGAACAAAGAATTTTCAGACATACGTAAGCAAACAAAAAGGCCACTAAAAGTGTGGCCTAAGCGGAAAGAACTTTTCTACCTCTTTGACGACGAGCAGCCAAAATTTTGCGGCCATTCTTTGTGCTCATGCGCTTACGGAATCCATGATCCTTTTTGCGCTTGCGGTTGTTAGGATTGAAAGATGGTTTCATTACGTATACACCTCCGTCTTGCAAAGACATTCTTTTGCATTATAAGAACATATGCCTAAAAAGTCAAGTGACGGTGGAATTTCATTACCAAGGCAAATATCCCCATAAAACTATTTCCCGGACCTGTGGATATCATTTTATCCACAAAAATAGCTTTCGACAAGTTTATCTACAGCTTGTACACAAAATATAGGGATGTGAATATGTGGCGAGTACCAGAAGTTGTGTTTGTGGATAAGTATGAAAAAACCATTGATACCATGCCTTATATCTGTTATTATGTTTTTGTTTTGAAGCGTGAATAACTCCGATACGTAAATCGGTTTTTCCACAGGGTGTGGATAAGTTTGTGGACAGATTCTTTCCTATGTGTATGTCGTTACTCACAGGATTGAGGATAACCGTCTGCTTTTTTTCACTTCTACGAGCGGAATCCCTATATTTCGACTTTTTTTATCCACAGTCGCTACATACGGCTGTGTTGACAATTAGGTCACAACATAGCAGGTTTTTGCACTTTTTCTCGATCATTATAGATGATCGGTGCTTCATCAATTTTTCGGATGGTCCAGAGGGAGGGATTCTGGTTGGATGCTGCGATTAGCGAACTATGGCGCAAAGTACTCGCCAAGATAGAAAAATCGCTAAGCAAACCCAGTTTTGATACCTGGCTGAAGGCGACAAAGGCAACTACATTAGAAGAGGATGCACTGATCGTCGTCGCACCAAACGACTTTGCTCGTGATTGGCTAGAAACCAGGTACGCACAACTGATTACCGATACACTATATGAAGTGACGGGTATCAATATGAAAGTAAAGTTCGTCGCATTGCAAAATCCTGATGCGGCTTTTGCCGACGAACAACCTGCCCCACGGGTGAAAATGAGCGAACCGCCAACAGTCGCGGATGACCAGCCACCCAGTATCTTAAATCCCAAATACACCTTTGACACGTTTGTCATCGGCTCAGGGAATCGATTCGCTCACGCCGCATCGCTTGCGGTTGCTGAAGCTCCTGCAAAAGCTTACAATCCCCTCTTCATTTACGGAGGAGTCGGACTTGGCAAAACCCACTTAATGCATGCAATTGGCCATTATGTCATTCAGCACAACCCATCGGCGAAAGTGGTCTATTTGTCGTCTGAGAAATTCACCAATGAATTCATCAACTCTATTCGTGACAACAAAGCCGTCGAATTCCGCAATAAATACCGGAGTGTTGACGTTCTTTTAATTGATGACATTCAGTTTTTAGCAGGCAAAGAATCGACACAAGAAGAGTTTTTCCATACGTTCAATGCCTTGCATGAAGAAAGCAAACAAATCATCATCTCCTCCGATCGACCTCCTAAGGAGATCCCGACACTGGAGGATCGCCTCCGCTCACGCTTCGAATGGGGACTGATTACGGATATTCAGCCGCCAGACCTCGAAACGCGGATTGCGATTTTGCGCAAAAAGGCGAAAGCAGAAAATCTTGATATCCCTAATGAGGTAATGGCGTACATCGCCAACCAGATCGACAGCAACATCCGCGAGCTGGAAGGCGCACTGATTCGTGTCGTTGCCTACTCCTCCTTGATTAATCGCGATATCGACACGCAGCTGGCAGCGGAAGCACTGAAAGACATTATTCCTTCCTCCCGCCCACGCGTGATTACTATTATGGACATCCAACGAACGGTCGGAGAAGCGTACAGCCTGAAACTAGAAGATTTCAAGGCGAAAAAACGGACAAAAACCGTCGCTTTCCCACGTCAGATTGCGATGTATCTCTCCAGAGAGCTGACGGATGCCTCCTTGCCGAAAATCGGTGATGAATTTGGTGGCCGTGACCATACGACAGTCATCCATGCCCATGAGAAAATCTCTCGTGCGCTGGCAAATGACCCTCATATGCAAACAACAATTCAGTCGCTCATTGAAAAGTTAAAAGCAAGCCATTAAACCTGTGCATAACGCAAAAAGCCTATACACAACTTACCCACATGTGTATAGGCTCTCTTTTACGTATTGAACCCACATATCCACAAATCCACAGGCCCTATTACTACTTCTGTTAAAAAGATTTATCCTAATAAGTTATGATAAAGGCGCAGCCATTATGCAGATTCCAACCAAAAATAATGGCGCCGGAGAGGGAGGCTCACGTCGATGCATATTACCGTTCAGCGTGAAAAGCTATCGAACGCCGTATCGCATGTTAGCAAAGCAGTTTCTAGCAGAACTACGATTCCAATTTTGACCGGGATTAAAATCAAAACGGATGATGAAGGTTTGACACTGACAGCAAGCGATTCTGATGTGTCTATTGAAGTTCAGATCCCGTTGGAAGAAGCAGGAGAATGGGGAGTAACCGTACATCAACCTGGTAGCATTGTGTTGACTGCACGTATTTTCAGCGAAATCGTGCGTAAGTTGCCAAGCAATGAAATCGATATTCAAGTTGATGATCGTCTCGTAACCAAAATTCGTTCCGGACAAGCTGAGTTCACCATTAACGGAATGGATGCCAATGAATATCCACAGCTGCCGCATCTGGAAGAAGATAAAGTCTTCAGTGTTCCCTGTGATTTACTGAAGGCGATGATTCGCCAGACTGTTTTTGGTGTCTCTACTTCCGAAATGCGTCCGATCTTGACCGGTTTGATGTGGTCGCTTGATCAAGGTAAATTGCGTTTTGTAGCAACCGACAGCCATCGCTTGGCTAGCCGTACCGCAATGGTCGAATGCCCAGAGGATCTTTCTTTCCATAACGTGGTTGTTCCGGGTAAAAGCTGCAATGAATTGGTAAAGATATTAGATGACGACCAAAATCTCGCGGATATCGTTGTTGCTGACAATCAAATTTTGGTGAAGTCCAAGCATATCCTGTTCTATTCCCGTCTCTTGGAAGGAACATATCCGGACACGACCAGAATTATTCCACAAGGAAGCAAAACAGAGATCACCGTTAGTACCAAGGAGTTTTTGCAATCCATCGAGCGTGCTTCCTTGCTGAGCCGCGAAGGCAAATCGAACGTAGTCAAGCTCGTTACGATGCCTGATGGAACCGTCGAAATTACGTCCAATGCACCTGAGATCGGGAAAGTAACGGACATTTTGACGCCAAAAGCAATGAATGGCGAAGAATTGAAAATTTCCTTCAACGCCAAATACATGATCGATGCGCTGCGTGCAATCGATAGCGCGGAAATCAAAGCGAGCTTTAGCGGCCCGATGAGTCCATTTGTGATTCGTCCGACCGATCACGACTGGATGCTCCATTTGATTTTGCCGGTTCGTACGTACTAATTTGTTTTACGTAAAAGAAAGGAGCCAAGCCATGCGTGAGGTTTCCATTAGCACAGACTATATTGCTCTCGGCCAATTTTTGAAGCTGGCTGAAATCATTGACACGGGGGGAATGGCCAAAGCTTTTTTGGCTGAGGTTCCGATCCAGGTCAATGGAGAGTTGGACAACAGACGTGGACGCAAGCTATATCCTGGCGATGAAGTAGCGATTGAAGGCTATGGTCGCTATCAAGTGGTACGCCCCTGAGAGGAGAGCGTGATTCTTGTTTCTCAAGAACCTGTCTCTAACCAATTATCGCAACTACGAAACGATGTCCCTGTCATTTGACGGTCCCATCCAGTTGTTTATTGGCAACAACGCTCAAGGGAAAACGAATGCTCTCGAATCGATCTATGTTTTGGCACTCGCCAAATCCCACCGAACGCCCCGCGACAAGGAGCTAATTTCCTGGGATGCCGATTATGCCACGATCCGTAGCGATGTTCTTCGTCGCTACGGTTCTGTTCGTTTAGAGCTGCAGTTGACAACCAAGGGAAAGCGGGCCAAAATCAACGGAATGGAACAGCAGAAGCTGAGCGCCTATGTGGGGGCATTGAATGTCGTCATGTTTGCACCCGAGGATCTTTCCATTGTCAAAGGCGCACCTGCCCAGCGTAGACGCTTCATCGATATGGAAATTGGTCAGGTTTCACCTACGTATCTTTATTATTTGAGCAATTACAACAAAGTGCTGGCCCAGCGAAATCAGCTTTTAAAGGATTTGGCCATGAAAAAAAGTAACTCGCTGGAAATGCTGGCAATTTGGAATACCCAATTAGCCGATTTAGCGGTAAAATTGTTACGGAAGCGTTTTGAGTTCATTCGGAAGCTGGAGACGTGGGCACAGGAAATCCACGCCGGCATTACCGATGGCAGGGAAAGACTTTCTTTGCATTACGTTAACTCATCGCCCGTTACAGAAGAGATGACGATAGATCAGGCTGTAGATAAAATGCTTGCTGCCTACGAAGAGGTTCGCGATCGGGAAATCATGCGGGGGAGCACCCTTATTGGGCCACACCGTGATGATTTTTCACTTAAAGTGAACAACATGGATGTGCAAACGTATGGTTCCCAGGGACAGCAACGTACCAGTGCGCTGTCCATTAAATTAGCCGAAATTGAGCTGATTAAAGAAGAAGTGGGAGAATACCCCGTTCTGTTGTTGGATGATGTCTTGTCAGAGTTGGATGAACATCGGCAAACATTGCTGCTCGAAACTATTCAGGATCGAGTACAAACGTTTGTAAGTACCACAGGTGTGGAAGGCTTAAAGCATCAGGTTCTCCAGCAAGCCTCTCGTTTTTACGTGAGGGAAGGGAAAATCTCCGGAGAAAGGTAGGGGGGTACAGGGATGTTTATTCACATTGGTGGAGATACTGTGGTGAGCACGAAGGAAGTTATTTCCATTCTTGATCATCAGACTGTGAAATCCTCAAAAATCAATAAAGCGTTCTTACTCGAAAAAAGTAAGACAGTTGTTGACCATAGCGAGGAAGAAACGAAGTCTTATGTAATCACCAAGAACGCCATTTACTGTTCACCTATTTCTTCTCTGACGCTGAAGCGACGCGCTCAGTTCGTGGACAGCTTGGATCAGTTTCCCTTTGTACAAGCTGAAGTGGAGGAGTTGACAGAGTAGTGGATCAAGTGACGAAAGATACAAACTACGATGCGAGTCAGATTCAGGTACTGGAAGGGCTAGAGGCAGTTCGGAAACGTCCCGGAATGTACATCGGGTCGACCAGCAGCCGAGGTTTGCATCACCTGGTATGGGAGATTGTCGACAATGCCATTGACGAGGCGCTGGCTGGTTATTGCGACGAGATCTTGGTGGTCATTCATCCAGACAACTCCGTATCTGTAACCGATAACGGTCGAGGAATCCCAACTGGCATTCATGAAAAGACCGGAAAATCCACAGTTGAAACCGTTTTGACTGTATTGCACGCCGGTGGTAAATTCGGCGGTGGCGGATACAAGGTGTCCGGCGGTCTTCACGGGGTAGGTAGCTCGGTAGTGAACGCACTATCGGAGTGGATGGAAGTCGAGGTTAGACAAAATAACCAGGTATACTTCATGCGCTTTAAAGTAGGTGCACCGGATGCCGATCTTGCTGTTGTGGGCGAGACCGAAGAGACGGGAACAAAAGTTACCTTCAAGCCAGACCCGACTATTTTTACCGAAACAACGGTATTTGAATACGAGATTTTGCAAAAACGTATTCGCGAGCTGGCGTTCCTTAACAAAGGCTTGCGCATCACGCTGAAAGATGCACGTCCAGATCAGCAGAAGGAAGAGTCCTTCCACTACGAGGGCGGTATCATCCAGTTCGTAGAATACTTGAATAAAAACCGGGAAGCCCTGCATGATGATGTGATTTATTGCGAAGGGGAAAAAGAAGGTCTTGTCGTGGAGGTTGCCCTTCAGTACAACGACAGCTATGTGAGCAACATCTACTCTTTTGCCAATAATATCAACACGCATGAGGGTGGTACTCACGAAACCGGATTTAAAACGGCTCTTACTCGTGTTATCAATGACTACAGCCGCAAGTTTAACTTCCTGAAGGAAAAGGATCCGAATCTTTCCGGGGACGATGTGCGTGAAGGAATCACTGCGATTATCTCCGTAAAAATTCAAGAGCCTCAGTTTGAAGGACAAACAAAAACGAAGCTGGGCAACTCGGAAGCGCGTAGCATTACCGAGTCTGTCTTCGGTGACCGTTTTAATACCTTCATGGAAGAAAACCCGGGTGTAGCCAAAAAAGTTGTGGAAAAAGCGCTCATGGCATCTCGTGCCCGTGAGGCAGCTCGTAAAGCACGTGAAATGACTCGTCGCAAGAGTGCGCTGGAAGTAAGTGCTTTGCCGGGTAAACTGGCAGACTGCTCTTCCAAAGACGCATCCGAATCTGAACTGTTCATTGTAGAGGGTGACTCTGCGGGCGGTTCTGCGAAGATGGGACGCGACCGTCATTTCCAAGCCATTCTTCCTCTTCGCGGGAAGGTATTGAACGTAGAAAAAGCACGTCTGGACAAAATTCTCGGCAACAACGAGATCCGTGCCATTATTACGGCTCTGGGAACGGGTGTTGGTGAAGACTTTGATATTTCTAAGGCACGTTACCACAAAGTCGTCATTATGACGGACGCCGACGTCGACGGATCGCATATTCGCACGCTTCTGCTGACGTTCTTCTTCCGCTACATGAAACAGTTGATTGAAGCGGGGTATATTTATATTGCGCAGCCACCTCTCTACAGCATCAAGCAAGGGAAGACGTTGCAATATGCTTATACCGACAAGCAACGTGATGCGGTACTCGCTACCTTGAAAGCTCAACCGAAGCCTAACGTCCAACGCTATAAAGGACTAGGTGAGATGAATGCGGATCAATTGTGGGAGACTACAATGGACCCAGAAGTCCGTACGTTGCTTCAGGTAGACCTCGAGGATGCTATGGATGCCGATATGGTGTTTGAGACACTGATGGGAGACGAAGTAGAGCCTCGCAGGGAGTTTATTGAGCAATACGCGGCAAACGTTCGCGATCTTGATATTTAAGTTGGAACAAAGAAAAGCTTGTCCTTTACCGGGCAAGCTTTTTCTTAATGAAAATTTCAAAACACATTTGAAATCTAGTAAGAACATGACTTATAATAGGGTGTACTTTTGTTAAGCTCGTTTCAAAAAAAAGTTCACTCACGCAATAAAAAAAATCAAATTTTCTATTGCAATGAATTAAAAAGTATGCTAGATTTAAATTCCGGAAGTAATCATGGGCCTATAGCTCAGTTGGTTAGAGCGCACGCCTGATAAGCGTGAGGTCGGCTGTTCGAGTCAGCCTAGGCCCACCACTTACATAGCTGACATGGCAATTGCGTCATTAAAGCGCTAGGATGGGGCTGTAGCTCAGTTGGGAGAGCGCCTGCCTTGCAAGCAGGAGGTCATCGGTTCGATCCCGTTCAGCTCCACCATTCTAAAATATGATTATTCCTCGGTAGCTCAGTTGGTAGAGCAATCGGCTGTTAACCGATCGGTCGGCGGTTCGAGTCCGTCCCGAGGAGCCATTGAAATGGCCCGTTGGTGAAGCGGTTTAACACAGCAGCCTTTCACGCTGTCATACA